>CAYXPA010000230.1:0-1512 GCA_964466945.1 uncultured Verrucomicrobiota bacterium | reverse complement strand
CGCTGCCCCATTGCGGCTCGTAGGTGCAGAGGCTGCCGGGGGCGTGGAGGATGCACGGGTCCACCAGCCAGCCGGTGCCGGGCTTGAGCCGGTAAGCCTTCGAGAGGTCGAGGATGCCGTTGTCGCCCTTGTTCCAGTCTTCGAGGCAACGGCGGACCTGGTCCTTGGTGGTGCCCGGTTCGAGGCCGAAGAAGGTGTAGGGGAAGTGGTTGCCGACGTTGTTGTGTTGGGGCGGGAAGTAGTAGCTCTCCGGCTTGCCTTCCTGGCCGACGAGTTTGGCCTGTTTGGCGTTTTGGTGCATGTGGTGCGGGATGGGCCCCATGTTGTCGAAGAACTTCGAGTACACCGGCCAGCGGCCGTACTTTTTCCAGATCGCCCGGCCGACGAGCGTGGCGCCGCAGTCTTCGACGGCTTTGCGGAGGGTGAAGCGCTCGCGGCCCACGACGACGTAGCTCAGGCCCTCGTCGGGGACGCGGCCTTCGTTGGCGGCCTCGGTGGTCGAGGCGAACCAGCGTTCGTCAATGCCGCCGCGGTGGGCGCCGTAGGCGTAGGTGTCGTCGGGGTGGAGCTTGAGGCGCAGGCCGGGCTGGAGGAAGGAGCGCGGCACCCAGTTCGGGGCCAGGCGCAACAGGCCGCCGGTGCGGGACAGCTCGGCTTCGACCTTGGTCTTGGTGTTGCCTTTGACGACCTTGAGTTCGGTGACGGTGTTCATGGTTTCGCGAATGAGAACGGGTGGTGTGTGTTGAAAACGGTCTTCGATGTCAGCAGGGCGAGCTTGGGACAAACGGCCCGGTTTGTCACCTCCAACCCCGGGCCGGCCCGGCGAAAACGCCCGGTGGCCCGACGCTCCGGCCGCGCGGCCCGCTCAGCCGCGGTAGATGAACTGGATGGCGTAATCGGTGAGGATTTTCTGCGTGGCGATGTCAATGTGCGTGTAGGTCAGCGGCGTGGTGCTGAGGATGTTTTCCCAGCCGACCTTGTTCAGAAACGCAGCCACCATTTCCTCGTACCGGTCGCGGCCCACCTCGATGCAATCGCTGTGGCGGAAGATGCGGATTTTGATTTTCTTCTCGGGGCCCTCGCTGACTTCTTCCTCCTTGGGGCCCTTTTGGATCAGCACCTCGGGCGGCCCTTCGCGCACGGGCACGACGAAGTGATGCTCGACGCGGGCCGCGGCGGAGCTGTGGATTGGGTCCATGGGCCGGATGTTGGTGACGTCCGGCATGGGCACCCCGATCTCGGCACTGCAGGTGGGACATTGGATCACCTGGCCGGCGGCGGCGGCGTCCACAATCAACTCCTGCTGGCAATGCGGACAGTGGAAGGTCAGGTCCATAATCACCTCACGGGCTCAAGGATGTGCTGAAAAATCTAGGGGGCCGCCGCGCAGATGCCAGCAAAAACGCGTCAAGGGTGCGCTGCACCGGGATTCACCGCTGCGCCGGAGGTTTGCGGCGACCGCTAAGAGCCTGTCGGACTTTTTTCGAGGGAAGATTGCTGTGAATTGAACCA
>CAYXPA010000229.1:0-1518 GCA_964466945.1 uncultured Verrucomicrobiota bacterium | reverse complement strand
GCCCGAACGGCGACTGGCTGGCCGCCGCCACCACCGATCTCGAAGGCCCGGTCTTCGTGTTCAGCACCCGCGAAGGCACCGGCACGCAGACCACCTTGCCGCTGGCGGCCACGGAATCGGCCTCGGGACGCGGCTGGATTGGCGTGCGCCCGGCCGGCGTCAGCGCCGATGGCCGTTACGTGGCCCTAACCGCCTTCCCGCCCGGTCCGGCCGGCAACACGAATCACCAGCAGGTTTACCGGCAGGACACCCGAACCGGCGCGCGCCAACTCATCAGCCAGGACCCGATGGGCTACCTGGCCAACGGCCATCCGGCCACGCCCTCGCTCAGCGCCGACGGCACGCGCCTGCTGTTCATCAGCGCCGCCAACAACCTCGTGCCCGAGGACACGAACGGCGTGCCGGATGCGTTCGTGGAATTTTTGCCCGACGGACCGCGCACGCGGTTGCGGCCGCCGGCCCTGCCGTCCAACGCCTACGCCTACCCGGAGTCCGTGCTGAGTCCGGACGGCCGCTACGCCGCCGTGAGTTTCTACGAGTCCGGCCAAAAGGTGTGGTACCTGACGGATTTGAGCGCCGCGACGTGGTCGGCGCCCCTGCCGGCCTCGGTGGACGAGCCACCAGTTTTCACAGCCGACGGCGAATTCTTCGTGATCACCCGGTGGCCGTTCACCGGGCCGTGGGTGGAGCTCCATGCCACCGCCGCTTGGTTTGCCGAGCCCGGCACGTCACCCGCCCCGCAATGGGTCTCGGAAAGGTATGGTACCCGGGCAACTATAAGCGCTGACGGGCGTCGGTTCGCCTTCCTCCACGCACCGCCCAAGCCTGCCAACTATGCGCTGGTCGTGGTGGACCGGGTTCGCGATCAAATCGTGCTGTCCAACCTCATCGAGCGCACCACCGGCGGCAACCCCGCGCTCAACGCGGACGGCCGGTATGTGGTCTGGGCTGCGCCGACTTCGCCCGCCAACCCGACGCATCAGGTCTGGCGCGCGGACGTGGACAGCGGCGCCGTGACGTTGGTCAGTGTCGCCGCGGACGGCGTCAGCGAGGGCAACGGCGACTCGACGCACGCCGCGCTCAGCGCGGACGGCCGCTACGTCGCCTTCGCCAGCCTCGCCAGCAACCTGGTCGCGAACGACACCAACAACGCCAAGGATGTGTTCCTCCGCGACCTGCAGACCGGCCAAACGCTGCTGGTGAGCCGCTCGCCATTGGGCGCTCCGGGCCGCGGATGGTCATTCCGGCCATTCTTCAGCGCCGACGGCCGCAGCCTGTTTTTCCTGAGCCAGGCGCCCGACCTGGCCGCCGGCGACCTCAACCAGTCGGTGGACCTGTTCAAGGTGGAAATCGTCGGAAGTGGCCCGCTGGTGGTGATCCGACGCCAACTCAACACCGGCCGGGCCGAGTTGATGTGGAACGGCGCGCCCGGCAAGACCTACGCCATCGAGCACACCGACCAGTTAGGAGCCTGTCGGACTTTTTTCGAGGGAAGATTGCTGTGAATTGAACCACCGC
>CAYXPA010000228.1:0-1523 GCA_964466945.1 uncultured Verrucomicrobiota bacterium | reverse complement strand
CGCCGCTGCGTCGGCGCCGGTCCGCCCGGCCGGGACGCAGCCCGGCGCTACCAGGGCTCATTCAGCAACGCGGGTCCGCCGAATGCCGCATCGCCTCGCGCACCTCCCGCCGCCAACCAAAAGGGGCCGGTTCAACGAAACACCGGGTGATTGGGGTCGCCCTGCGATTTGAGGAACGCGATCAGGTCCAGGACTTCCGCCTCGGTGAACGAGTCGAGCAGGTTGGACGGCATCAAGGAGGTCGCCGACGGTCGCACGGATGCGATGTTCGTCCACGCGATCTTGATCACGTGGGCCGGATTCAGCAGGTCGCCCTTGAGCAGGATGTGCTGCTCGTTCTGGTCGCCGATGCGGCCGGTGTAGCTGTCGCCATCGCGGGTGGTCACCTCCACGGTCGCGTACTGATCAGACACCACCTTGCCGGGCTCGAGGATCGCCTCGAGCAGCGCCCGGTCGTCGAAGCGGGCGCCGACCCCCGTCAAATCCGGTCCGCCCAAGCCGCCCTGGCGTTGGAAGCGATGGCACTTGAAGCACATCGCGGTCGAGAACACCCGCCGCCCCTGCTCGAAGTCCCGCCCGCGCATCTGGGCCGCGACGGCGGGCAGCAGGTCCGCCACCTGCCATTCGCGGACGAATTCGCGCTGTTTGAGGTCCAGGTACGGGTCCACCGGCGGGCGCTGGGCCAGAAGCGCCGCCAGCGCGTCCCGGTTCGCCGGCGTCAACCGGTCCACCTGCTCGGCGCGCAGGCCCAGCAGGTATTCGCCGTAGGTGACGCCCCCGCCCGCCGCGATGCCGCGCGCGAACCAGCCGAAGTAGCGCTCGCGCTGTCGGGGCGTCCAAGTGTTCGGGTCCAGGAGGCGCAGGCAGAGCGCGTGATGGAGTTGCTCCTCCTGGCTCGGGGCCGTTTCCATGCGGGCGAGGACGCGATCCACGATGCCCGGCGCATCGAGGAAGATGAGCAGTTGGGTCAGCTCCTTGTTCAGTTCGTAGGCGTCGGCGGGGAAGCGGCGGTCCAGGTGCCGGAGAATGGCGTCGCGACCGGGCTCATCCGGCCGGCCCCAGCGCGCGCACACCAGGGAATAGACGCGGATCAACTCCAGTAGCTCGTCGCGGGACAGGCGCGACCACTCGAGCCCGGCCAGCGCGCGAAGGACCGGCCCGGCATCCGCCGGCGCGCCGCAGCGGACCAGCGCCAGCAACGCCGCGAGGCGGCTGCGGGGTTCTTTCTCGGTCAGCGCCCCCCGGCGCCACTCGCCGACCGGCTGGTGTTCGAGCGCGACGCGCGACGCGTAGCGCAAGGCGCGGTCGTGGCTGCGCAGATGCGGCCAGGCCGCCGGCACCGCCGCAGGGTCGGTCCGGCCGTGAAAGCGCTCGAGCTCCCGCCGCTGCTGGCGCCCGCGTTGCCCGGCCGGGTCCTCCCACGTGACCGGCGCGACCGATTCGGGGCCGGTGTAGGTGACCCGGTAGAGCGTGGTGGCGGTGTCGCGGCCGCCGGTCAGGAAATACAGCGCGCCGTCCTGGGG
>CAYXPA010000227.1:0-1525 GCA_964466945.1 uncultured Verrucomicrobiota bacterium | reverse complement strand
AAGAGCTTTTTCGACGTCGAGGCGCAGGGCGAGGACGTCGCCATCGGCGTCGAGTTCGCCGACGGCACCGCGGCGATCTACGCTAATTTCGGCGAAGCCACGCCGGGCGCGCCCCGCCTGCTGGCGAGCCCGCAGTCGCAGACGGTTCCGGAGACCGCCCCCGCCACGTTCAGCGTCGCGGCGAGCGGCCCCGCGCCCCTCACCTATCAGTGGTTCAAGGAGGGTACACCCATCGCCGGCGCAACCGGCGCGACTTTCACAATCCTCGCCACGACCCCCGCGGACGTCGCGAGCTATCACGTGACCGTCACTGCGGGCGGCAACGTGGTCACGTCGCCGCCCGCCGCGTTGAGCCTGACCGCGCCGCCGTTCAAGCCGCTGATCTTCGTTCCGCCTGTGAACGTGGCCGTGCCCGTGGGCTCACCCGCGACGCTAAAGGTCACCGCCGCGGGCACCGGCCCGCTGACCTATAGATGGGCCAAAGGGGCCACGACCGTTCAAGAGGGTCCGTCCTCTGAACTCGCGTTCGCGGCGGTCGCACCCGCCGACCACGGGACCTATACGGTGGTCGTCTCGAACGCCCACGGCGCCACGCCGGGCTACGCCGCCACCTTGAGCGTCACGCCGCGGATCACCCAGCAGCCGCAAGCGCAGACGGTGGAGGCGGGCGGCACGGCCACGTTCAGCGTCGTCGCCACGGGCTTCGACGACCTGCGGTATCTCTGGTTCAAGGACACGACCGTTCTGACCGGCCAGACAAACGCCACCCTGCGGCTTGAAAACGTGCAGGCGTCTGACGCGGGCGCCTACTCGGTGGGAGTCTCCGGGGTCGGCGGGGGCAGTCTGCGCTCCGCGACGGCGCTACTGACGGTAAACGCGGGCGGCGGACCGACGGAGGTCACACTGGGTGCCCCGGCCTTCGCCAACGGCCAGATCGCCTTCAGCTTGCCGACCACAGCCGGCACGACCTACGAGGTCCAGTTCAAGTCCGCGCTTTCGGACGCTGACTGGAGTGTGCGCGAAACGATCGTGGGCGACGGCACTACGAAGACCGTGACCGTGGGCGCAACCGGAACTGCGGGCTTCGTCCGCGTCGAGGCTCGGCGATAACTGGCCGGGCTGCGCCCATCGGGCGCGAGGCCGGCTCCCGCGCGGCGTCCGTCCTCGGCGACGCGGTGCGGGCGCTACACCGTGCCCCAGCCCGGCGGTGGCAAGGCGACCTGTTCGTCGGTCTTGGACTGCGCCACGCGCTCCATGCTGCGCGAGAGCCAGACAAACATCTCCACAAAGTTCAGCCCGATCATTTGACCGGGGTGCGGACAACGATCTCGCTCAGTTTGGCCATGTCCGCGCCTTCGACGCCCACGGCGAAGAAGGCCACGCGCTTGGCGGCTTCGTCAGTCTTGAGGCGTTGCGCGGCTTGTTGCACCACGCTCTCCGGCTCGCCCTGCGGTTCGCCGTCGGTGATCATGAAGACCCAGGGACGATAGTAGGCGACGCCGCTTTGCCGGTACTTCGCCTTGCG
>CAYXPA010000226.1:0-1552 GCA_964466945.1 uncultured Verrucomicrobiota bacterium | reverse complement strand
TCGCCGCCCGGCTTGAAAACAGGCTGAATGAAGCGTGCGATCTCCTGGCCAACCTGCGGTAGGTCCGGCGTGTCGGCTGGCAGGTTCAGGCGACGGACGAACGCCAGCCATTGCTGCTGTTTCCCCTCGTCCGTATGGAAATCAGGGGTCAGTGCGAAAGGCAATCCGAAGGGCATTGGTGTCCGCCGCCTCTTAAATGTCGCGATGACCGCACGCCGTAGCACGCCCAGAGCAAACGATCCGGTGCGTGCGAAGTACCAAAGATCGTAGAAGTCTTTCATCCTGCTGTTGCGGATGTCGAGCACGACCATGGCCTGCAGTTTTTCGGCGATCACAGCCTCGGGAGGGTACATGCGAAGCTTGGGCGGGTCGATGTGATTCAGAATCGCTGGGAACACGGACTCGACAGGCGCCGGGTCCACCGCGTCACCGAAGCCAATATCGATCTGCATGCGGATGCAAGCCTGATCGAGCGAAGCTGTAAGTTTCACGCGAACCCCTTCGTACTCGGCGTCCTCGCGGATGATCTCTGCTTCAACGGTCGAGGGGTCGAGCTGGATGCCATCGTCAGCCCAGACGCTGGCGACCGACCGGATCCGTTGTGCGACAGCCCCGGGAGCAGAATCGCCAAAGCCGAGTAGGTCCAGGTCTTTGGTGGGCCGGTGCAAGTTGCCTTGCCACGCGACGAAGAGCATCGCCCCCTTCAGGATGAATTCGTCCGCCTGATCGCTCGCGCCAAGGCGATAGAGAAAGCGCTCGACGGCGTACCGGTTCAGGAGCGCCTGAAAGTCTTCGCCGGTCTGCTTGCTCAGGTTCAGCAGACGCGCCCGCACGGAGGCCGCCGTGTTCATGGCAGTGATTCCAGGTACGGTTGCATCACGCGCGCCACGCGGCAGATCTTGGCGAAGCGGTGTATCTCACGAATCGTCGCCTTCCGCTGCCTCACGCATTCGCGCAGGGCCTCGAGCGCTACATCGAGACCGATCTTGTTCCGGAACTTGAAGCAGTCCGCCACCGTCTTCGCGGGGGAGTAGATGCCGACCGGTACCCCTTCGATGCGATGCTCCTGGCGTCCTTCCGTGAGTGCGGGTCCGGTGAAGCGGACCACACGAAGCCGTTGCCCATTCGCGCGCGGCGTGCGGCTCCCGGGAGGAAGCGCGATCCAGACCTCAGCCGGATTTTGTGTAGTGATCTGATGAAACACAAGCGCGGACAGTAGGCAGACCGTCGCATGAGGAAGCCGCTTGCCGACCTCCGCAAGCGAATGATGTTCCGTCACGGGGGCGTCTGCGAGCCGGTAGAGACCTCGTCCCGAGCGCTCCAGCACGCCGCGCCGCATCAAGCGCAGCAGGTATTCGCGCGGGATGCCCGCCGCTTCGACGTCGCGCGGGCGAACGACGCCGAGGCGTTGTGCAAGGGTCGTGATTCGGGATTCCGGTGATTGTTGCAATACGCCACTAGATTCTCATATCTATGTGCATAACGCAACAAGGCTGGAGGAGGCACAGGGTGGGCACAAATCTGGTCACACCAGCAAGAACGCCGATCGCGG
>CAYXPA010000225.1:0-1556 GCA_964466945.1 uncultured Verrucomicrobiota bacterium | reverse complement strand
GCCCCGCCCCGCCGCCCCGCCCGCGCCGGCCCGGACGTGGACTCGGTCGAGTGACCGGCTGCCGGGGGCACCGGTCGGTCACCACAGCCGTAACCGGTAAAACGCCTGCGGACTGCGTCCGAGCGCGCCCGGGTCAATGAACTCGGTCTCGGGGGTAATTGGCCCCAAGGGCAGCCACGGCCCCAGCACGTTGGTGGCTTTCTCCAACTGATAGAGCCGGCCTTGCACCTCCCAACGCAGCCGCACGTCGCCGGTGGCCGGATCGGGCCGCAGCACAGTGCCGCGCGCCGTAGAGGTGGCAGGCGCCAGGGCGTCACTGACGATGAACAGCGCGTCCAGGCCAAAGTCGGCCAGGTCTTCCAGCGGCGAGAACGCGGAGAGCAACTCCAGGTTGCGATACACCACGTAACCCTGGTCGCTAAGCAGATCGCCCGGGCCGTAGAACTCGAAGTGCTGGCCGTAAAAGCCGGTTTCCACCGAGAACCAGACTTCTCCGCTGGGCCAGACATGGATGGCGTCGAGCCCGTAGTCGTCTTGCGGGAAGGCGGGCAGAAAGCGGGCGATCAGTTCCTCGTTGGGTTTCACGATCACACCGCGACTGGAGAGCAGGTCGCCTTTGCGGATCGTTCGGCCCAGGCTTTGAGAAAACAAGTCGGTCTCGACCGAGAAGCAGACTTCGCCGCTGTCGAGCACGTGCAGGGCGTCCAAACCCGGGCCCGGCGTTGGCGGCATGGGGTTGAAAGCCCCGATCAATTCCGCATAACCGCGCACCACCCGGCCGCGGTCCGAGAGCACATCGCCGTGGTGCAGCGGGCCGAGGACTTCACTGAAGACGTCTTCCTCAACGGAGAACGCGATCTCACCGCGAGGCAGCACGTCCACGCCGTCCAGACCGAGGTCGGGCGCGGGCGGCATGATGCCCAACAGCCGGGTCAGGTCCGCGTTGCGGCGCACCGGGTGTCCGGCGGCGGAGACGAGATCGCCGGCGCTGACGTAGTTCACGTCGGGCGGCCCCGCGCCCGGCGTGAATCCGTGCGCGGTCGAGAACCAAATCTCGCGCACCGGCGCGGCCCGCAGGTCCAGGTAGAACCGCTGGATATCCGTGCCGTTGGTCTGGACGAGGGTGATTTGGACCAGCGGCCAGCCCCGGCGCACGGCCGGCTCGGTGTTGGTGAAGTAACAGAGCTTGTTGGTGCGACCGTCGTCCACCCACGCTTCCAGGAACATCTCCTGGACCAGGCCCACCTCGCCGCCAACCTGGTAGATGCCCTGGCCGCGGACCTTGTAGGTCGTGCCGCCGGGCGGACCGGCATCGAAAGCGATGTTCTCCAGCGCGTAGGTGGCAAAGAGCGGGTTCTCTTGAATGAGCCGCAACTGGAAGGTGCCTTGCATTGGCAGTGGAATGCTGGGCCGGCCGCAGATTGGGCAGTCATCGGTCAGCGTGCTGCCGTTGAGCAAGGTGTAGTGCCAGGCGGGCGGCGCCGGCGGGATGGGCGCCTCGGGCACGGGGCGAATCTCGATTCCATCCGGACTGTGCAGAGCCAGCGCACCGGCGC
>CAYXPA010000224.1:0-1697 GCA_964466945.1 uncultured Verrucomicrobiota bacterium | reverse complement strand
CGCAGCACCGTGTACAATCGGTTGGCCACCGAGCCCCACCGCAACTCGACCCGGCGCGTGGTCGCGTCCACAGCCAGCGACCGAATCCACAGGTATGACCCCGCGTCGCGAGGATCAGTGCCTGCCCGGTATTCTTCGAGGTTGCTCAGGCCGTCGCCGTCGGCGTCCTGCGCTGCGTCAGCCGGGTTGCCCGGGTCGAGCGCAACGCTGCGTTCCCACCCGTCGGGCATTCCGTCGCCGTCGGCATCCAACCACAGGTTCACGGCGAATCGGGTCGTGTTGTTCTCCGGATCAATGTCCGTGACAACCCCGGCCGCGTCGGCGCGCAGTTCGTAAAGGGTTTCCCCTTCAGGCTGAGTGCCGGCCGGCAAATCCAACGCCACCTGCGCCAGCCGGCCCGGCTCGAGCGCGGGCACCGGGGTAGTGGCCAGCGGGGTGTTCGTGGCTCCCGCCCGGTAAATGGCCAGCGCGGTCTCCGCCGCTACCGGCGCACCGAGGTTCTGCACCTGCGCTATCACCCGCACCGCGCCGTCGGTCTCGACCTGCTGACTGACCAGTGCTACGGCCAGGTCCGTTCCGCCGATGCGCACCGACTGCCGGTCGTTCGCCGGGTCCGCATCGCCATCGGCCCGGGCCACGGCCATCAGGAGATGCGGGGTCGCGGGTTCCGGCACCACCCATGTGGCCGTCGCCTGGTTCGTGGACGCGCCTTCGAACCAGCCGCTCAGCGGCACATTCGTGATCAGCGTTCCGCCGGCCCCGGGGTCGCCATCGTAAAAGGCCACGGCCACATTCGTCAGCGCCAGGTCGCCCATGTTCCGGAGCGTGACCCGCAGCGTGAGCGGGTCCCCCGGCAGGTAATTCTCGCCCTCCACGGTGAAGTCGCCCGCCAGCAGGGCGAGGTCTCGCACCAGCCGCCGCTTGGTCACGGCCAGGTCCACCCGGCCCGGCTGTGGCACGTTGGTGATGGTGATCTCTCCGCCGCCCTCCAAGGTCAGGGTCTTGTTGGTGCGCACCAGCTCCACCTTGTTGTAGGCCACGGTCAGGTTGCCCACGTCATCCCACACCGGGGCGAAAGACCGCTCTAGCGGGGCGTCGCGGAACAGCCGCTCGTCCCGGCTCCAGGTGTCGGCGGCCGGATCGTACACCCGGTAATGCGCGTCCGAACCATCCGGGCTCATCTCCTGCCAGAGCAGCACCAGGTGGCCGTCTGGTCCGGTCGTCAACGCATAGTCCGCAAAGCCCGCCGTCTCCGCGTCCGCGCGCACCACGCGCGCCGGCAGGCTGAAGTTCCGGCTCATGACCAGATCACTTCCTTGCTGCCAGAAAAGGAACACGTCGCCGGTGCCCGTCACCGCCGCGCGCACGTTCCGATTGCCCTCCGGGCCGGAGGTCAACGGCGACGCCGCGCTCCAGGTGCCGTTGCTCCAGGCGCAGTAAAACACCTGCTGGTCGGTCGCGTTGGTCAGCACGCCGTCCAAATCGCGCGTCCAAGCATACACCGCGAGATCGCCCGAGCCCGTAAGCGACTGCGAAAGCCGGTTGGGCAGGTCTGTCAGCAGCAGTTGCGGCGACGACCAACTCTGGCTGGCCGGATTCCACTCCGCCCACCGCACCTGGCTGCCCGCGCCGTTGGTGCCCATGAGCAGGTTGGCCGTGTTCGCCGTCCACACCGCCAGCACCCGGCCGTCGCGCAT
>CAYXPA010000223.1:0-1704 GCA_964466945.1 uncultured Verrucomicrobiota bacterium | reverse complement strand
TCACCGGCCATGTGCGCAGCCTCCTGGAGGTGCTCAAGAGCGCCACGTTTTTCCAGGACGCCCGGTTTGACGCCTACGACGGCGCGGTGCGCGACCCTTACAATCCGACGCTGGAAAACACCTACACGGCCGCGGAAAAGGCCGCCCGCGAACTGCTGGCCGCCACGATTGAACAGCAAGACCCGCGCGACGGCCGGTTGGCGGACCTGCGCGGCCTGAACGCGATCCCCTGGCACTTCAACGACCTGCAACTCACCGACAAAATCCGCCTCAGCGGCGAGCTGCTGCTCCGCTCCAGCGGCCTGCAAATCAACGCGCGCATCCGCAACTTCGCCCTCCAGCACGCCTACGTGCATCTGGACGCCGGCGTTGTGATGAACGTGGTGCTCGAATGTGGCGGCGGCGAAAACACCACCAACAAACCGGCCGCGGACAAGACCGAGGAAATCTTCGATCTCAACCTGCCGGTGGTCTCGCTGAACATCGCTGGCGTGCCGGTCACGGTCGGCCCGGTGGCGCGCCTGACGGCCGGCGTCGAGGCGAACATTCCGCGCCAGCTCACCTTGCCGCTGCAAAGCGCCTTCACCGTGGGCATGGAAATGGGCTATGACCCGGCCCGCCCGAGCGCCAACGCCAATGGCTATTTCTACGAGCCGATCAAGGAGTTCATCCCGCTGCGCGTGTCCGATCCGACGGTGTTCGACGACCTGGCCGCCGAGGTGGGCGCGTGGCTGGAACTGGAAATGGGCATCGAGGGCAGCATCGCCGAGGTGCTCAACGGCGGGCCGACGCTGGCCATCCGCCTGGGCAGCGACTTCCGCCTCGCGCCGCTGGCGAATCCGTGGTGGGCATTCGACGTGAACCTCGACCTCGTCGGCCGGTTCAGCCTGGACCTGCTGGGTTTGAAGCTGGTGGATGCCAGCGCCAACCTCGATCACAACAACCTGTTCCACCGCGACGCGGGCGCGGGCCTGGGCGGCATCCAGTTGGCCGGCCTCACCACGGACTTCCAGCCGGAGATTGGCCAGACCGTGCGCTGGGGAAGAATTCTTGCCCCGGATGTGAACTCCTACGCGTTCGGCTCGGGCGGCACGCGGCTGCCCGGCCCGGGCGCAGTCGTGCTCAAGGACGGTCGGCCGGGCACAAACGACCTCATCGTGGCCGGCAGCCCCGGTTCACTGGCGAAGTTCAACGCGTCGGGTGACCTGCTCTGGGCGCGCGACCTGGGCGCGAATCAGGGCATGTCCCCGCAGCGCGGTGTGGCGTTGGCGGACGGGACGTTCACGCTGCTGGGGCGGCGCGGCTTGGACCTGTGGCTGGCGCGGTTCGACGCCAACGGCAACCGGCTCTGGATCGTCAGCTACCAATCGCCCGCACTGCTCGAGCAATGGACCGTCCAGGATTTCGTGCATGGCACGAACGGCGCGGGCCAGACCGAATACTACGTCGTCGGCTCCGTGACGCACGGGATCGTCACGCAAACCGATCCACTGGTGATGAAGTTCGACGCCAACGGCGCGTTGCTCTGGGCCAAGTATTACGCCTTCCCCGGCGTGGACGAAGCCATGGGCGCGGTGTTCACTCTCGATGGCAATCTGGCCCTCTGCGGCATCACCGAGGCCGACGTCGCCGCGCCCGAATACGGCACGCCCGACTCCGGCAATTTCGGCAAGAACATCGGCCCGGAAGGGCTGCTCATGAAAG
>CAYXPA010000222.1:0-1780 GCA_964466945.1 uncultured Verrucomicrobiota bacterium | reverse complement strand
GAACGCCGGGTCGCTCTGACCGTCGGGCAGGAGGCGGGCCACGCCCAGGCTGGCGCGGCCGTTGACGTTGGAAAACGTGCCGGCGAGCAAGAGCTTGCCGTCGGGCTGTACCAGCAGCGCGGTGACCTGCGCGTTCTCGGGCGACAGCACGGGCGCGAAGCCCGGGACCCACCGCATGGTCGCGTCGTACCTGGCCACCCAGCGTTGCGCCCCCAACACGGCGCCGTCGCCGTCCACGATGTTCTTGAAATCACCCGCCAGGTAAACCGAGTTGTCCGGGCCGGCGGCCACGACATGCACCGGGGCATCCGGGCGTTCCTGTCCCGAGTACGCGCGCACGCCCCAGGCGGTGAACCGCATCAAGAACGGCTGCGGGCGCGGGCTCCATGGACTGCCGTGGGTAAACGCGCCACCCCCGATGACGACATGCCCGTTGGGTTGCCAGGCGATGGACTCCACCGCCTGGTAGCTGGGGAAGTCAAAGGCGGTCGGACTCCGGCACTCGAGGAAGTTGTCGTTGATCCCGGCCGGCAGGGTGTACTCGTAGAAGCAGGAGTCGCGGCTGCCTTGCAGCGAGAGGTAAACCCGCACCGGAAGGCTCTCAACCACGGCCAACGCGTTGCTCACCGTGACCGAATAAGTGTCCTGGTCAGCGTCCAGACGGAGGACCTGCACCCGGAACTCGGCTTGCGTCTGGCCCGGCAGCGGCTCGCCGTTGCGATGCCATTGGTAGCTCAGCGGCGGGGTGCCGGTGGCAGCGACCCGAAACACCGCGGTGCCGGTCAGCGAGGCGCGGACGTTCTGCGGCGGTTCCGTAATCACCGGAGGACCGGCATCGAAGCTGAGCACGACCGGGTCGGTGGCAGTGATGCCGGATTCGTTCGCCACCAGTGCATAGTACTCGCCCTGGTTGGCCGGGTCGCTTTTTGAAAGCCTCAGCACCGGGCCGGTACCGACCTCGGTCTCGCCGCGGTACCAGGTCACAGATGGCGGCGGGTTGCCGGCCACCTTGACCTCGAGCGTGGCCTGCAAACCGCCGGCCAACTCGCCGTCGGGTGTGGTGGACGAGGCCAGCAGCAGAGGTGGGGACGGGTTGCCGTGGAGCCGGGCGAGTCCGCGCCGCGCGATCCCATCGACCGCCGTGAACGTGCCGGCGATGAGGATGCCGCCGTCCGGTTGCACGGCGAGGGCGGTGACTTCGCTGTTTGGTCCGCCGGCCGGAACAAAGGAGGGGTCGCGCAATCCGTCCGGCAGGAGTTGCACGATGTTCGGGCGAATGCTCGTCTGCACCTTCGTGAAGCGGCCGCCGGCCACGATCTGGCCACTGGGAAGGACCTCGAACGGACCAAACGGACCGGCGGCGAGCGACGGTCCGAAGGCGCCTTCGGTGGGACCCGACTTGAACGCCGGGTCCAGCGTTCCGTTCGCGTTCAGGCGCAGCATGCCATCGAAGGCGGTGTGGCCGCCGCCCTGGATGCCGCCGACGAGCAGCTTGCCATCGGGGAGCACCGCGATGCGCGAGACCGAACCGTCCACGGAGGCGGGCGGGTTCGGGATCGGCGCCAGGTTGAAGGCCGGGTCCCAAGCGCCGGTCGTGGCGTCGAGGCGGGCGACGTGGCGACGTTGGTTGGTGACGCCGTTGCCCGCTTCGACATGGTAGGTTCCACCGCCGACCACGAGCTGCTGCGGATCGGCTTCGCTCGGGTAATGGGCAAGGGCGGCCACGCGGAAGGGGCCGCCGACATTGGGTTGGTTGCTGACGGTGAAGGTCGGATCCACG
>CAYXPA010000221.1:0-1792 GCA_964466945.1 uncultured Verrucomicrobiota bacterium | reverse complement strand
CCTAGCCTGCTTATTTCACCAGCGGGTTCGCCGTGCGGCGGATCAAAGGCTCGTAGCGCAGGTTTCCAACCTGCTGGATCGCCGACTTCCAGTCGGCTAAGTGTCGGAAAGGTGGCGGCGCTCCGCGGGTTGGAAACCCGCGGTACGGCAGATTGGAAATCTGCGCTACGCCTTCCGGTTCCTGACCGCCCCTGAAATATGCGGGCTGGCGGCGGCCGTTTCCCGCGGCTTTTGGACACCGGTTGGTTCATGGGGTCAGTGTGGTTTCACTTCGGGGGTAACTCCAGCCGGTAGCCCACGCCGTGCACGGTCTTGAGCCAGCGGGGCCGGGCGGGGTTGGGCTCGAACTTGGCCCGCAGGCTGGCCATGTGCGTGTCCACCGTGCGCGTGGTGGGAAACGCGCCGTAACCCCAGACCACATCCAGGAACCGCTCGCGCGTCACCGGCTCGCCCTCGGCTTCGGCCAGCAGGCGGAGCATCGCCAATTCCTTCGCAGTCAAATGCACCTCCGCGCGGCCGCGCCAGGCGCGTTGCCGGACCAGGTCCACCCGCACCTCGCCCAGGCGCAGTTCGCGCACGGCCCGGGTCTGGCGCTGTGCCCGGCGCAGCAACGCGCGCACGCGGGCCAGCAGTTCCTCGGTGCTGAACGGCTTCACCAGATAGTCGTCCGCGCCCGCGTCGAGGCCGCTCACCCGGTCCGCCACCTGCCCCTTGGCCGTGAGCATCAGGATCGGCTCCCCGTGGGCCCGGCGCCGGAGCTCGGCGCAGAGCGCGAAGCCATCAAGCCGCGGCATCATGATGTCCAGCAGCACGAGGTCGGGCTTTTCGTGGATCGCGCGCTCCAGGCCGGACGCGCCGTCCGCGGCGGTGATGACGCGGTAGCCCTCGGCTTCGAGTACGTCGGTCAGGGCGGTGCGCATGGCGAACTCGTCTTCGATGATGAGGACGCGGGCGTTCATGGCGCTGTCTTAGGGGGTGGTTCGTTGACCGGCAGCTCGATCACGAAGCGGCTGCCTTCGCCAAGCTGGCTCTCGACCCGCACCTGCCCGCCGTGGGCCTCGACGATGTGTTTGACCAGGCTCAGCCCGATGCCCACGCCGGTTGTTTCGCGACGCAGCTCCGAACCGCGGCGGTAAAAGGGCTCGAAGATGCGTGCGCGCTCGGCGGCGGGAATGCCGGGCCCGCGGTCGGACACGGCCAGCGTCAGGCGCGGCGGCGCGGCGGGCGTGGGCGAATCCGCGGAACCGCGCGCGCTCGCGGCGGCGAGGGTGACGGTGACCGCGGCGCCGGCCGGGGAGTGTTTGACGGCGTTGTCTATCAGGTTCACCAGCGCCTGCTGAATGGCCCGGCCGTCCAGGGCCGGTTGCCAGTTGAAGTCGTGGGGCGGCTCGTAGAGGAGCGTGACCTGGCGCTCGGCGGCGTACGGTTCCATCAGCCGGACGGTCTGCGCGACCAGAGCGGGCAGATCGGTGGGCTCGAATTCGTATTGCTTCCGGCCCTGCTCGATCCGGGCAAAGTCGAGCACGTTTTCAATCAGCGCCGAGAGCCGGCGGCACTCCTGGCTGATGAGGCGGAAGTACTCGCGGCGCCGGGGTTCCTCCGTCACGGTGCCGCGCTCCAGGCTCTCGGCCAGCAGCCGAACAGCGGCGACGGGGGCGCGCAACTCGTGCGACACACTGGCGACGAAGTTCGACTTCATTTCACTCAGGCGCACTTGACGCTCAAAGGCGCGGTGGGCGGCCACCAAACCGATCAACGCCGTGCCCGCGGCCGAGAGGATGAGCCCGCCGAA
>CAYXPA010000220.1:0-1973 GCA_964466945.1 uncultured Verrucomicrobiota bacterium | reverse complement strand
GTGGCCTGGATGTACCGCTGCGGCGACGCCCGCACCAACAACCTGTCCCAAATCCAGTGCAACCCGCTCGTCGTGGACGGCGTGCTCTACGGCACCTCGCCCGGCTTGAAACTCTTCGCCCTGGACGCCGCCACGGGCCGCGAACTCTGGCGCTTTGATCCCTTTGCCGGGGGCGGCTCGGGCGGCGCGCTGGGTGTCAACCGCGGCGTGGTGTACTGGCAAGCGGGTGAGGACCGGCGCGTGCTCTTCACGGCCGACCATTACCTGTACGCGCTGGACGCCCGCACCGGCCGGCTCATCGAATCGTTCGGCCGGGGCGGCCGGGTGGACATCAAGGAAGGGCTGGGCCGGGACGTGAGCCGCCTGACCGTGCTGGCCAACACGCCCGGCGCGGTGTTCGAGCACCTGCTGTTCCTGCCCGTGCGCGTGGGCGAAGGCCCGGCCCCCGCCGCGCCGGGACACATCCGCGCCTACGACATCCGCACCGGAGCGCTGGTGTGGCGGTTCCACACCATTCCCCACCCCGGCGAACCCGGCCACGAAACCTGGCCGCCGGACGCCTGGAAGTACATCGGCGGCGCCAATTGCTGGGCCGGCATGGCCGTGGACCGCGCGCGCGGCATCGTCTATGTCCCCACCGGATCGGCGGCCTTCGATTTCTGGGGCGGAAACCGTCTCGGGCAAAACCTCTTCGCCAACTGCCTGCTGGCGCTCGAGGCCCGCACCGGCCGGCGCTTGTGGCATTTCCAGTTCGTGCATCACGACCTGTGGGACCGCGACCTGCCCGCGCCGCCCAACCTGCTCACCGTCCGGCACCGCGGCCGGCGCGTGGACGCCGTGGCGCAGGTGACCAAGTCCGGGCATGTGTTCGTGTTCGACCGCGTGAGCGGCGAGCCGCTCTTTCCCATCGAAGAACGCCCCGTGCCGCCCAGCGACCTGCAGGGCGAATCGGCCTGGCCCACCCAGCCCTTCCCGCTCAAGCCCGCGCCCTTCGCCCGCCAACTCTTCACCCACGCCGAGATCACCGACCGCACCCCGGAGGCACACCGCGCGGTGCTCGACCGCTTCGCCCGCCTGCGCCCGCACGCGCCCTTTCTGCCGCCCAGCCGCGAAGGCACCATCATTTTCCCCGGCTTCGATGGCGGGGCCGAGTGGGGCGGCGCGGCGGTGGACCCGGACGGCGTGCTGTACGTCAACGCCAATGAAATGGCCTGGGTGGTGAACATGGTCGAGACCGGCCGGGAAACCCCCGGCGTGCCGGCCAGCGGCCGCGCGCTCTACACCCAGATTTGCGCCGCCTGCCATGGGCTGGACCGCGCGGGCAACGCCGCCCAAAACGTGCCCACCCTGGTGGACATCGGCCGCAAGCTCAAACCCCAGGACATCACCGCGCTGCTCGAGACCGGCAAGGGCGTCATGCCCTCCTTCGCCTTCCTCTCCGCCCGGCAAAAGGCCGCGGTCACGGATTACCTGCTCGCGCCGGACGCCGCGCCCGAGCCGCGCAACGAAGTGGTCGCCTCCGGCGCCGCGACCCCGGACGAAACGCCCGAAGGCGACGCCCTGGGCGTGATTCCGTACACCATCACCGGCTACAACCGCTGGCTGGACCCGGAAGGTTACCCGGCGGTCAAACCGCCCTGGGGCACGCTGAACGCGATTGATCTCAACACCGGGGAGTACCGCTGGCGGGTCCCGCTGGGCGAGTTTCCCGAACTGACCGCCCGCGGCCTGCCGCCCACTGGCGCCGAAAACTACGGCGGCCCGGTTGTCACCGCCGGGGGGTTGGTGTTCATCGCGGCGACCAAGGACGAGATGTTCCGCGCCTTCGACAAGCGCACCGGGCGGTTGCTCTGGCAGACGAAATTGCCGGCGGGCGGTTATGCCACGCCGGCCACCTACGAGGTCCACGGCCGCCAGTACGTGGTCATCGCCTGCGGCGGCGGCAAGATGGGCACCAAGTCCGGCGATGCCTA
>CAYXPA010000219.1:0-1994 GCA_964466945.1 uncultured Verrucomicrobiota bacterium | reverse complement strand
GCGCGCCTGCTGCGCAATGATTACAAGGCCGACCTCGTCTGCCTGATCCCCGAGCAGGGGGGCGACTACTGGGCTTGGGAACTCACCATCCCAGAGAGCAGTCCCGCGACCGGTTTCTTCGCGGTGCGGCGTGTTTTGCTGACGATGCCCCGCGAAAGCGAAAGTAGCAATCTGGCCCACGCGTTGGGACACCTCCTCGGGGTTGATAACGACCGCGAGCATGCAGCTTTAGGCAACCCGGAACACCCATACTACCGGGCACGCCAGCCGTACATTTGGGGCCATCGTTTCGAGGTCGAGGGCGTCCAGTACCGGGACATCATGAGTTATGGGCCGGGCATCACGCTCCCCTATTTCAGCAATCCCCGGCTGGACCTGGACGGCGTGCCGCTGGGCGTGTCCGCCGAGGAGCTGTTCCCCTCGGATGGCGCGCGCACCATCAATGAAATCGCTCCCTACGTGGCCCGGTATCGCACCGCGCGCAGCCGGATTGAATTCACCTCGTCACGCCTCTTTGGCCAGGAACGACCCGGGCAGGAATCCCGGGTCGTCGTGGGCCTGCGCCGCACCGGCGACCTGGACACCAGCACGCGCGTCAACGTGACGTTCGATCCCGCCAGCCCGGCGAAGGCGGGTCTGGACTATCTCCGCCCCGCCTCGACCTGGGTGACCTTCGAGACCAATCAGGCCGCCGCGGAACTGAGTTTCGAGATTCTCGCGGATGACCTGGTGGAGGGCGAAGAAACCCTGCGGCTGCGCCTCGCCACACCGGAGGGCGACCACGGCCTCGGCGCGCAGAGCGTTTGTGAGGTGTCCATTCGCGACGCGGACGTGCCGCTCGAATTTGCGCAGCTCGAGTTTCCTGACGGCCCGCTCACCATGCAGGAAACTGCGGGCGAGGCGCGGGTGCGGGTGCGGTATCCTCACCCCTATCCGCCCCCGGACGTTCAGCCGCCGTTGACGGTGCCCTATCGCACCGCGGACGGCACGGCCGTGGCCGGTCAGGACTATCAGGCGGTTGCGGGCACGCTGGTTCTGGCCCACGCCAACGCGGCGACCGAGTGGGAAATCTCCGTCCCGCTGCTGTTCCGCTCGGAGCCGGGGCCGGACCGGAGTTTCACGCTGATCGTGGGCACGCACACCAACACCGTGCGGATTTTGGACGCGCAGCATCCCGGCGCCGTGGTAGGGACGCCCGGCGAAAACCTGAATCTGGAAGCGGCGGTCGTCAGCGCGCTGGCGCGGGGCGATGGCCGGCTGTTGGTGTGGGGCAACTTTTCCCTCCCCGGCGCCGAAGCTCGTCATGGACTGGCCCTGCTGACCCGCGACGGCGCGGTGGACCCGACCTTCCGCCCGCCGGAACTTTGGCCCGGCCACCGGTCCTTCGAGGAACTGGGGCGCTATGCGCCCCACCCCTTCATTACCTCGGTGAAGCTACAGCCCGACGGCAAGCTGGTGCTGGCCGGCAACTTCTCGCGGGTCAACGGCCAGCCGCGCAACAGCCTCCTGCGGCTGCACCCCGACGGCTCGGTGGATGAGAGCTTCGGCCGCGAATTGCGCTTCGACGGTCTCGTGTGGGACCTGGTGACTCAGCCCGACGGCCGGATCGTGGTGGGCGGCGAGTTCAGGCACATCAACGATCAGCCTCGCCCGTACATCGCCCGGTTGCTGCCCGATGGCACGCCGGACGATAGTTTCCAGCCCAACGGCGGCCCGACCAGCAGCTCGACGGTGACCATCGTGACGCTCGACCTCCAGCCCGACGGGCGCATCTTGATGGGGGGCTTTTTCGAACAGGTGGACGGCCAGCCCATGCGGAACCTCGCCCGGCTGAATCCGGACGGCACCTTCGACCCCACGTTCCAACTGCGCGACGGCGCGTCCGGCGTAGTCCATCGCATCCGGCAGCAGCCCGATGGCCGGATTGTCGTCAGCGGCGTTTTCGACACCCTCGGCGGCCGCAGCTTCCCGCGGCTCGGGCGGCTCCTGGCCGA
>CAYXPA010000218.1:0-2011 GCA_964466945.1 uncultured Verrucomicrobiota bacterium | reverse complement strand
AAGGCAAGCGGGCGAAGGCGGATTGCCGGGCGTTCCGGGAGCGGCTCGACGCGAATCTGGCGGAGCTGCGCGGGGACCTGCTGGCCGGCACCGTGCGCGTGGGGGAGTATCATTACTTCACGATTCACGATCCGAAGGAGCGGGTGATTTGCGCGGCGACTTTCCGCGAGCGGGTGCTGCATCACGCCTTGATGAACATGTGCGAACCGGTGCTGGATCGCGCGGCCATCTTCGACAGCTACGCCTGCCGCAAGGGCAAGGGGCAACTGGCCGCCGTGGCCCGCGCCCGTCACTACGCCGCGCGCCACAACTGGTTCTTGAAGCTGGACATCCGCAAGTATTTCGACTCGGTGGATCATGAAGTCCTCAAGGGTTTGCTGGCGCGAAAGTTCAAGGACGCCGGCGTGCTGGACTTGTTCGGGCAAATCCTCGCCAGTTACCAGACCGCGCCGGGACGCGGCCTGCCGATTGGCAACCTGACTTCGCAACACTTCGCCAACTATTACCTTGCGCCACTGGACCGGTTTATCAAGGAGCGGCTCGGCCGGCGGGCTTATGTGCGCTACATGGATGACTTTGTGGTGTGGGGCGACACGGCGGCGGAGTTGCAGGCGGTCCGGCGGGCGGTGGAGGAATTCTTGCGCCGGGAACTCAAGCTGCAACTCAAGTCCAACGTCGTGTTGAACCGGACGCGACACGGGATGGATTTCCTCGGCTACCGGCTGCGTCCCGGCGCCCTGCGGCTGGCGCGCCGGAGCAAGGTGCGCTTCGGCCGGAAGTTTCGGCATTATGAGCGGGCCTATCTGCGGGGGCAGTGGAGCGAGGGGCATCTGCAACAGCGGATGCAGGCGTTGGTGGCGTTCACGCTCCCGGCGCACAGCCGCGCCTGCCGGCAAGGGGTGATCGAACGCTTTGGGGTGGCCGCCTTCAGGCTCGAACCGCGTCAAACGCGGCGGCAGTTGGAACAACAACGCGAGGAACTGCCGGACGGCGAACCGCAACAACGACAACCCGACCAACCGGAACAACAACCTCGGGTTCCGGTGCGCCCTGCCTCCAGCTCAACCCGGACGCCGGAGGGCGTTGGGGCTGACCCGGCGGCCATCCCGTCCTGCGAGGGTGCAAGGGCGCAGGCAAAGACCGAGAGCCCGCCCGGTGTTGGTAGTCCCGCAGGATTGCTGGACCGAACGCTCCGGGCGGGCGCCTTCTATTGAACGACCATGAAAACCAAGATTTTCCCCCTGCGGCAAGAGCTTCGCTGGTTGGTTCTGGCCGGCGCGCTCCTGGGCGTGTGCGCCAGCACCGCCACGGCCGGCAGTTCCTCCGCCGAGTCGAACCTAACCACGGTGGATACGCGAAATAATGTGATCGCCGTGTCCGGCCGGGTATTGTCCGCGGCGAACCGCGCCCCCGTCAGCGGCGCCACGGTGACGCTGGCGGGCCAGAACACGAGCAGTTCGGGGGCGGGCTTGTTCAGTTTCCCCGGCGTCTCGCTGGCCAGCGGCAACACGCTGACGGTGAGCAAACCCGGCTACGCCACGTACACGGGCACGGTGCCCGCGCCGCCCGGGGCGACCACGGTGACAGTGCCGGATGTGCTGCTCTTCGTGAGCAGTGTGAACAAACCATCGGTGACAGGCATCCGGCCCAAATATGACGGGCTGTTCCTGTCGGGCGCTTCTATCGTGAACCAATACACGGCTTCGGTGGATTGGAACGGCAAGACGCCCTCGGCGGTGGAGTTTTACGTCAATGGCAGCCTGACGCGCACGGTGAGCACCTCCACCACGGAAGCCACGGCGGACATTAACATGGGATTGGGCTTTTTCGGCAGCCTGACCTTGGGCGCGAACAAGGTGTCCGCCGTGGCGGTGAGCGCGGATGGCACACGCTCGGCCCTGTTCGATCAGCCGGTGACGGTTCTGCCCATGCCGTTGTTTCTGGTGGACCAAGGGGTCCTGCTGCCGTTGGAGTTTATCCCTGGCAACCAGCCGGCCATCAGTTGGGAGTT
>CAYXPA010000217.1:0-2053 GCA_964466945.1 uncultured Verrucomicrobiota bacterium | reverse complement strand
GAGCATGCGCTTGATAAGCGCAGGGTCACTGGTTCAAGTCCAGTCAGGTCCACCAATCTTTTTTACACCGGTATGGTGTGGCTGTTCTTTGAAAACTGTGCGTAAAACGTTGTTCATAATTTCCTGAGGGCAGGAAAAAGTTTCGATCAAGCTACGAAGGGCCGATGGTGAATGCCTAGGTGCCGAGAGGCGATGAAGGACGCAGCAAGCAGCGATATGCTCCGGGGAGCCGCAAGCAGGCTTTGATCCGGAGATTTCCGAATGGGGGAACCCCCCAGCCGCTGGCTGGGATTTCCGGGCCAATGCATAACCCGGAAAGGCGATACGGGGTGAAGTGAAACATCTCAGTAACCCCAGGAAGAGAAAACGAAGTGATTCCGTTAGTAGTGGCGAGCGAAAGCGGAACAGCCCAAACCAGTCGAACTTGTTCGGCTGGGGTAGCGGGACTCACACCGGGGTGCGTTGACTGTAGTGCAATGCCTTGGAACAGGCAGCCAAAGACCGTGACAGCCGGGTACACAAAACGGAATGCGCATCCGTGAGCATCCCAAGTAGCACAGTGCACGTGAAACTCTGTGCGAATCTGTCCGGACCACCGGATAAGGCTAAATACTCCTTGGCAACCGATAGTGAACTAGTACCGTGAGGGAAAGGTGAAAAGCACCCCGTTGAGGGGAGTGAAATAGTACCTGCAACCATTGGCCTACAAGGTGTGGGAGCCCGCAAGGGTGACCGCGTGCCTTTTGCATAATGAGTCTGCGAGTTGTTGTCCGTGGCTTGCCGTAGCTGCTCATCAGCCCAGGCGAAGGGAAACCGAGTGCTAAAGGCGCGATTTGTCGCGGGCAACAGACCCGAAGCGGAGGTGATCTACTCTTGAGCAGGTTGAAACCGGGCTAACCCCCGGTGGAGGACCGAACTCGTGGATGTTGAAAAATCCTGAGATGACTTGAGAGTAGGAGCGAAAGACTAATCAAACCCCGTGATAGCTGGTTCTCTCCGAAATAGTTTGAGGACTAGAGTTGGGTAAGTACTCCGTGGAGGTAGAGCACTGGATGGCTTAGGGTCCCCACCAGGATACCAAAACCAATCAAACTCCGAATTCCACGGATTCCGTTAACCCAGCATTCAGGCGGCGGGGGCTAAGCTCCGTCGCCGAGAGGGCAACAGCCCAGACCGCCGGCCAAGGTGCCGAAATGTGGTTTAGTGGAAAGGATGTGACGCTGCTTAGACAGTGAGGATGTTGGCTTAGAGGCAGCCACCATTTAAACAGTGCGTAACAGCTGACTCATCGAGCGGTGTCGCGCCGAAAATGATTGGCGATCAAACCACATACCGAAGCCGTGGGTACGCGCTAACACGCGTGCGGTAGGAGAGCGTGGTCAGAGCGGCGAAGCCGTGCGGTAACGCAGGGTGGAGCTTTGACCAGTGAGAATGCAGACACGAGTAGCGAGAAGCCGGTCGAAAATACCGGCCGCCGTAAACCCAAGGGTTCCTGGGGCAGGTTCGTCCTCCCAGGGTTAGTCGGGAGCTAAGGCGAGGCTGTAGAGCGTAGCCGATGCCCGGCAGGTCAACATTCCTGCACCGAGCCAGGACAGGACGGAGGGGACGCAGAGCGGAAGGTGACTATCCAACTGAATCGGGAGCCGCGGCTTCGGCCAAAGCGTATCACCGGACAATCTGCCGAGAAAAACCTCCGTTCGTTTCCTGGTTTGCCCGTACCGCAAACCGACACAGGTGGGTGGGTGTAAATGCACTCAGGCGCGCGAGAGAAACCTCTCTAAGGAACTCGGCACATTAGCCCCGTAACTTCGGGAGAAGGGGTGCCCAATGGTGTTGCAGCAATGTGGCGCCGGCGGGTCTCAGTAAATTGCGTTTAGCGACTGTTTAACAAAAACACAGCACTCTGCCAAGTCGTGAAGACGACGTATAGGGTGTGACACGTGACCAATGCGGAAAGATTAAAGCATCTTGTCAGCCGCAAGGCGAAGCTCGGTGCTCAAGTCCCCGTGAATGTCGGCCGTAACTATAACGGTCCTAAGGTAGCGAAATTCCT
>CAYXPA010000216.1:0-2062 GCA_964466945.1 uncultured Verrucomicrobiota bacterium | reverse complement strand
TACTGGTACGACGTGTTTTCCGGGGCGCACATCCGCGATGCGGACGGCTCGGACGCGCTGACCGACCACCCGCCGACGCTCGAGGGGTTTTCGTACAAGCTGGCCTCGTGGCATCGGGAGCAGTTGGTGGACATGATGGCGGCGGGCATTGACGTGCTCCTGCCGGTGTACTGGGGCGAGCCTTCGCAGCGGATTCCGGGCAAGCCCGCGCTGGAGCAGCCGTGGAGTTTCGCCGGCTTGGTCCGGCTGGTTGAGGCGCGCCAGGCGCTGCTGGACGCCGGCCAAAAGCCGCCGGCCATCGGCATGTTTTACGACACCTCGACACTCGAGTGGAACGCCGCCGGCCGGAAGATAGACCTGACCACCGATTACGGCCGGCGCTGGTTTTACGAAAGCATCCGCGACTTTTTCTCCCTGATCCCGGCGCGGCACTGGGCGACGATCGAGGGCCGGCCCATCGTGTTCTTGTACTCGGCGGCCTTCGCGGCGGCGCATGATCAATCGTGCATTGACTACGTGCGGCAGGAGTTCGCCCGCGATTTCAGCGGGGCGGTGCCGTACATCGTCCGCGAGATTTCCTGGAACGTGCGCGCGGACCACACCTACGCCTGGGGCGGCGCGCTCGGGCTCAAGAATCCCGGCGTGGCGGCGCTGGGACCCGGTTACGATCACTCCGCCGTGCCGGGCCGCGAGCCGTTGGTGGTGCCGCGCGAGGACGGCGCGTTTTTCGAGCGCCAGTGGATTCGCTTCCTGCGCGCGCCCTCGCGGCTGGTGCATATCGAGACCTGGAACGAGTACCACGAAGGCACGGACATCGCCGCTTCGCGCGAATACGGCCGGCAGTACCTCGAGTTGAGCCGGAAGTTCGTGGACATGTTCAAGGCGGGCCTCAAGCCGCCGCGCCCGCGCGGGCCGTACTCGGACTTCAAGGCGGTGAGCGTCACGCTCGGCCCCACCAATGACGCGCGCGGGCTGACGCAGTTCGATTGGGCCGACGGCACGACCGCGCCGGCGGAGGTGGGCGGGCGCGTCTGCCGCGTGGTGACGCCCAATCCGCACGCCGGCCGCTACCTCTACTTCCAAATCCACGACTCGTTCAAATGGGCCGACACGATGCTGGTGGACGTGGCGGTCGAATACTACGACCAGGGCCGCGGCGGCTTCCACGTCGAGTACGACGGCCCGGACCCGAACGCACCCTTCAACGGCGCCTACACGACCAGCCCCACGCGTGTCACGCTGGGCAACTCCGGTCAGTGGAAGACAGCCACGTTTCGCCTGACCGGCGCCCGCTTTCTCAACTCGCAAAACGGCGGGGCGGATTTCCGCCTGGCCACGCAGGGCGACCCCTTGCACGTGAGCCGCGTGACGGTGACGCGGCTGGGCATGCCCGCCGAGGCCGGGGCCGACCTGCCCGGCTGGCAGTGGGACTTCGAGCGGCCGCCGGACCGGAGCTGGTTCGTTTGGGGCGGCCCGGGAAGTTTTCGCGTCGCGAACGGCCTGCTGACGCTCAGCCCGTCAGACGCTCCCGCCCTGCTGCTGGCCGGGGCCACGAGCGACGCCGCCTATCCGTTGGAAATCCTGGCGCGCGTGCGGCCGGTTTCGCCCGACCCCACGTCCACCTGGCTGGGCGGGCTGGCGGTGGCGGTCGCGCCCGCCACGGGCGAGGGCTTCAGCGTGCTGTTCCGGCGCGACGCCGGCGGGGCGACGCAGCTTGGCCTGGCGGCGACGGACGAAGGTCCGGCGGTTTTCCAAGCCGCGCCGTGGGAGACCAACCGCTGGTACTGGCTGCGCGTGCGGCACGAGCCGAAAACCTTGACCGGTTACCCGGACATCTGGACGCGGCTTTGGCCCGCCGATGGCGAAACCCCCGAGCCGGTCTTGTGGACCGCGTGGCGGGATTACCATCCAGCCCGGGAAGCCCCCAAGAACGGCCTGCCGGGGCTGATCGGCGGCGCGGGGGTCCTCGAGGTGGATTGGCTGCTGGTGCGCTCGGCGAGCCTGCCCGAGATCACCGCCCGGCCGCCGGCCTTCAAGCCCGCCCGCGCGCGACTGGCGCCGG
>CAYXPA010000215.1:0-2067 GCA_964466945.1 uncultured Verrucomicrobiota bacterium | reverse complement strand
CGCCCGGGGTCGAGCACCCGCCCGGCACTGACGCCGGTGACGCCCGCGACGCCGCTCGGGCGGGACGAGGTCCATTGCAGCCCGCCGCCGGGCAGGCCGTAGCCGATGAGATACGCGCCGGACTCGAGGTCCACCACGGCGACGTCGGGGCGGCCGTCACCGCCAAAGTCCGCGCCTAAATAGGCGGAGCCCGCGGAGAAGACCGAGTAGGCCGGCTGCGCGTGCAGCGTCAGCGCCGTCAGCGCGGCGACAATTGTCGCCGCAGGAGAGAAACGCCGCGTTCTCATGGCGTGGCCTCCACTACGTTGGTGGGGATGACCTCCTTGATCTCGCCGTTCGGCCCGAGCCGGACGATGAGATAGAGGTAAGCCGCACCGAAAACGACCGGCTGGGTGTCCACCAGCCAGAGCGCGCCGGGCAATTCCCCGGCCGCCAAAACGACTCCTTCGGTCATGCGGATGAACGGGTCGTGGAGGACGGTGACCGAGCCATACTGGGGGTCGGCGGTGAACTCGGCCGCGATTTCTTCCATCAACGGCGTGACCTGGATGAGGTCCCGGCTGACCTGGGGGAATTGGGCGGTGGGAATGGCCACGCGGTACACCACGGCGGGGAACAGCTTTTCACCCAGCTTGTTGGTGTACACGTAGTCCATGGGGTTGCGGTGCTGGCGCAGGCTGGCGGGCTGCAGGTCCTGCCGTTCCTTGGGCACGTTGGCCTGATGCCGGCGCGGCACGTCGCCGATGCGGATGGCCAGGCCGGGGAAGAGGTTGTCGGGCGTCCGGGTGGCCAGCAGCGACGGGTGGAAGAAGTTCAGGTCCGGCAACGGGCGGGCGGGCCAGGGCACGTCCGGGCCGACCAGCGGCGGGACGTTCCAGCTCAGCGACTCGGCGTTGCTGTCCTCGCCGGCCAGGCCGTCCGGGCCGACGGCGGCGACCATCACCGTGTACTCCTGGCCCAGGGCGATGTTGACGGTGACCTCGAACTGCGCGCCGTTGCCGAAGGCCGGGCCGATCGGCGGCGTGCGATAGAGGAAGAAGGTGTTGGTGCGCGGCTCGCCGGCCACAAAGTATTGCTTGATGCGGTTGGTGATGAGGGTGCCCAGGTCCGGCGAGGGGTTGGGCGGCATGAAACCCACGGTGTTGGCGATGGACACCTCGAAGCGGTTCACGCCGTAGGGCGGGCAGAACCAGCGCACCTTCATCTTCGGGCCGGACTCGTCCCCAACCGGCTCGAGCGGCGCCAGCAGGGGCACGGCCATCGGCATCTGGATTTCGAGGCACTCGTCAATCTGCACCAGCGGACTGGCGTTGCCGTGCTCGTCGAAGAGCTGGGCAAAGTAGCAGATGACCGCGGCGTTGGCCGGCATGTCCGGGTCCTGCACGGTAATCTGGGAAACGTCGTCGAAGTTCGCCGGTCCCTGCTTGATGAGCGTGAGCGGGCCGTTATCCACGCGCCGATAGAGCCGGTATTCCTTCGTCCCGGGCGTGAGCTGAATGATGATGGTGGGGCCTTGCACCGGGCCGTCGGGTCCCTGGGGCTGGGGGGTGTGCGCGCCGCGGCAACCCACGATCTGGTTGGCGGTCCGCCGCGGCATTCTCTCGCACTCCGCCCGGGCGGCGAAGGGCACGCGGCGGATGGTGGTGGTCTTGGGGTCCCGAAGCGTGTTCACCACGCCAAAAACCGATTCCTGCCCCCGGTCGTCGCCCACGCGGCACCAGAACGGCACAAAGCCCTCTTGCACCTGCGTGCGCCGCACCGTCCAGCGCAGGGTCAGGATTGGTTCCTGAGGGGGGAAATAGACGCGCCCGAGGAAATTCGATTCCACCAGCTCGCGGAAATAAAACTCGGCCCAGCGGATTTCCGGCCGCTCACGGCGCACCTCGAATTCGTAGTAGGCGAGGTTGGGGTCCTGGTTGCGACCGTCGGGGTCGTTGACATCCGCCGGATCGCGGCCCTCGACCGCGTAGGCGCAGCAGACCACGTCAATGCGCCCGCCGGGACCGTCCGGTCCGGTGCGGTCGCGCAACACGCCGTACACCGGGCGGCTGTGGGCGGAGAAGTTGC
>CAYXPA010000214.1:0-2280 GCA_964466945.1 uncultured Verrucomicrobiota bacterium | reverse complement strand
CTCGGCGCGTCGAAGGTCGCGAATGCCGCGTACGGGAACGAGCGCCGCGCGAAGGTGTAGAGGCCGCGGCGGAACTGTTGGCCGTTCGTGCTCATCACCCACTTGTCGTCGCTGTAGGGCATGGCCCAGACGCCGTCCGGCTGGTAAGGAAACACGCTCGGGCCGCCGATCTGCGGATTCAGCAGGCCGCTCGCGGCCAGGGCCTGGTCGCGAAGCATCTCCGCGTCCATCCGGAAGCGCGGCCCGCGGGCCAGCAGGCGGTTGAACGGATCGCGTTCCAGCAATTCCGGCGTGACCCGCGAGGACTGCCGATACGTGGCGGAGGTCACGATCAGCCGGTGCATGGCCTTCTGGCTCCAGCCCTGCCGGATGAACTCCGTCGCCAGCCAGTCCAGCAGTTCGGGGTGTGACGGCAACTCGCCCTGCGTGCCGAAGTCCTCGCTGGTCTCGACCAGCCCGCGGCCAAAGTGGGCGGCCCACATCCGGTTCATCGTGACGCGGCCCACGAGCGGGTTGTCCGGCGACACCAGCCAGCGGGCGAAGCCCAGGCGGTTGCGCGGCAGGTCGGGCGCCATCGGCGGCAACACGGCGGGCGTGGCCGGCTGCACCTCCTCGCCCTTGTCCAGAAAACTCCCGCGCTTGAAGACGTGCGTGGCCCGCGGTTTCTCCACGGCCTGCAGGACCAGCGTCGTGGCGATGTCCTTCGGCTCCTGCTTGCGCCACTCGGCGAGCTCGGCACGGACGCTCTCCAGGCTGGGCGCGATGCTGCGATGGTGCTTCGCCAGTTTGGCCAGTTGCTCCGCGGTGCGGTCCGCGGGGTCGAGTTCGAGGATCGCTTGAAGGTCCGCCGGCACCGCGGCCCAGGCCCGGTGCGCTTCGCTCGGGGCGGCCGAGTAGGCGAGCCGGAAACGTCCCAGCAAGCTCCGGGGGCGGATGGATTCTTGTTTGAGGCGGATTACCCAGCGGGTGACCGGCGCGTCGTTGGTCGCCGGCTGCACGATGAACACAGCCACGTGATTGGTCCGGTTCTTCTCCTGGTCGGCGCCGATAGCCCAGCCGGACTGCGGGTCGTCGTCCACGGCCTTGCGCACCTCGAAGCGCTCCTCGGCGAAGTCCGCCCACGCCTGGTCAAACTTGAGCCGGGCCGGCGCCGGGCCCGCAGGCTGGTCCCCGGGCCCGCCCAGTTCCACCTCGAAGCCGGTCAACACGAAATCGCCGTCCAAGCTGTGCCCGGAACTGCCGTTGGGCAGGCGGGGATCGGTCAGCGCCTCGAGGCGGAAGGCTGTCACGCCGACGGGCGGATTTGTCACCACCAGCTCATAGACATCGGTCTCGGGCAGCCGCGCGGCGCTCGCGAACACGGACTGATCGGCCTGCGGCTCGAAACCCACGCCGTGGGCGCTGCGCCAGCCCTCCGGCCCCACCACGGTCCAGCCGTCCCGGATGACGCGGCGGTGCGCCTGCAGGCCCGCCTCCCAGCGCGCCTGTTCGGCGTCCAGCTCGGGGGTTTGCGTGTCGAGACGCTGTTGCAACGGCTCGATCCGGGCGCGGATTTCCGCCCGCTTGGCCGCTTGCTCGGGGGTGGGCAGTTCGAGGACCGGATCGAGCGTCTTGCCGCCATCCCGGGTCTGGTTGAAGAACGCCAGCGACTCGTAGTACTCGCGCTGGGTGAACGGGTCGTACTTGTGGTTGTGGCACTGCGCGCAGGCCATCGTCGTGCCCAACCAGACCGTGTAGGTGGTGTTGACGCGATCCATCACCGCCGCGGTGCGGAACTCCTCGTCGTCCGTGCCGCCCTCCGTGTTGGTCATCGTGTTGCGGTGAAAGCCGGTGGCGATCTTCTGCTCCGTCGTGGCGTCGGGCAGGAGGTCACCCGCCAGTTGTTCGATGGTGAACTGGTCGAAGGGCAGGTCGCGGTTGAGCGCGGCAATCACCCAGTCGCGCCACGGCCAGTTCGAGCGGCGGTGATCGGCCTCGTATCCGTTGGTGTCGGCGTAGCGCGCCAGGTCCAGCCACGGCCACGCCCAACGCTCCCCGTAGTACGGCGAGGCCAGGAGCCGCTCGACCAGCCGCTCATAGGCGTCGGGATGCGGGTCCGCCACAAACGCGTCCACCTCGGCCGGCGTGGGCGGCAGACCGGTCAGGTCCAAACTCACGCGGCGGATCAACGTGGCGCGGTCGGCTTCCGGCGAGGGTTGCAAACCTTCGCGTTCAAGCCGGGCCAGGATGAAGTAGTCCACGTCGTTGCGGGGCCAGTCGGCCTGCCGGACGGCCGGCCGC
>CAYXPA010000213.1:0-2334 GCA_964466945.1 uncultured Verrucomicrobiota bacterium | reverse complement strand
GGTGCCGGGCTCGACGGAGTCTCGCCCCACCGGAGATTGCCCCGGCCGGGACGCAGCCCGGCCCCTACCGGATTGTGCCGCGCCGCCCGGCAGCCTGCCGCCGCCCCTGACTCGGGGGCGCACGCGCCCTCGCGTGCTGCCGACGACGCCCCGCTGTCGGCCCGATGCACAGGCGGTCAGCCTGCCGTAGCGCCGACTTCCAGTCGGCCGGCCAAGGCCGGGCCCAGCGTCCACCGCCCGCGCCGCTCAACCCGGCGCGGGTGGCGGGTCAAGGGGCTTCCAGACCGCGCGCACGAGTGTGGCGACGCCCAGAGTGATGAGACTTCCGAAGAGGGTGTACCACGGCCAGGCCACGTGGGCGCGCCAGAGCACAAACAGGACGGTCATCACGGCCAGAGCCGCGAGCATCCCGGCGATCACCGGCACCGGGCTGCCGCGGCGCCACCACAACGCCAGCACCAGGCCGCCCAGCATCGCGCCGCTGGTCAAGCCGTTGAGGGCAAAGGCGGCGTTGAGCACCGACTCCACCGTGCGCGTGAGCAGGGCCACGGCCACCAGCAGCCCCGCCCAGAGCAACATCGAGGCGCGGCTGAACCGCAGGTAAAACGCCTCGCTGCGCGGCCGCCGGGCCAGGCCCTTGTAAAAATCCATCGTGAACACCGACGCCAGCGCCGAGAGCGCCGCGCTTACCGAGGACATCGCGGCGGCGAGGATGGCCACCACCAGGCACCCTTTCAGCACCGGCGGCACCGCCGTGAGGATGAAGATGGGGAAGACGTAGTCGTTTTTGCGCACGCCCGGCCGGGCCTCGGGCAGCGGGATGGGCAGGGGATGCGTTTGGTAATAGACCCACAACATCACGCCCGCCAGGAGAAAGACCAGCATCAGGGGCAGGATGATGCCCGCGCTCAACAACAGCGCCCGGCGGCCGTCCCGCACCGAGCGGCACGTGAGCACGCGCTGGACAATGAGCTGGTCCGCGCCGTGCGAGGAGAGCACCAGCACCGTGGCACCCACCAGACCCATCCAGAGATTGAACGGCATGGCCAGGCTGAAATGCAGGTTCAGCCAGTGGAACTTGCCCCCCTCGGCGGCCAGGCGTACCGCGCCCGCCAGCCCGCCCTCCACCAGCGTCGGCACGTAGGCCAGCGTGAACACCCCGCCCGCCAGGAACAGCAGGAACTGCAGGGCCTCGACCCACACCGCCGACTTCACCCCGCCCACCAGCGTGTAGGTCAGCGCCAGTCCCACGAACAACACAATGGCCCGGCCGATGTCCGCGTCCGCAAAGCCCAGGATCAGTTGCAGCGGGATGCAGCTCACGTACACGCGCACCCCGGCGGCCAGCACCCCGGCCAGCAAAAAGAATCCGCCGGCCGTCCGCCGCGCCGCCGGCCCGAAGGCGCGCTCGAAGAGCTGGTAGGGCGAGTAAATCTCCCCGCGGAAATAATGCGGCACCAGCACCACCGCCAGGAGCACGCGCGCCAGCACGTAGCCCAGGATGATCTGGAGAAACGTCAGGTGGTCCGGCCCGTAGGCCAGGGCCGGCACGCCGATGAACGTCAGCGCGCTGGTTTCCGTGGCGATGATCGAAAACCCCACCGCCCACCAGGGCAGGTTGCGGCTGCCCAGGAAGTAATCGCGGGTATCCCGGGCATGGCGCCCGGACCAGACGCCGAACCCGATGACAAGCGCCAGGTACGCGGCGATGACCGCCCAGTCCGCGGCGTCGAGGTGTTGCACGGCCGAGGGCACGGGCCGGGACTGTGCGGGAGCGGCCCGTGCCTGGCCAGCGGGTTTTGCCGGGGGCGCGCGATCGGAGGGTGACCGGCGCCAAACTTACCGGGCTTCCAGCGGGCCGCCGGGACGGACGAGCCGGTAAAACTGCACCGACGTGTCGAGTGCGATCGGGAACAGGTTGGTACCGGTCACGTTGAAGACGCCTACCGCCACGGTTTCCCAGGCAGAGTCCGGCCCCAAGGAAGCGGCGCGTTCGAGCCGGCAAACTCCCAGCCCGGCGTCCCAGGTCAAATAAACCCGCCCGTCTTGGCGCGTCAGGCCCAAGCGCAGTTCCGGCGCGGGCAGGCGCACGGCCACCAGTTCGATCCCCTGGTTCAAGCCCCGGTTGCGGCTGTAGCGTTTGGTGTCCGGGCCGTCCCAATGCTCGTGCGTGCCCAGGCTGGCCAGTGGGTGACCATCGCCGTCCGGATCGTAAAACGTGCCCGAGGGCGGCGCTCCGGCCTGAGCCGCCTCGTGGAGGTAGTCTTCCTGACCGCCCTGCAGCAACGGTATTTACGTTGCCAGGACAAAGTGGGGATTTTTGAGCACATGGTT
>CAYXPA010000212.1:0-2401 GCA_964466945.1 uncultured Verrucomicrobiota bacterium | reverse complement strand
CGGTTTTTGCAAAAAAAATTGCGGGTGCTCTCCGAGCGGTCGGGCCGGCGGCGGCCGCAGCGGGTTGGGGACACAGAAAAGCGTTGCCGGCGGCGCCTGAATCTCGGCTCAATGCCGCGCAGTGACGCGGTGAAGACCTGACGTGAAACCGACCGACCTGCGGGGCATCCTGCAATACATCCCGCGCTTCCGCGAACGGACGTTTGTCATCAGCGTGGACGGCGCGATCGTGACCGACGAGAACTTCGCCAACATCCTCATGGACGTGGCGGTGTTGCGCTCGCTGAGCATCCGCGTGGTGCTCGTCCACGGCGCGGCGGCCCAAATCCAGCGCCTGGCCCAGCGCCAGGGCCTGACCCCCTCCGACCTGGACGGGACCGGCGTGACCGACGCCGCCACCCTGCAACTGGCCCTCGAGGCCGCCAACCGGCTCACCCACGAGATCCTCGAGGGCCTCGCCACGCAGGACCTGCGGGCGGCTTGTCCCAACGCCATCGTGGCCCACCCCCTGGGCATCCTGCGCGGCGTGGACCATCTCTTCACGGGCAAGGTCGAGCGCGTGGACGTGGGGCTCCTCCAAGCCCTGCTCCAGGACGACATTCTGCCGGTGGTGCCGCCCCTGGGCTTCGACGGCGAAGGCCGCACCTACCGAGTGAACTCCGACAGCGTGGCCGTGGCGGTCGCGGAAGGGCTGAAGGCGGTGAAGGTGCTCTTTGTGACGCCCTACGACGGCCTGCTCCGGCAGGGCCGGCTCATCCGCCAGATTTTGGCCGGCGACCTCGAGCGCGCCCTGGGCGAGCATCGCGAGGAGTTTGACCCGCGTTGCCTCTCCAAGGCCCAGCACGCCGCCGCCGCCTGCAAGGCCGGCATCCCGCGCGTGCACATTATCAACGGCCGGGCGGACGAGGCGCTGCTGACCGAGGTCTTTTCCAACGAAGGCGTCGGCACGCTGGTCTATGCCAACGAGTACCAGCAAATCCGCCGCGCCTTGAAAAAAGACATTCCCAGCCTCCTCAAGCTCATCCAGCCCTCGGTCGAGAGCGAGGAACTGGTCAAACGCACCCGCGCCAGCCTCGAAAAGCACCTCGGGGATTACTTCTTGTTCGAGACGGACAACAACCCGGTCGGCTGCGTGGCGCTGCACGTGTACCCCGAGCACGGCAAGGGCGAAGTGGCCTGTCTGTATGTGAAGCCCTCGCATGAAAACCAGGGCATCGGCCGCAAGCTGCTCCAGTTCGCCGAAAACCGGGCGCGCGAGCTGGGCCTCCGCGAACTGCTCGCCCTCTCGACGCAGGCCTTCACCTACTTCCAGTCCAAGGGCGGCTTCAGTGAAGGCAGCCCGGACGACCTGCCGCCGGCCCGGCGCGAAAAGTACGAGCAGACCGGGCGCCGCTCGAAAATCCTGGTCAAGAAACTCCAGTGAACGCCGCGCCCGGCCGGCCCCTCCCCTCCCCTGCCCTGCCCGGCGATTTGCGCTGGCGCTGCCGCCGCTTGGGCGTGCGCCTGTCCCGACACGTGCTGCTGGTCTGGGCGGAGAGCCAGTGCCTGGAATGGTGGATGGCGCGGGACCCGGCCGGGTGTGAGCACCGCCTTTACCGCCGCTTCCGCGCGTCCACGTCCCGCTTCGGGCTGGGCCAGGTGGAAGGCTCGAACCGCACCCCGCTGGGTCTGCACCAGGTAGCCGCCAAAATCGGCACCGGCTGGCCGGTGGGCACGGTGTTCCGCTTCCGGCACCCCGTGGGCCTGACCTGGACCGGCACCCGCCCCGCCCCGATCGCCCATCGCATCCTCTGGCTGCGCGGGCTGGAGCCCGGCTTCAACCGGGGCGGCCGCGTGGACACCTTCCGCCGCTACATCTACATCCACGGCCTGGACGCGGAGCCCACACTGGGCCGACCGGCCTCGCGCGGGTGCATTCACCTGGCGGCGGCGGACCTGATGCCGCTTTTCGACCGGGTGCCGGTGGGCACGCTGGTCTGGATCAGCCCGCAAGCCTGTCCTTACCGAGCCGCACCCGGCGCGCCGCCCGGTTGGGGCTGAGTGCCCGCCGGCCTCACCGTGTCGCGGCAACCGCACCGTGTTTGTCGGCTCGCGTGCGACGCCGCGGCCGCTACACTCCCGCGCGTGCAACGCCGAACCTTGACCCTCACGGACACCGCGCCTGCCGGGCCGCGCCGCCACTTCGCGCGGGGCTGGATTCGCGGCTTCACGCTCCTGCCCCTCCTGGGCCTGCTTCCGGCCCACGGCAGCGCGGGTCGCAACTGGGACACTTACCTGGGCGACCCCGCCAGTTCGCAGTACTCGACCCTCCGCCAGATCAACACCCGCAACGTTCACCGCCTCGAAGTGGCCTGGATGTACCGCTGCGGCGACGCCCGCACCAACAACCTGTCCCAAATCC
>CAYXPA010000211.1:0-2413 GCA_964466945.1 uncultured Verrucomicrobiota bacterium | reverse complement strand
CCACTCCGGGCGGTCCAACTGCTCATACCGCGGCTGGTCCTCGAACGACGCCGAGTCGGCGTACCAATTCTGCTCCTGGATCTTCCCGCAGTCACCCGAATGCAACCGGAGGGCGGCCCGGGCGCCCGCCGACACCCGGACGGTGTGGTGTTCGACGCGGCCGTCGGCAAAGCGCACCCGCAGAAGCTGGCTGCCGGGACGCACGGCGGTGATTTCCACGCCCCCGCCGCGCGCGAGCCGCACCGTTACCACTGGCGCGTCGTCATCGTCGGCGTCCACCCGCACGTTGCTCACCGCCTCATGGGCAAAGTGAGTCGCGGTCTCGTCGGGCCTCAGTTCAATGGCCGGGCGCGCCCCGCCGCGCGCCAGCGTCCACCGGGCCGCCGCCTCCTGCCGCCGCCGGTCGCGCATCTGCTGCCGCAGCGGATTGCTGATGAAATCCTCCCGCAAGGCCGCATAGCTGTCGAACGCCACGAGGTTGACCTGGGTCCGGGGTGGCGTGGTGCGGGTGCCGGTTTCGCTGTCGAACCGCGCGGCGCGGAAGGTCCCCTCGTCCGGCAGGTCGCCCACGATGCGTTGGGGCGCGGTGCCCAGCGCGGTGAGCCGCTGCCCCGCGGCGTCCTCGGCCACGACATAGGCCGGGGTGAAGCGCATAAACTTTTTCACCTCGCCCGCGCCGGCCTTGCGGAGCAGTTGGTCGGTCTTGGTGGGGCCGCGCGTGGAAAACTCGACGATCGGGAAATCCTCCTCGGTGAGCGAGAGCAAGAGGTAGCCGCGCTCGTCCGTGGGATCGTTCGCACCGACCACTTTCAGTTCGACATAGGCGGGCTCGCTGCCCTGTCGGTACCCCGGGTCGAACAAATACCGGGCCTGGGGCGCCAGGGTGACCTGCTCCCAATTGTGCTCCTCAGGTCCGCGCGAGGCGGACTCGCCGATGAAGGCCTGCAGGTGTTGCAAGGCCAGATCGCGGACCGGCGCGGGTACGCTGGCCAGCGGGATTTGCGAGGCCGGGTCAAGTTGAGCGGCCGCCGGCGCCGGGGCCAAAGCCGAGGCCAGCCGGTAGAACCGCTTGGCCTTGAACTCCGCCTGCACCTCCTCGAATACCAGCGCGCCCGCTTCGAGCCGCACGCCGCCCGGAACCAGCACCCAGGTCCGTAAATCGTCAGACGCCTCGAGCCGCAGCCCCGCCGCATCCTCCGGGGTGAACTGGCGCCCGGGCGCGGGATCGAAGCGCCACTGGAACCGTTTCTCCGCCGGCAGGGCGGTCACCCGGCCGCCAGGAGCGGCGCCGGGCGCGACCTGCACCACCGCGCCCTCACTTTCCACGGCCCCAAAGTCGCTCGTCACCCGCACCGTGTACCGGCCGGCCTTCGCCCGGGTTACGGGGTCCAGCCGCAGCACGGGTCCAAAGGCATTCGGGAGAGGGACGCCGTCCTTGCTCCATTGGTAGGCGAGGCTGGCGCCCTCGGGGAGTTCGGCCACCACGCCCACAAACAGGTGGTGAACCGAGTTCTCGGTCAGCGTGAGGAGTCCCTCGGGTTGCAGCACGATGCGGGGCACCCGGGGCGTGGTCTCGGCACCGCGCAGCCGCATCACGCCGTTGAGCACCGTGTGTGCGACCCCGCACAGGTTGCCCCCCACGGGGCCGATCTCACTGCCATGACCGGGACATTGCGGCTCGAACTCGTAGGAGTGCAGCTCGTGAACCGATCCGGTCACCGGATGGCGCCATTCCCGCGTGGTGATCTTGGGAGCGCCGGTGGGCGGGGTGAACGGTCCCGAACTGAAACTGCCGCCCACGATGGCGCTGCCGTCAGGCAACATGGCCAGCGTCCGCACCGCGTTCATGCGCGGTGCCCGATAGCCTTCATCCATGGAACCGTCCGCGTTCAGACGGACGAGGTTGGCCGCGGCAAGGCCGTTGAATTTCTGGAAGAACCCCGCAGCGTACACGCGTCCGTCGGGCAACAGTCCCAGGGTATTGACGTTGCCATCGGGTCCCGTCCCGACATCGAAGGACAGGTCGAGTCCGCCATCCGGATGCAGCCGCGCGAGCTGGCTGCGGGACACGTTGCCCCAGCGGGCCAGGAACCCGGCGATCAGGATGCGCTGGTCCGGTTGAACGACGATCGAGCGCACGTTCTCGGCATAACCCGCGTTTGCCGCTCCACCGGCGGTCTCGAAGGACGGGTCCCATGAACCGTCCGGGTTCAGGCGGCAAAGCTGGTTCCGGTACTCACCCACCGGCGGCGCGCCCGCGCCGTAGTAGGCTCCCTGGCCGCCGAGGAGAATCTTGCCGTCCGCCTGCAAGGCCAGCGCCAGCGGCTTGGCGTAGTTCATGAAGACGATCCCGCTGCGGAACGCCGGGTCGCTCTGACCGTCGGGCAGGAGGCGGGCCACGCCCAGGCTGGCG
>CAYXPA010000210.1:1245-2414 GCA_964466945.1 uncultured Verrucomicrobiota bacterium | reverse complement strand
TTGCCGCTGCCGATGACCAGGTCCTCCCAGCCATCCCCGTCGAGGTCGCCCCAAGCCACTCCCGGGCCGCCCTGGCTTAGCCGGACCGGCAGGAGCGGTTGCACCGCGAAGTCGTCAAACGGCGGCTCGTGGTGCTGATGGCCCAGGCGGTCGGTCAGGTCTTCAAACCAGGGCGGCGGCACGGGCGGGGGCGAGGTCGGCGGCGGCGTTGACTCGGCGGGTTCGGCCACTTCGTAAAGGTGATTGGCCGAGAGGTTCGGGAGCCGGGTCCATCGGCCGCTGCGCCAACGCACCTCCAGTTCCCACGGCCCCGGTCCGGGCGCGGCGAAGACCCGCAACGGGTCGGCGCCGGACAAGTACCGGCTGCCGGCGATGACTTCCTGGCTCTGCTCCGGCCCCGCGCCGCGCAGCGTGAGGCGCGCGCCGATGCCCTGGGTGTTGGGCGGCCGGCCCCGTAGGCGCACCGCCAGACGCGGCGCGGGGGTGTCGTTGCGATAAACCGCGGCGGGGGCGTTGAGGTTGTTGGCGATCACGTCCAGGTCGCCGTCACCGTCCAGGTCGGCCAGCGTCAGGCCGTGCGAGACGCCGCGCGCGTTGAAGCCCCAGGCGGCGGAGGCGTCCTCGAAGGTGAGGTTGCCGCGATTGCGAAACGCCAGCCGGGGCATGGGCAGACGCGGATAAAGCAGGAGCTTGCCGGGCACTTTTTCGCGCGGCATCGGCCCCAGCGCGGCGATGCGCAGGTCGGCGTCCACGTCCTGCGTGTCGAAGGCGTGGCCGGTGTTGCAGAGCAGGTCTTCGTAGCCGTCCAGGTCCACGTCCAGGAACACGACCGACCACGCCCAGTCGTTGGCTTCCACGCCGGCCAGGGCGGCGAGTTCGGCGAAAGTGCCGTCGCCGCGGTTCCATTGGAGTACGCTGCGGTCGTACTGAGGGCGGTCGTCGAAGCGGCCGATGGCGCCCGGGTTCGGGTCGCTGCCGGCCCGCTGCATGAGCCGCCGGGCGTGCTCGGTGCCCAGCATGTCGGCCACGAAAAAGTCGTCGCGGCCGTCGCGGTCCACGTCCGCGAAATCCACCGCCATCGAGAAGGTGCTGGTGTGGCGCAGGGTCAAGGGCGGGGCGAGCCGGAAGCGCCCGGCGCCGTCGTTGAACCAGAGGCGGTCCTCGGAGTG
>CAYXPA010000210.1:0-1145 GCA_964466945.1 uncultured Verrucomicrobiota bacterium | reverse complement strand
CCGTCCACATCGGCGAAGACCGCGCCGGTGCTGTACTGGCCGGCGCAGGCCACGCCGGCGCGGGCGGTGACCTCCTCGAACCGCCAGTCGCCCAAATTCCGGTAGAGGGCGTTGGCGTTTTCCAGGCCGCAGAAGTACAGGTCGCAGAGGCCGTCGCCGTCCACATCACCGGCGGCCACGCCCGAGCCGTTGAGCCGGATTTGGTTTTCGGCCGCGCGCGCGTCGCTGAGCACATTGGTGAAGGTCAGGCCGGTGCGGGCCGGGTCCAGCAACGAAAAGCCCGCTCGCGCGCTGGCGGGCACGGTCAGCGCGCGCGCCACCCCCGGGGTAAAACAGGCTCTCCGGCTTGGGCGGCCAGGAGACAGGCGGCGAGGCCCGCCGCCCGTCCCACGACTTTCCCCACTCCGGCGCCGGCGCGGCCGGTTCGGCGGGAGCGCGTCGCACACTTGATTTGCCGGGTGCTCTGCATGGCCGCGTGGCCGGGCGGCGGGGATGCGCCGGCCAAGGTTACTCGGCTGGGCCCGCGCGCTTCTCGGCGGGCCGCTCCAGAGAGGCCGCTGCCCCGCCATGGGAAACGGGTTGTTGAGCGGCCACGGGCAGCAGCACGTGCGAGGGCCGGCGGGCGTCCAGGTAAACCACGTTGCGGGCCACCCGGTGGTAGTCGCGGGCGCGGAAGGCGTCGCCGGTGTTCGGATTCGGATCGCTGCCCGGCGCGCTGCTCGAGGTCACATGCACGCGCAGGCAGTGGCCGCGGTTGAACACGATGCTGGTGGACCACAGGTCCACGTCCAGCGGAGAGACCCGGCCGGGGCGCAGCGGGACTTCGCGGTCGAACCCTTCGCGGAAGCGCGCGCGGAGCTGGCCTTCGCAGACGTTGATCGAGCGGCCGTCCGGGTACACGTCGCACAGCCGCACGAAGAAATCGGTGTCCGGCGCGTCACTGCTGATCCAGAGCCGGGCGCGGACCCGGCCGGTGACCTCGAGCGGCTCGGCAAGCGGGGCGCTGGTGAAGACCAGCACGTCCGGCCGCCCCTCGATCGGGCGCTGGTCTTTGGGGCCGGCGGGAATGGTGAGTTGGTAACCGCCAAGGGTGGGCACCGGGTTGGCCGGGTCGTAGAGGTAGCTCAGAGCCGCGCGGGGCGCGG
>CAYXPA010000209.1:0-2456 GCA_964466945.1 uncultured Verrucomicrobiota bacterium | reverse complement strand
CCCGCGCCTCCGGCTCCTGCCGCAGACGCTCCTCGCCCGCCGGCGCGTCCAGCGAAACGACCTGGGCCCGCCCGCCGCGTTTCTGCGCGCGCGCCTTGTCCCATTCGTTGGCCAGAAAATGCTTCAGCGCCCCGAGCAGGAACGACCGGAACCGCCCGCGCTCGCGGTCCGCCGCGTCGAGCCAGCGCTTTTCCAATAGGCGCGCGAAGAAGGCCTGGGTCAGGTCCTCGGCATCGGCGGGCGCATGACCGGCGGGGCGCACATGCGCGTAGAGCGGGAACCAGTAGGCCCGACATAGCTCTTCCAGCGCCCGCGCGGCTTGGGGCGAATCCTGCGCCTGCGCCGACAACACCAGCGACCAGCGCGTGCTGACAAAGACCGGCGCGGGCGACGGCGTCGGCGCGTCGTCCCCGGGGCCGGTGGAATTCTTCCGGGAGTCGCTGGTCATGCCGGGTTGGGTTCCGGTTTGCCCACAAGATAGGCCGGGGTTGCCGAATGGCGAGGCTGCGTTGCAGCGGAGCGGTTGGAAACGGCCCGGTTTGCAGGCGTCGGTTCCGCCCGGCGAAGCCGGAACGATTCAATTGAATGCGGGGTGGATCGGGCCACTGACCCGTTCTGTCGGGCGACCCGCCCGACCGTCGAACGCACGAGGCAGCCACTGAAGGGGGGCGGCTTCCGTGCGTATGGCTGGGCGGCAAGTTGCCGCCCAGAACGGCCAAGTTGGCCGTTCCACCGAAACCTACTGCATCGTTCTGGCTAAGGAGCGGCGGCGGTGACCCGCATGTCTCCCGGCGTGTTCCAGTTGGCGAACTGCGGGGCCAGTTTGGGCGGCAGGCCCAGGAACCGCACCAGGCCGGCTTGGGCGCAAGCGCAGGCAAAGTCGCGCGCGGCCAGGCGGCGGGCGGCCAGGGCCTCTTGGGCCAGCGGCGCGGCAGCGGGGGGGTAAACGGCCGCGAGCGGTTCCGGACCGGTCGGCAGGCGCGGGACCACTCCGCGGTCGGGCGCGCAGGCGGCCAGGAGACGTTCGAGGACAGCGCGGGTCAGGTGGGGCAGGTCCACGGCCAGGACCAAGACCAGCGGGGCGCGGACGACTTCGAGCGCGGCCGCGATGCCGGCCAGTGGACCGGCCCCGGGCACGCGGTCGGGCACCACCGGACAGTGGAAGTCCCGGTAGTCGGTTTCGCGCCGGGCGGAGATGAGGATTTCGGCAGGCCCCAGGGACCGCGCCAGAGCGATTTGCCGGGCCAGGAGCGGCTGGCCGCCGAATTCGAGTCGGGCCTTGTCGCGGCCCATGCGGGTGGACCGCCCGCCGGCGAGGATGACGGCGGTGAAGGGCGGCGGGGCGTTGGGCGGTGACGCGCTCAAGGCCGAGGGTTACAGGTCCAGGTCGCGCCGCAGCCAGCCGTCGGTTAGGATTTTGGCGCGCAGGCCGCCGCGGCCGCGCAGCCAGTCTTCGGCGCGCGCGTCGCGGAAGGCGTGGTTCATCCAGTAGCAGGGCCGGCATTCCTCGGTGCCGACGAAGCGGACGCCCTGAATCTCGAACTCGATGCCGATGAGCGCGTTGAGGTCGGCGCCGACGGTGAGGACGTTGCGGCGGGTGGCGGCGGGGTCGCGATGCTCGGGCGGGAGGCCCAGGGCCTCCCAGAGGGCGGTGAGGACTTCCCAGGCGAAGAAGGTGATCTGGCCCTTGAAATCGGGTTGGTGGTCGAAGTAGCGGTCGCCGCGAATGCCGCGGCCGGCCACGCACTCGATGGCGTCCCGGGCGAGGATGGGATGGGTGCCGGGCGGCCCACTGTGGTGGCCGCGGTAGTTGTGGCCGGGCGAAATGAACAGGTGGCGAACGTGGATCATTGTCGCTGTCGCAACGGGCCGACTCACCTGCGGCCGGGCGACCAGGTTTGGCGCGCTGGGCCGGACGCCGGGCAACAGTCTGCGCCGAGACCCACCATAGCCACGGTTGGAGGCGCGGGAAACCGAAATCCTCGCACTGCGGTAGCCCGGCGAGTTCCGCACGCAGCGGTTGCCGCCCGCTCGGACCGGCCGCGGGTCCGAGCGGGATTGCCAACGCCAGGCTCCAAGCCGGCATGGATCGGACCTCGGCGCGTCATCGCTATCGCCCGCGGAGCAGATAGAACTGCGTGCCGACCGGTGCCGGGAAGGTCAGCGGTGGAGTGACGTTGTCCTCCAGCAGGCTCCATTCGGTCGCGTCCACCGCGGGGGCGGTCCACAGCGAGAAGGGCAGCACGTCGCCGCCCTGCCGGGTGAGGCTCAGGCGCACCGGCGTGCTGAAGACCGAGACCGTGTCGCTGAAGGTCGTGGTGCCGCCAAAGGCCGGCGCCCAAGTGGTGTCCAGGGTGGCGGTGACCACGATGGCATTGGTTTTGTCGGCGGCGAGGGGCACGGCGGGGATCATCCAGGAGAGGGCATCCGCCTGTCGGAGAGTGGCCGCCATGCCC
>CAYXPA010000208.1:0-2473 GCA_964466945.1 uncultured Verrucomicrobiota bacterium | reverse complement strand
CGTGCCCGGGTCCGGGGCTGGCGGCCCGTTCACCCAGAATGCTGACGGGGCCATGCACCCGCCTGGCCGGACCTGGTGGTTCCATCGCGTGGCAGCCATCCTGGGGCAACCCTTCCTCTTCATCTGGCGTCGGGCCGGTGAGCGTCCGGCTTGCAAACCATGAGGCCGACCCCTGACCTTAACGAGTACGCCACCGCCGAACACGCGCTGAGGTATCTCGCGCGCGCCGAGCGGATTCCGCACCGCACGGAAGGCGAGGCGGCGCTGCTCGAGTTCATCCCGCCCAAGGCGGGGCGCATTCTGGACCTGGGCACCGGGGATGGCCGCTTGCTGGCGCTCGTGTTAATCGGACGGCCGGAGGCGGAAGCGGTCGCGCTGGATTTCTCGCCCGCCATGTTGACCGCCGCTCGCCGGCGGTTCCAGGGCAACGAACGAGTCCGGGTCATCGCCCACAACCTCGACCTGCCGCTGCCGGACCTGGGGCGGTTCGACGCGATCGTCTCGAGCTTCGCCATTCACCATTGCCGCGACCGGCGCAAGCGGGCCCTGTACGCCGAGATTCATGCCGCCCTGACCCCGGGCGGCGTCTTCTGCAACCTGGAGCATGTCGCTGCCGGTAGCGTGGCCCTGCACGACTGGTTTCTCCGGGCGCTCGGAATCACCGCGGCCGACGAGGACCCGTCGAACCGTTGCGCCCCAGTGGCGCGGCAACTTCGCTGGCTGCGCGAGATCGGCTTCGAGGACGTGGACTGCCATTGGAAATGGCTTGAGCTGGCGCTGCTGGGTGGCGCGAAACCTCGATGAGCCTTTCCGTCTGTCCCGATTGCGGGCGTCCGCTACCGGCGGGTGCCCCCGGCGGACTCTGCCCGGCCTGTTTGCTGAAACTCGGCGAGGACGATCCGGCCCCGGCATTCGCGTCGGAGGTTCCGGCCACGCCCGTTGCCGTGGATTCGCTGGAGGACCCGCCGGCTGGCCGGCGCATCGGTCGGTACAAGCTGCTCGAGATCATCGGCGAGGGCGGGTTCGGGACGGTCTGGATGGCGGAGCAAACCGAGCCCGTGCGGCGCAAGGTCGCGCTCAAGATCATCAAGCTGGGCATGGACACGCGCCAGGTCGTGGCCCGCTTCGAGGCCGAGCGGCAGGCGCTGGCGTTGATGGATCATCCGAACATCGCGCGCGTGTTCGATGGCGGCGCGAGCGAGGTTGGCCGGCCGTTCTTCGTCATGGAACTGGTGCGCGGGCTGCCGATTACCGAGTACTGCGACACCCACCAGCTCACCACCCGCGAGCGGCTCGAGCTGCTCATCCCGGTCTGCGAGGCCGTCCAGCACGCGCACCAGAAAGGCGTCATCCACCGCGACCTCAAACCCTCGAACGTCCTCGTCACCGAGCAGGATGGCCGGGCGGTGCCCAAGATCATTGATTTCGGCGTGGCGAAGGCCATTGAAGAACCGCTCACCGAAAAGACCCTCTTCACGCGCTTCCACCAGTTCCTGGGCACGCCGGCCTACATGAGCCCGGAGCAGGCGGGCCTGGGTGGCCTGGACGTGGACACGCGCAGCGACATCTACGCGCTCGGCGTGTTGCTCTACGAGTTGCTCACCGGCCAGCCGCCGTTGGACCCCAGGCAACTGCGGGACGCCGGTCAGGAGGGGATGCTCAAGACCATCCGCGAAGTCGAGCCCCCCAAGCCCTCGACGCGGTTGCGCCAGACCCAAGCCGCCGCCCGGGTCGGGGATCCGCCCCAATCCGCAATCCGCAATCCGCAATCCGCAATCGCTGCCGATCTCGACTGGATCGTGCTCAAGGCGCTCGAGAAGGACCGGACGCGGCGCTACCAGACCGCGAACGGCCTGGCGGCCGACCTGCGGCGGTACCTGGACAGCGAACCCATCGCCGCCCGCCCGCCGAGCAACCTGTACCGGCTCCGGAAGCTGGCGCAGAGACATAAACTCGCGTTCGTCGCAGTGGGGGCGGTCCTCGTCGCCCTGATTGTGGGGCTCCTCACCACCTCCTGGCAGGCGAGCCGCGCCAGGCGCCATCTCGAGCAGGCCCGTCTCAACGCCTACGTTTCCGAGGTCAACGTCGCCCACCAGGCCCTGGCGGAGAACAACCTGGCTCGCGCCCTGCAGCTCCTCGACCGCCACCGGCCCAAAGGGAATCAGACCGATCTGCGCGGTTTCGAGTGGTGGTACCTCTGGCAGCTTTGCCGGAGTGAGTCCGTGACCAATTTCTCCGATGAAGGCGCGGACGCCATCGAGTTTTCGCCGGACGGACGCTGGTTTGCTTACGGCGGCTGGCGCCAGGTGATCATCCGCGACGCCGCGTCGTATCAGGTCCTCACCAACCTCCCGACTTCCGCCCGGAGCCTTTCCTGCAGTGCCGACGGGCGTCTGCTGGCGACCGCCAATGCGGAAGGCGCGATCCTTTGGGACACCGCCACCTGGCAACAGGTGCGCCAGCTCCCTGGCGC
>CAYXPA010000207.1:0-2506 GCA_964466945.1 uncultured Verrucomicrobiota bacterium | reverse complement strand
CGTTTTGTCTCGGCGTAGCGAAGGTAGATTCCGTAGAGGCCGGCCAGAAGTCCGGCGAGAGCGAGGAGTTGGTAGATGACCATGGGTTCTCCTTCGGGGAACGTGGACAAGTAGACACGTACGCAAGTACACAGGCCCAACATATCTGCGTGTTTACTGGTGTACCTGTTGTAAGTCACGGTAAACTCGTACCCGTGAGAAAAAACGGAAAAGTTGTACCTGTTGGCACATTAACAACTCATACCACAGAAAGTCCCGTGATAGCCTGGACGGTCAAATCTTCGAGGGGAAAGGTCAGGAGAACCTGGTTGGCTGGCGGAGCGGTCACTTGAAACCCTTTGAAGGGTGAATAAGTCACCTGTATCCAGCGCGAACGAAAACGGACGCCCAGATTGTACTTTTGGGTGTGGAACGAAAATTGTCCCTTGGAACTGGTGTGCCGCAACCACTTGCCTTGGCCCAGGTAGTCAGTCACTCGTTTGAGGTCGAACAGGATCAATTCATCGGGAGGACGATACCAACGTTTGGGGTGAGCGGCTTGCGGGTAGACCAGCAGAGGCGGTTGGCGGTGGCAGTGGCGTCCGCGGGAAGGCAGAACCGTGTTCATGCGCCAGGTCTCATAGTTGGCAATCTCCTGCCAGTCAGACAACGCAGAGAATGGACCGTAGCCATCCAGTCGGTCAAAGCGTGTGCGATGGGAGCGTTCAACACAGCCGTTTTCGATGACGCGGCGGATCAATTCGTGCTCAATCCCCAGCCCAGCCAGCCAAAGGGTGAAGCTGGATGGGTAAGGATAGTCTCCTTCAGGAACCAGGACACGGTCTCGGTCAGTGCGGATGCGGTCTGGCAGCCCCCAACGCTCAAAACAGTGCCGCAAGGCTTGGCGATACTGCTCCAACGATACTTTACAGGTGCGGTTTTCCTGTTTGGCAGGAAACAAAAAGACGCCTAGTTTGATACCCGTATAAGTATCTACAATATCCAGGATGTTGACCCAGCCATAGCCAGGCAGCTCGACCTGCTCTTGTACGTCAATTTGCCAGCAGCTATGGGGGTAGGGTTGTGGCGGGCGGGTCGGGCTGGAATGTGGCAATTGCTTGTGCCCACGCACTTTCACGAGCCGATCTGCAAACTGACTGAAATAGGCGCCAATCTGGCTGGGGCTGGGCAATTTCATGCCTTGCGCCCATGCGCATTTGGCCAGTTCTGCTCGCACCACCTCCGCTCCCCAACGCCGATGGCGCAACTTGATCCTCAGACAGGCAAAGCGTACCAGCGGGTCAAAACTGCTCAGTATCCCTTTGGCGGGTCTCCCCATGACATGTTCTTGCGGCTGTCCCAAACGACATATTTTGCGAACTGTTTCGTAACTCCAGTGAGTTTCCCGAGTAATTTCGCAGTAGGTTCGACCTTCCTGTCGTAGCTGCAGGATGGTTTGCTGGTCTGCAAGATCCGTGTAGCGCTTCATGCACACCTCCGTTTTCGGGTGTGCAATGGTCTATCACGAAGTTCTATGGTATGAAATTGTTAAGGTACTGTTACGACTTTTCCAGATTATTTGACAGGTACGAGTTTAACGTGACTTACAACGTGTGTACTTGCGTACCATCCCCCACCATGTCCACGCTCGCATCTCTCCTCTTTCCCCTCCTGGGCTACCTTTCAGGCTCGCTCCCTTTTTCCATCTGGATCACGCGCCTCGTCAAGGGCGTGGACGTGCGCGACGCAGGCTCGGGCCACGCGACGACGACCAACACGATCCGTCAGGCGGGCTTCGGCTGGGGCGCGCTGGTGTTGATCCTCGATATTGCGAAGGGATTTGCCCCAACCTTTCTCGCCGCGAAATATTCCGGCGAAAGCTGGGTCACTGCGCTTACCGCCGCGGCCGCAGTCATCGGTCACTGCTGGCCGGTCTTCGCACAATTCCGGGGCGGCATGGGCCTGGCAACAATGGGCGGTTCCCTGCTTGCAGTCAACTGGTTTTCATTCATCCTCGCGCTCGGATTGCTGATCGCGCTGACGCTCCTCATTCGTCACGGCGCGCGCGCCAGCGTCTTCACCGGAATTCTCGTGCCGGTACTCTTCTGGCTCGTGAACTTGCGCGGCCTGGAATTATGGATCGCCGTTGCCACAGGATTCGTCATTGCCTATCGCTTTCTCATTGACTGGAATCGCAAATACCGCGAGTTGTGGCTGGATCGCGAAAAGCCCGTCTCAGGCAATAAACCGCGTTGAAATCGCAACCGCTCCCCTCGTAAGCATCGAACGCGTCCGGCGATTTATCCGTATTTTTCATCGAGGTCATCATGAAACAACTTCTTCAGGAATTCCAACGTCCTAATCTCATCCCCTCGCTCGTTGCGGGGTCCGTCAGCGGGATTACCGGGATCTTTTTTCACATCTCGCTGGCGACCCTGATCTTTTCGGGCGCTCTGTCCGCCTTCGTGCCTGATGGCATCGGCCTGATCCTCTTCGGAGGCGCGGTGATCGGGCTGGCTGTGACGCT
>CAYXPA010000206.1:0-2539 GCA_964466945.1 uncultured Verrucomicrobiota bacterium | reverse complement strand
TTCGGGGCCGCGGTCCCGGCTTTTCATTCCGCGCCGCGGCACCAACCTGCGGGACTTTTTGCCGCGCCGTTCCGTCCGCTGGTCCAAGACCCGGCGCAGCTCCGCGGCTTCTGGCTGGTGAAACCCGACGGCACGTTGAGCCAGACCGGCCGTTACTTCCACGAGCTCTGGCAGCGGGCCGGCTGGAAGCGCCCGGCCCCCGCAGCACACCGCCTTCACCACCGCACCCAGCGGCGCGCCTTCAACTCGAAGCGCGGCAGCGTGCCGGGCGCGACAAACGTGACCGGCACCCGCAGCGCGAAGACGGCCTGTAACTCCGCCTGCACCCGCGCCGCCAGCGCCGCCGGGTCGGCGCAGCCCGGGACCGGCTCGATCTCGAGGGTCAACTCTGCCAGACCCTGCGGCTGGCGGACCTGCACCTGATACTCGACCACCTCGGGAAAGCGGCGCAACACCTCGTCCACGGCCCCCGGGTACAAGTTCACCCCGCGCACAATGACCATGTCGTCCGTGCGCCCGAGGATGCCGCCTTCGAGGGCCAGTTCCACCCGGCCGCACGCGCACGGCGGCGCGTCGGTCTGCTCGGGCGCGAAGCGGGGTTGCACCAGGTCGCCCGTGCGGTAGCGCAACAGCGGCGACGCCGCGCGCGCCAGCGTGGTGAGCACCAGTTCGCCGCGTTGCCCGGCGGCGACCGGGCGGCCGGTGGCGGGGTCCACCACTTCGGCCAGAAAGGCGTGCTCCATGACGTGCAAAACTCCCGGCCGGGCCGGGCATTCGTAGGTGACCGGGCCGACCTCGGTCATGCCGTGATGATCAAACACGCGCGCGCCGGGCCAGAGTTGTTCGAGGCGGGCGCGCATGGCGGGGAGGCTGCCGCCGGGTTCGCCGGCCACCATCAGGCGGCGCACTGCCGCACGCCGCAGGTCCAGCCCCTCGCGGGTGGCCGTCTCGGCCAGGTGCAACGCGTAGGTGGGCGTGCTGCAAAGCACGGTGGCCCGCAGGTCCAACAACGCGCGCAGCCGCGCCACGCTGCTCAGCCCCCCGCCGGGCAGGCACAGGCAGCCGAGTCGCTCGGCGGCGGCGAACGCCAGCCAGAAGCCGATGAACGGGCCAAACGAAAACGCGAACATCACCCGGTCGCCCGCGCCCACGCCGGCCGCGCGGAAGACCTCGGCCCAGCACGCGGTCAGCGTCTCCCAGCTTTCCGGCGTGTCCAGCCAGCGCAAGGGCGTGCCGGTGGTGCCGCTGGTCTGGTGGTAACGCGTATAGCGTTCGAGCGGGAAACTCAGGTTCGTGCCGAAGGGCGGATGCGCGCGCTGGTCGGCGGCCAGTTCGGCTTTGGTCGTGAAGGGGACGGTCCGCGTGAACTCGGCCAGCGAGGCCGGCCGCCACGCCGCGTCCCCCAGCGGGTCGAGGCGGGCGCGTTGAAAGGCGTTGCCGGCGCGGAGCACTTCGAGCAGGGCGCGCAAGCGCTCGAGCTGCGCGGCCCGGAGCGCGGCGCGCGAGGGGGGGCCCGCGGCGGGCATGGGTCAGGACCGGGCGGCGGGTGTGGCGTGAGCCGGGGCGGCCTGCACCGCGGGCGGTTTGGCCGGGGCCGGCGCGGGCTTGAAGTACGTGACCAGGCATCCCCCGAGCGCGGCCAGGGCGATGCCGAGGTAAAACGGCCACTTGATCGCGCCCCAACCGCCCGCCGGTGGATGCAGCAGGAGCGAGTACACCGCGTTCACGATCGGCGCGCCGGCGAAGACGATGGACATGACCACGGCCGGCGTGCCCTTGGCGCCAAAGGCCAGCAACACTCCGAACGCCCCCGCGGCGCCCACCACGCCCGCCAGCAACGACCACCCCATGCCCCGCGGCGTGTACCCGCTGAAGGCCGCGCCCTTGGCCCACAGCAGGGCCAGCGGGGCCAGCACCGCGGTGAGGAAGTACGCCAGGCCCACAAACAGAAAGGCCTTGTACCGGCCGTTCACCGGGTCCTGCATCGCCACCTGACCGGTGTGCAGGAACACGCCATACACGCCCCAGCAGGCCACGGTCATCAGCGCAAAGACCAGCCAACCCAACCCGGGGCCGGAAGAATTCGCATCAGCCATAATGCGGCGAGTGTAATCGGCGGTCCCGAGGGTGCAAATCGTTTGGCCGGACGAACGGGCCGGTATGGGCTCGATGGAGTCTCGCCCCACCAAGCGGGTGAAACGCGCCGCGCCGCAGCGCACACCGCGCAGGGGGGGCGGCACCGGAAATCATCGCCCAAAGGGGGCTGGACGGCTGGGCCGTGCAGCTTGTGGTAGGGCTGCGCTGCGTCGCGGCACAATCCGGTAGGGCCGGGCTGCGTCCCGGCCGTCGGACGGCGCCGGCGCAGCGGCGCCCTACCATGTTTTCCGCTGGCGGTAGGACCGCGCTGGATGCGGCCGCTGGGGTAGGGGCCGCGCTGTGTCGCGGCACAATCCGGTAGGGCCGGGCTGCGTCCCGGCCGTCGGACGGCGCCGGCGCAGCGGCGCCCTACCATGTTTTCCGCTGGCGGTAGGACCGCGCT
>CAYXPA010000205.1:0-2564 GCA_964466945.1 uncultured Verrucomicrobiota bacterium | reverse complement strand
AGGTCGCCCGGCCGGATCGGCGTCCGGGGCGGCGCGGCCAGCGCGTACTTCACGAAATTCGGCACACCGTCCCCGGCGGGCGTGGCGTCCGGGCCGCTAACCGCCGGGTCGGCAAGTTCCTCAGGGCTGAAGTGCTCCTGGCGCCAACGCTCGAATCCGGTGAGGGCCGGTGGGGCGACCTCGACCTCGTACCAGAGCGTCGCGGCGTTGGTGGGCGCGCTCAAGCGGGTGAAGCCCGCGCCATCGGCCAGCGGGGTCATCGGCTGGCGGCGTTGGCCGCGCTCGTCAAGAATCCACGCGCGGACGCGCTCAGCGGGCACGGGCAGGCGGAGCGTCCACGGCACCACCTCGATGCGCGTGGGCGCGCTCCCCCACTGGTTGCCCACGGAATCCTTGTTGGCGTCCTTCCACTTCATGCCGGTGTTTTCGATCCAGCCGCTGGAGATGACGAGGAAAGTGCCGTTGGTAAACGAGTCGCCCCGCACCACGGTCAGGCCCACCGAAGCCCAGGGAAGTTCGACCGGAGAGGCGGTCACTTCCAGTTCTCCCATCGCGAGGGTGCGCCCGGCGATGTAGCCCACGGCGGCCCGAGTGCGCGGGGAGTTCACCAGCACGTAACCGCGGCCGGGGCCGTTGTTGAGCCAGCGCACCGCCAGCGGGCCGCCCGGCGGCGGGGGATTCGCGGGCGGATTCGTGAGCCCCGGAGGATTCTCGCCCACCGCCACGCTCAAGCGGGTGTGGAACGCCCACGAGTCGGGCACGCCAAGCTGACCGCTGTTGAAGACGTACCACGCCCCGGCGCGGGTGAGCAGCAGGTCCAGTTCGCGTTCCGGAGTCAGCGCCATGACAACCTCGTTGGTCAACGGCGCCACGTCGCCGCGCCGGAACAGGTTCGCCGCCAGGAGCAGGTTGGCCATCTTGGGCGGGTGCTGGGCGGTGTCGAAGAACCCGCGAATGCGGCCCATGCCCACGCCGTCGTGGCCGGGGCCGTAGTCGAAGAGCCAGATGCCGTCCCAGTCCTGGAGCGACGCCTGCGCAGCGAGCATGACCGCCCCCTCGGCGCCGTAATAGTTCGGCGAGGGGTGCTGGTATTCAGTGACGGTGAACGGCTTGCCGCGGATGCGCTGGCGGCTGAGGCTGGTGAGGGTGTTGTCGCTGTTGGTCGTGGTGACCATCGAGACGTTGGGCACGAACCAATTCACCGCGTCCCAGGGCTGTCCGGGGAACTGCGGGTGCTGCCAGTAGGCGTGCGAGTCCACCACGTCCAGCCGGCTCTGCACCGTGGCGGGGCTGTTGGCCAGGATGGTGCCGAAGATCAGGCCCGGGTAGCCGCACTGGTTCCGCACGTGCGCGACCATCGCGTCGTAATAGGCGACCTCGCGGTCGCGCAGGAACGCCAGCCAGTCGCGCCGCGCGGCGGAGGTGCCCGTGAAGCCGTCGCCCGAGCGGAGCACGTTGGGAACGTTGCGTCCGGCCAGCGAGGTGCCGGGGGGCAACACGCCCACGCTGCCGCCGCGGTGGAACCGCACATCCGCCAGCCACACGCTGCCCAAGCGCGTGCCCATGCCCCCGAAGTTCACCCGCGTGTTGCTGTCCACCTTGCCGCTGGGCAGGGCCGCCACGAACGTGTTCGTGAAGGTTTGCCATTGCGTGGTCAGCCGCACCGTGCGCGAGAAGCCCACCGGCTGCCAGGGGTCGTGCGCCTGCATCACGGCCCCGTCCAGGTCGGCCGCCGCGTCGGCCCGGGCGGAAAAGATGAGCGTGTACACCTGGGTGTTCGAGACGGACAGGCCGGGCTGGTTGAGCTGCACGTGCCAGCCGGCCGAGCCCGTGCGCGTGGTGGTGATCCTGGCCGCCGGCGCGCCGTTGAAGTCGGTGGTCCGGGTGAACGTGGCGGTGGCGCCGGAATGTTGCTCGAGTGTCCAGCCGGTGTTGCCGCTGGCGAAGTCGCCGTTGCGCAGCAGATTCGGCCCGAGCGGCTGCTGGATGGGTTGCCAGGCGGCGAGCAACACCGCGTCGTCAGCATAGTGGGCGGCCAGCCAGTCGTTCCAGTGCGCGCGCAGGTCGGCGGCGTAGCGGGCGGGCAGGCGGTCCAGCCCGCCCTCGTACCACTCGTGAATCAGGCCGTTTTCGTTGATGATCTCGACGAAGGCCACGACGGGGTCGCGCGCCAGCGGCAGGCCGGTGAAGCGGTTGGTGGGCGTGAGCAGGCGCGTGGCGTATTCCTTGTGCAGCTCGAGGGCGGTGGCGTTGAAGAACCCCAGCAGATGCTGCTCTTTCCAGTCCATCGTGGTGACCTCGGGCCCCAGGCCGTCGCCGGAACGGTATTCGCGCCCGACCAGCAGGTTGAGGTTGGCGTAAATGCCGTGGGCCTTGAGACGGCTGATCAGGAAGTGCAACCGCTCGAGCTGGGCGGGATTGACGTTGCGGCTGCTGGTGGCGGTGTAGCTGAGCAGGCCGCCGCCCGTGGCCCAGGGCGCGTCCATGTGGTGGAAGCGGACGTTGTTGATGCCGAACTTGGCCAGCCGCGCCGCCACCGCCTCGGCCTTGTTGGTGGGCATGAA
>CAYXPA010000204.1:0-2708 GCA_964466945.1 uncultured Verrucomicrobiota bacterium | reverse complement strand
CGGCCACCAAACCGATCAACGCCGTGCCCGCGGCCGAGAGGATGAGCCCGCCGAAAAGCCACGCGCGTCGCCGTTGCTGCGCGTACAATCCCGCCGCATCGGCCAGGACCACCCGCACCTGAAACGCCGGCAACGGCACGTCCGCCGGGCGCGGCTGGAGGTCGAGGCTGCCCGCGACTTCGGCCAACAGTGGCCACGCGGGCAGCGCGTTGGTGGTGGCCGTGGAAGATTCCGGCAGGAACTCGCGTTCGCCCAGGACCACGGTTAGCCGCGCGTAATGAGGCACGCTCCCCGACGTGGCCGCGGCGCACCGGGCCGCCGCCGAATCCACGAGCGCGCGCTCGAGCAGGTGTACCGTGGCGGTCGGGTGGTCGTCGGCCGGGCCTGCGGCCGTTGCAGACGCGGGCCGGGCGAAGGTAACCGCCAGGTACTCCGTCCCGCCGCTCTCGATCCAACAGACGGCGCTCCGGCGGGTCGCGAACGGACACTGTCGGACGAGGTCCGCCGCGGCCCCAATGGTGGCCAGCCGGGTCTCCACCAACCGCCGGAGCGCGTCCACTTTCGCGGCGTCCGCGGCATGGCCGGGTTGGGCGAGTCGCGTGACCTGTTCCACAAAGCTGGTAAGGAGCGGTGAGGCGGCGGTCTCCGCGAAAGTGACGATCGCGTCGAGGTCCGCGTCCGCCAGACCCGCCCCAGCGGGCAGTCGCTGCAAGGCGCGCAGCCAGGCCAGTTGGCCCAGCGGGTAGCCCGTTTCGCTGGGCGCATGGTCAAAACGCTGCCGGGCCGCTCGCAGCTTCTGCCGCGCTTCGTCCGGCGGCGCAAGCTCGGCCTCGAGGAGCGTCTTGAGGAGGCCGGCGTTCGCCTTCAGCGCTTCCGGGCCCGGGCCGGCCAGCAGCGCGTCGAGCAAGGGGATGGCTTCGTTGGTCTGGCCGGTGGCCAGCACGGTCTGGGCCGCGTGCCAGACGGTGCGTTCGGCGGCGCTCAATTCCAACAGCCACGCCGCCGGCTGCCCGGTGCCCGCCCTGGGCACGACACCGCTGGGCCAGCCTGCAGCGTCCAGGGAGAATTGGAGGGCGGGCCGCGCCGTGTTTCGTTGCTGCTCGAGGACAGCGCGCTGCTGGACTTCGCCCTGGTCGGCGTCTTTAGCTCGCTCGCCCGCCCCGAGCACTTGTCGCGATGCCGCCAGAGCCTCGGCTTGTTGATCTCGCGCGTGGGTCCACGTAGCGGTGAGGTCACGGCCGAACTCCCGGGCCCACTGCCGCGCCGCCAGCGCCGCGGATTCCCGCGCTTGTTGCTCCGCCAGCAACCGGTCTTGCCGCAGGGACCACAGGGCAAACACCGCCAGCAGAGCGACCGGCAGGACAATCAGCCCGGCCCGCCAGGCAAACGAGGGCCGGAGGCGCCGGCTGCGACGGCTGGCCGCACGGCGCAAGGCGCGTCTCATCCCGTGGCCAACGGCCGCGGCGACGCCCGCCAACCCCAGCACGAGGATGATTTCGCGAGAATCCATGTTTCCTTCCAGATGTCGGAACCGAGTGAATGGGCAAACGACACTGCCGCTCCAACTGCGCCGACTTGTCAGGAAGTTGCAAAATGTCTTCGCGGACACGGCCCGAACCGGACGACCGGGTGACCGGGCAGAGACGTGTCGCCGCACGGCATCTTGGAACGCAGTGCAGGTTTAGGCTGGGAAGGTCGCACCGGGTGGTGCGGCGTCCGGCCCGGCGGCCGCCTCACCTCCGCCCGAGCGCGCCGCGTGTTCCTCGTCCAGCTCCCGCAATTGCTCCAAAATGTCCGCCAGCTTCCGCCCCGTCTCGGTCAGGTGATACTCCACCCGCAGCACCTTTCCCGGAAACGCCTGCCGCGTGATCAACTCGTAGTCCACCAGCTTGCGCAGCCGCTCCTGCAGCACCTTGGTCGAAATCCCCGGGATGAACCGCTCCAACTGGCCCGGCCGCTGCACGCCCCGCGCAATGGCCGCCAGCACCGCCGCCGACCACTTGCAGCCCACCACGTCCTCGAGCCGCCGGTAGCTCCGCCGCTCCGGCAGGCTCAGATACCGCCGCGCGTTCACCCGCTTCATGCCCTCCAGTCTGCCAGCCTTTTGCCGCCTTGTCAGCCGGTGACCGGCAGGTAACCCCGCACCATTTTGTGCCCTCTTTCGCCACCCGCCCGACCCGGGCAACTTCTCACCCAGGCGACCCCGGCCGGCCGGTCGGAGGCCGCCCTGAAACGTCAAAAATCGCAGCACAAACGTACTCCCATGAAAATCAAAGCTGTGTTTTACCACGCCGGCTGCCCGGTCTGTGTGGCCGCCGAACAACACTTGGTCGCCGCCCTGGACCCAACCCGGTTCGACGTCGAAACCGTCCACCTCGGCCAGGACAAGGCCCGCCTGTCCGAGGCCGAACTCGCGGGCGTCCGCTCCGTCCCCGCGCTGGTCCTGGACGGCGCCGTTTACCACATCAACTTCGGTGCTGCCCTCGAGGCACTGAAGTGACTGCAGGAGCCCGGGGCGTGGTCCTTGCGCGGGCAGGGCAAGCGCGAGCGTGGCAGGCGCATTGGTAGCCGGACCAACACCCGCCTTGGGGTGTTCCGGAGCCCGCCCCGGGCCAATTCCGAGTCGGGCACTTGCCGGAGTGCCGCAACGCTCAAGAGCCTGTCGGACTTTTTTCGAGGGAAGATTGCTGTGAATTGAACCACCGCGG
>CAYXPA010000203.1:0-2766 GCA_964466945.1 uncultured Verrucomicrobiota bacterium | reverse complement strand
TCGTCGGTCGAGCATTTCGGGGTGCCCCGGCTGCGGATGCAATTCAGCCAGTCCACGATATGATTGGGCTGCGGCGGTGTCTTGCCGCGCTCGTAGCCCTTGGGCAGGCGGGCGTTGCGGTTGTGGCCGGCGGGGATGATTTCAAACGTGGTGACGTCATGCGCGATGGCGTCGAAGCGCAACGTGGCGTCGCGGCCGCAGATCGTGACCGGCTGCCGGTCGTTGCTGTTCATGCTGCCTTCGAAGGTGACCGTGCGGCCGAGCTTCTCGAACTGGTAGGCCGCCACCCAGGTGTCCGGCACCTCCCGGTCGTCGCGCAGCAGCGCGATCTGGCCGGAGCAGACGCAGGTGTCGGGAATGCCGTGGCCGAGGAGGTATTGCACGAAATCCAGCTCGTGCGACAGCAGGTCGCCGGCGTAACCGGTGCCGTAGGCGTAGTAACAACGCCAGTGCCAGAAGTGCCGTTCGTTCCAGGGAATCCGGGGCGCCGGGCCGAGCCAGAGCTCCCAGTTCACCGCCTGGCGGACCTGCTCCGGATCGGGTCGGTCCCATTGATCGTAGTAGCCGTACCAGCGCCAGTTGGGATGGCTTGGTTCGGTGGATTTGAAGCGGCCCGTGCGCACCAGCGTGATGGGGCCGAGGATGCCCTGCGCGATCAGTTCCTTCGCCTGCAACGCGCAGGTCGCTTGGCGCGCCTGATGGCCGAGCTGGAAAACCACCCGGCTCTTCTTGAGCGCGTCGCGCATTAGCTTGGCCTCTTGCAACGTGCGCGAGAATCCCTTTTCGCAGTAGATGTCTTTGCCCGCCTTGACCGCGTCGAGCACCATCTGGCAATGCCAATGGTCCGGCGTGGCGATGATCACCGCGTCCACTCTGGGGTCGGCCAGCAGGTCGCGATAATCCTCGTAGGCCCGGGCCTCGGGATTCTGGCTGCGCTCCAGGCCCTTCTGCCGGTGCGGCCCATACACGTCGCTCACCGCCACCACCGTCACGCCCGGGGCGGCCACCACGGCATTGAGCAGGTCACCGCCGCGGGTGCCGAGGCCGATGCAGCCCACGCCGATCGTTTGGCCGGGGGCGGGATCGGAGAGAATGGTTGGGGCCACCGCTGTGGCGGCGGCCCACGTGGTCGCCGCCCGGCTGGCGGTCCGGAGAAATTGTCGGCGGTTTAATTCAGAGTGGTTTTGCATCGAAGGCGGGTCTTTGCGGGGTGCAGCTCAATTGGCTAACGGGGGCACACTAAACCAGCCCGGGGTGGGCGCAATCCATTTTGCCAGGTCGGTGGCGGCGGGAGACGCCTGCCCCAAGCCGCCTGGATCGGGCGACACGCCCGCCGGACCTTTGAACCCTGACAACTCAAGTCCGCGGCGCGCTCACGGAGCCGCCACCTCCAGCCGACCGTCCCCGTGCGCCCGCACCTCGCGCGCCTCCGGCGGCACGGCGTAGTCCCGGGCCGACCCGCCCCGGTTGTGGTAGAGTTTTGTCTCTGCGCCGTTCTGGGTAACCACCAGGTCCGGCCGGCCGTCGCCGTCGAAGTCCGCAGCGGCGCAACCGCGTTGCTCGCCGTAGATCATGATGCCCGATTTCTGACCCGGTATCGCATCAAACGTTCCGTCACCGCGCCCGCGCAACAAGAGGCCACGTCCGGCGTCCATACGCCGGGCTTCGCTGGGAAACGCGAAGAGGTTTTGGGCCAGAAACGCATCGAGGTGTCCATCGCCATCGAAGTCGCTGACACACGCACCCATCGCCGGAGCGAACTGAGCCTCGGGGGGCAGCGGTTGGGCCTCAAAGTGCCCGCCGCGGTTTAACAGAACCACCGAGGCGAGCGTGTTGGCGCGCAGCGCCCGTGCGGTCTTGAAATGGTTTCCCAGGATGCCTTCCACGCCGGCCTCACTGAACGCCCGGTGCGTCGCAAACCGCTCCCCCAACGCCGGCCAGGCCGCGCCCAGCTCCTCTTTGGTCCGCAGTGGCAACAGGCGGCCGGTGTCGGGGTCGGCCCGGGCTTCAACGATTACCGTGACGCCATCGCCACTGAAATCGCCGCAGTAAGCGAGCCACGGACGCTCCGGAGAAGCTTGGCGCTCGCTGTTCTCGCCCCAATTGCCGGCGATGAGATCCAGGCGGCCGTCGCCATCAAAGTCCCCCGCGGCCACGCATTGCCACAGTCCGAGACGTTCCGCCGTGCCAAAGGTCTGGCTGACCTCGGTGAATTGGCTGCTCTCGTTGCGGAAGATGCGCAGCGGGCCCCACTCGATCGCCAGCGCAAGTTCCGGCAGGCCATCACTGGTCAAGTCCGCGAAGACTGCACCCGATACCAGGCTGACCTCCGCGAACGGGCGCGAAGCCAGTTCGTCGGGCTTGAGCCGCCCGTTGTGGTTGACCCAAATCGTGCCGGGTGCAGCCGCGGGATATTGCCCCAGAGCCACACCGCCCGCAGTGAAGACGTCCCAATCGCCGTCACCGTTCACGTCGCCCGCCGTCATCACGCTCACGCTCCCCGGACCGCTGGTGGGCAGTGTGCCCACCACCTCCACCGAGTCCGGCGCGGTTCCCGCCGCCAGCAACCAACCCGCGGGCAAATCGGTCAGGGTCGTTTCGTAGCGTGTCAACCCCAGCAGCAGACAGGGTTGGCCGCCAAACGCCAGACCGCAGACGGCAGGGGCGTCATCAGGCAGAGGGAGCAGCCCGTTGACCGTGAGTTGCGTGAAGCGTTGACCGTTCCACCGGAAAATGCCCGGAAGGCCGCCCCGGCTGCAGCCGATT
>CAYXPA010000202.1:0-2870 GCA_964466945.1 uncultured Verrucomicrobiota bacterium | reverse complement strand
GCGACCTGCCCGTGGCCGAGGAGGCGGCGGTGACGGCGGAGTTCATGGGCAACCGGGTCGAGCGGCTCTTCGACGTGGGCGTGGCGGGGCTGCACCGGTTGTTGGGGCGGCTCGAGCTGGTGCTGGGCGCGCGGGTGTTGGTGGTGGTGGCCGGGATGGAAGGCGCCCTGCCCAGCGTGGTGGCCGGCTTGGTGGCGCGCCCGGTGATCGCGGTGCCCACCAGCGTGGGCTACGGCGCCAGTTTCGGCGGCGTGGCGGCGCTGTTGGGCATGTTGAACAGTTGCGGGAGCGGCGTGACGGTGGTGAACATTGACAACGGCTTCGGGGCCGGCTACGCCGCCAGTCAGATCAACGCCCTCGCCGCTGAAGCGGCCGGGGCCGCTGCCGCTGCGTCTCCGAACGCCGCAACTCCAAGCCCGCGGACGCCGCGCCGCCAATCGCCCGCCCGATGAAGACGCTTTACCTGGATTTGTTCAGCGGCATCAGTGGCGACATGCTGGTGGGCGCCCTGCTCGATTTGGGCGCGGATTTCGCCCGGCTGGAGCGCGAACTGGCCGGGTTGGGCGTGGGCGGTTACCACCTGCACGCCGTGCGCGGGCTGCGGGGTGGCATCAGCGGCACCAAGTTCGAGGTCCATCTCGAAGCCGCGGGGTCCCACGGGCATTCCCACGCGCACCCGCACGCTGTCGCCGGGGCGTCCGCGGCCGGGCTCGCGGCCGAAGCCGGAGAGGCGCCGGAGGCCGGGCACGGGCACACCCACGGCCACGAGCACGCTCACGTTCACGAACACGCGCACGCGCCCGGGCAAACTCACGGCGCCGGCCCCGCGCGGGATTTTGCCGCGATCCGGGACCTGCTGGCCGGCAGCGCGCTCTCGCCCTGGGTGAAGACCACGGCCACGGCGGTGTTCCGGCGCCTGGCCGAGGCCGAGGGACGCATTCATGACCAGCCCCCGGAGCGGGTGCATTTCCACGAGGTGGGCGCGGTGGATTCGATCGTGGATATCGTGGGCGCGTGTCTGGCGCTGGAGCAGTTGGGCTGCCCGCGCGTGCTGGCCTCGCCGGTGGTCGAGGGCACCGGTTGGGTGCGTTGCGCGCACGGCCGGTTTCCCGTGCCCACGCCGGCCACGGTGGCCCTCCTGGCTGCGCGCGGTGTCACGGTGAGCCAGTGCGCCGAGCCGCACGAGTTGGTCACGCCCACCGGCGCGGCGTTGCTGGCCGAGTTGGTCGAGGCGTTCGGCCCGCTGAGCGACTTCCGCCTCGAGCGCGTCGGTTACGGCCTGGGCACGCGCGAGAATCACACCCGCCCCAACGTGCTCCGCGTGCTGCTGGGCGAGACCGGCGCCGCACCCGTGGCGCATGATTGGGAAAGCGACACCGTGGCGGTGCTCGAGACCAACCTGGACGATGTGTCGCCGGAAATCCTGGGCCACGCCGCCGAACGGCTCCTGGCTGCGGGAGCGCTGGATGTGTTCCACACGCCCGTGCAGATGAAGAAGGGCCGCCCGGGGGTGTTGCTGACCGTGTTGTGCGCGGAGGCGGAGGCGGACCGGTTGACCGCGCTGATGCTCATCGAGACCAGCGCCTTCGGCGTGCGCCGCACGCGGGCCGAGCGGCGCAAGTTGCGGCGCGACTACGTCACCGTGAACACGGCGTTTGGGCCGGTGACCGTGAAGCGGGGCTGGCTGGACGGCCGGGTGGTGCACGCGGCGCCCGAGTACGAGTCGTGCCGGCAGGCGGCCGCGGCGGCGGGCGTGCCGTTGCCACGGGTGTACGAGGCGGCGCGGGCGGCGGCGGAGGCGGGCGCGGCCGGCACGGGCGCGGAATCGTCGCCGGGGTGAAGGGGCGTTAGCCCGGAAACGGTCGCGGTTGACGCGGGCGAGTGAGGAAGCTGGAGCCAGTGGTCGGGGTCGAACCGACGACCTACGGTTTACGAAACCGTTGCTCTGCCACTGAGCTACACTGGCTCGCGGGAGTTGGCCTGCCCCGGGGCGTTCGCCGCGCGCTTCTCCGCCACGCGGCAGTCCCAACGGCGGAAACTATGGCAAACCTGCGCCCGCCCGCAACGGCAAAGGCGGTGGCCGCGCCGAGGCGAGTCCCGAAGCGACGCACCCGCAGAGGCCCGCTTTCCGTCTTGCCTGCACCCCGGCCGGGGCGGAGAAGATGGGGTTCATGCAAACCCGTTTGATGATTCACTGTCTCGGCCTGGCGATGGCCGGCTGTCTCCTGTTGGGCCGGGCGCAGGGCGCCGACCCGGCGCCGCCCGCCGCGCCGCAATCCACCAACGCCGCCGCGCCGCCCAAGCCGGATTTCCCGCCGCACACCGAGGTGCTCAAGGACTACGAGCAGGTGATTTCGACCATAGACAAGGCCCCGAGCCTCTTCCAAATCTGGGTGCGCCGGAAAGACCACCAGATGCTGGCGGTGTTGCCGGAGAAGTTCGCTCAGAAAAAGTTCTTCATCGCCCTGACCGTGGCCAGCGGCGAGCGCTACGCCGGGTTGCAGGCGGGCGACCTGTACGTGTACTGGGTGCGCAACGACAAGCGCCTCGAGCTGCGCGCGCCCAACCTGGACGTGCGCTCGACCGGCGAGGCCGAGTCCAAGGCCAGCGTGCAGCGGCTGTTCACCGACCGGGTGATCGTGGACGTGCCCATCCTGGCGCTGGTGCCCGGGTGGGGGCCGGTCATTGACCTGCGCGCCCTGCTGGTGGGCGAGGCGGAGAAATTTTTCGGGCCGATGGTGCAGGGCGCCCGCGCGCCACTGGCCACGATCAAGACGGCGAAGGCGTTTCCGGCGAACGTCGAGCTGGCCTACGAGCTGCCCATGCGCGACGGCGTGCTCAAGACGCTGCATTACTCGATCAGCGAGATC
>CAYXPA010000201.1:0-2894 GCA_964466945.1 uncultured Verrucomicrobiota bacterium | reverse complement strand
GCGCGGCGGCATTGTTGCGGTACACCAGGGCCGGGGCGCGCAGGCAGTTGACCACCACATCCAGGTCGCCGTCGTTGTCCAGGTCCGCCAGGGCCAGGCTGTGCGAGACCTGCAGCGAGTCAAATCCCCAGGCGCGGCCGACCTCCTCGAAGGTCAGGTCGCCGCGGTTGCGGAAAGCGTAATTGGGGACGCGCAGCGGCGGGAAAAGCTCGAGCACGCGGCGGGGATTCTGTTTTTCCGCGGGCGAGAGTTGGTCCTTGCGCTCGATTGCGTCATGGTCCAGCGCGTCGAAGTCATGCCCGGTGCCGACCAGCAGGTCTTCGCGGCCGTCCAGGTCCACGTCCAGGCAGGCGACCGTCCACGACCAATCCGAGGCGGCCAGGCCGGCGCGCGGGGCCAGCTCGGTCCAGGTGCCGTCACCGCGGTTGAGGAAAAGCATGTTGCGCTGGACTTGCGGGCGGTCGGCGTCCGCCTCGAGGGTGATGCGCGGCGCGGGCACGGGCGCCAGCAGTTGCTTCATGCGTAGTTCGTGCTGTCGGCCGAGCATGTCGCTCACGAAGAAATCCAACCAGCCGTCGCCGTTGAAGTCGGCGGCATCCAGCGACATCGAGAACTGCGGGGTGCTGCGCAGGGCGGCGCGGGGCAACAGGCGGAAACCGCCCCGGCCGTCGCCCAGCCAGAGGCGGTCCGGGGTGTGAAAATCGTTGCACACATAAAGGTCCGGCCGGCCGTCCTGATTGAAGTCGCGGATCACTGCCGTCAGGCCCATGTCCCAAAACTCGGCCGGTAGCGGCCGGCCGGCCTCGTCCCGAAACGCGCCCCCGGTCCAGGGCACCCGGGTGAAGCCGCCCGCGCCGTCGTTCAGGTAGAACGCGTCCGGCTCGCCGTACTCGACCAGTTGGCCGTCAATGAGGCGGACCCGATGGCGGAAGCGGCCCACTACCTGTTCACGTCCGCCCACCATGCGGGTGGAGAGTTTCATGCCACTGCGGAGGGTGTTTTCGCCGTAGTTGGCCACGTACAAGTCGAGGTCGCCGTCACCGTCCACATCGCCCAGCGTGAGCGTGGTGCTTCCGGTCTCGGCCCGCAGGGATTCCGCCGCCGCGTCCTGGAAGCGCCCGCGGCCGTCGTTGCGGAACAGCCGCGCCCCGGCGCCAGAGTAACTCACCAGCAGGTCGAGGTCACCGTCGCCGTCCACGTCGGCAAAGACCGCACCGCGGGCGAGCGCGTTGGTGTTGGCCAGGCCGACGGCCTCGGTGACGTTGGTGAAGCGCCAGCCGCCCAGGTTGCGGAACAGCGCACTCGAGCCGTTGAGATTGCACAGAAACACGTCGCACCAGCCGTCGCGGTCGTAATCGCCCAGGGCCAGACCCGACCCGTTGAGCAAATTCTGGTTCCGCACCTCTGGCTCGGGTAGGAGCAGGTTCGTAAACGCCAGTCCGGTCTGTTCCGGCGCCAGCAAAGTAAATCCGGGCGCGCCCGCCGCCGGCGCGGGCAGAGGGATAACCTTCACCCCGGGGGGCTCCGCCGCCCGGGTGCCGGTCGCGCCCGCCATCGCCAAAACGGCCAGCCAAATCAGCATCCCCGCCACGCCGGCCAGTTTCCGCACCCGTCCACGCGCCGCGAAGGGGCAACTCCGGCACGGTGGCCGCCGCGGCAGCGAGACGGTGGAAATTCTGACGCGGCTGCCGGGGCTCATGGCTGCTTGGCGCTTGCGGTCGCGGCGTCCAAAACGGTGACGCGGCCCTCGGTGTCCACCACCACCGCGCGCGCCTCTGCCGGCCACGCGGACACGGTTTCGCGGCCACCCGGCCAGCGCACGTACAGCTCGGTGGGCGCCGCCGCGCCGGGCAGGGTCAACACCCGCGTGGCGCCGTCCTGCGAACCCCACCCCGCTCCGGCCAGTACGGCGCAGGCGGGGCCGCTCTGCTCGCCGGCCCGCAGGCGCAACACCGCGCCCACGCCGTCCGGGTTGCCCGGCGGCCCGGCCAGGCGCACGCGCAGCCCGGGACGGGCGGCCGCGTTGCGGAACAGCGCGGTGGCGGCGCCGTTCTGGGTCAGGAGCAGGTCCGGGCGGCCATCGGCGTCGAAGTCGGCCACCGCTAGGCCGCGCTGTTCGCCCCAGGCCACCAAGCCGGATTCCTGGCCGGACAACGGCGCGAAGCCGCCGCGCCCGTCGCCGCGCAACACCAGTCCGCGCCCGGCATCGAGCCGGTCGAGGTCCGGCCGCGTGGCCAGGAGGTTTTGCGCCAGCACCAGGTCCTGGTGCCCGTCGCCGTCCACGTCCGCGGCGGCCACGCCGAAGACCGGCGCCCACTGGGCCGGCGCGGGCAGCGGCGCGGGCGTGAAGCGGTTGGTCCGGTTCAAAAACACCGTGCTGGCCAGGGTGGTCACCCGCAGTTCGCGGGCCTCCCGGCCTTCGGGGCCGAGCACCTGGCTGACCGTGGCCTGCGCGTAGGCCTTGTGCGTGGCGAAGCGCGTTTTCAAAAACGGCAGCCCCGCCGCCACGACGTCGAAGGCCCGCCGCGGCGCCACGCCCAGGCCCGGCACCGCATAGGCCTCGAGCAGGTCCACGACGCCGTTGCCGTCGAAGTCGCCGTAAAACAGCGGCAGCGGCTGCTCGGGCGAAGCGCGGAAGGGGCTGTTCAAGCCCCAGTTGCCCACCGCCAGGTCCAACCGGCCGTCGCCATCGAAGTCGCCCGCGGTAATGCCGCTCCACAGCCCGGTCCACGCGTCCAGGCCCCACGCCGCGGTGGCTTCGTGCAAGACGCCGCGCCGGTTTAGAAACAGGCGCACCGGGCCCCACTCGCAGGCGAGCGCCAGGTCCGGCCAGCCGTCACCGTCCACGTCCGCCCACACCGCGCCCGCCACCAGACCCGGGCCGGCGAAGAGCC
>CAYXPA010000200.1:1591-3006 GCA_964466945.1 uncultured Verrucomicrobiota bacterium | reverse complement strand
TGCTCGATGCTCTCGAAACTGTAGTGCCACAGATCGGATCGCAGGCGGCCCAGTGAGCCGTTGACCGCCAGTTGGGCGTGAGGTTCTTCCCCCGCCCACCGCGCCCGGTCCCGTCGCCACAGCCGACGCACCCGATCGGGATACCAATCCCCGTGGCGAATCCACCGCCCCCAGTAGCGAGTGCAACGGGGAAACTCGTAGGCGGCGCACCGAAGGGGCTGCCTGCTGAACAAGCGAATGATTTCATCTCGCTGCGCCGGCGAAACTTCTGCAGCGACGCCGATGTAAAGCAACCACATCTGGCAGCATTTGGCGGGCACGGAGTTCTTTTGCGCGAGGTAGCCCCGTGCACCTGTTTGCGTTACACCCATTGTTGTTCGCGGCAGCGGACGTCTCGAGGTGCCGTCGGTCACCTCGGCGTTGGTATGATCGTGATGTCAAAAACCAAGTTCGCGCCGCTCGCCAGAGCGTATCCAATGCTGCGCCCCGCAGCCCCGTAAAAAAAACAGACCGACAACGCTGTCTTGATCATGCCGCGAACCTAAAGTCCCGCGCCGACCGCGCCAAGCCTCGAGTGCCCGCGCCGCCGGCGCGCCTCTCCCGTGCGCAAAGGCCCCGCCGCGGCAATCACCTCCGGGCTTTGACGCGCCCCGCTTTTGCGGCAGCTTAGGCGGCGGATCGGAGTCAGCGCATGCGCCACAACCCTTCCCCCCGAAAGATCGGTCGCCGCCTCGCTGCGGCCGCGCGGTGGATCGCTTGCGCGCTGCTCGTCGCGTGCCCCGCCGCCGCCGATTGGCCCCTGTACCGTGGCCCGGCCGGCAACGGCGTTACCGCCGAGCCTATCCGCACCAACTGGAACGCCCGACCGCCCCAACTGCTCTGGCGCACCCCGCTCACCAACGGCCTGTCCTCGGTGACCGTCAGCGCCGGCCGGGTCTTCACCCAGGTCCGCAGCGGCGGCACGCAAGACGGCACCGAGCACTGCGTGGCCCTGGACGCCCGGACCGGTCAACTCCTCTGGACCGCACCCGTGGACCAGGCGCGCTACCCGGATGGCGGCGTGGGCGATGACGACGGCCCACGCAGCACCCCCGTGGTCCGGGACGGCCGCGTGTACGTGCTGGGCAGTTACCTCAAATTGCACTGCCTGGACGCCGCCACGGGCGCCACCGTGTGGTCACGCGACCTGCGCGCCGTTTTCGGAGGCAGCGTCATCTCCTGGCAAAACGCCGCTTCGCCGCTGATCGAAGGCGACCTGCTCTTTGTCAACCTCAACGCCGGCGCCCAGCGCCTGGCCGCCCTACGCCTCAGCGACGGCAGCCTCGTCTGGCGTCGCCACAACGACGCCATGACCCACGCCACCCCCATCGCCACCACGCTCGCGGGCGTCCGGCAGGTCATCTTCCTCACCCAGA
>CAYXPA010000200.1:0-1581 GCA_964466945.1 uncultured Verrucomicrobiota bacterium | reverse complement strand
AGACCGGGCTTGTGGCCGTGAACCCCGCCGACGGCGCGCCGCTCTGGCGCTTTACCCCGCTGCCGTACAGCACCTCGATCGCGGCCAACCCGGTGGTGGAAAGCAACGTGGTGTTCTACTCCGGCGCTTACAGCATGGGCGCGGCCGCGGCGCGGATCACGGCCTCCGGCGGCGGCCTCAGCGCCCATACCCTCATGGGCCGCCGCTCCTCGCGCATGATCCACTGGAGCACGCCCGTGGCCGTGGGCCGCTACCTCTACGGTCTCTTCGGCCAGACCAGCGGCCAACTCCGCTGCCTGGACCTCCAGAACAACGGCGAGTACACGTGGCAAGGGCCGGAATTCGGCACCGGCGCGCTGCTCCTGGTGGACGGCAAAATCCTGGTTGCCGCCGAAGACGGCCAGATTGTGCTGGTGGAACCGGACCCCACCCAGTACCGCGAGATCACCCGCTTTCGCGCCACCGACGGCCGCATCTGGAACTCGCCGGCGCTCAGCGACGGGGTGTTGTACGTGCGGGCCACGACCGAGCTGGCCGCCTTCCACGTGGCCCCGCCGCTGCCCCCGCCGCTGCGTCTGAGCGCGCGCTGGAACCCCGCCGCGGCTCGCCTGGTCTTCATGGCCGCCCAACCGGACGGCCAGCCGGTGGACCCCGCCCGAGCGCAGCGCTTGAGCCTGCGCGCCGGCACCGACCTCGCCCAACCGCGCGCCGCCTGGGCGCCGGTGCCCGTGACCTGGACGCCCGTCGGCGGCGTGCTGCAAGCCGAATACACCCCCGCGCCGGATGCGCCCGCCCGGTTCTTCTGTGTGGCGGAAACACCGTGAATCGCCGCACCGATCAACCGGGTGTGTTCGCGAGCGTCCTCCAGGGCACACTTGCCGCCTCACGCGTGGCCGGTACCCGCAGAGGCTCCCACCGCCACTTCGCAGACGAACTGGCCCGGGGCGGCGCCCAAACCCACGCACACGCACCGCCCGGGTTCGGGTGCTAACTTGAAGGCGTTATGGCTGACCAACCGCTCGAGCGCACGTCTGCAACCCCGACCACTGCCGGTTGCCGCTTCACGACCACTCACTGGACCGTGGTTCTCGAAGCCGCCCGGCCCGGGGCAGCCCGCAGCAACGACGCCTTCGCCCGGCTCTACGGCGACTATTGGTATCCGCTTTACGCCTACGTACGCCGGCGGGGCCGCAGCCCACAAGAGGCGGAGGATTTGACCCAGGACTTCTTCGTTGCGCTGCTCGAACGGGACCGATTGCGCGGTCTCGAACGCGGGGGTGGTCGCTTCCGCTCGTTTCTGCTCAAAGCCCTCCAGAACTTCCTCGCCAACGAGTGGGACCGGGCCACCGCCCAGAAACGCGGGGGCGGGCAGGTGGTGCTGCCGCTGCACGAGGTGGACCCGGAGTCGCGGTTCCTGGCCGACCCCTCGAGTGCGGCGCCCGAGGCGGCATTTGAGCGGAACTGGGCGTTCACCGTGATCCAGCACGCCATGCGGAACCTCGAGCTCGAGTTGCAGGCCGCCGGCAAGCAGAAGCTGCTGGAGCAACTCCGCCCCCATCTGCAGGGCGACCGCAACGGACG
>CAYXPA010000199.1:0-3037 GCA_964466945.1 uncultured Verrucomicrobiota bacterium | reverse complement strand
CTGCCGCCGAAGGTGCGCGTGACCAGGTTCCCCCGCCGGTCGTAACTGGCGGCGCCATCGGGCAGGCCGGTCACCTGGTTGAGGGCGTTGACCGTAAAGGTCTCGACCGTCGTGTGGTTCGTGTGTTGGGCCAGCATATTGGGCCGCATTGTAACCTCTGTTCGTTGCGTAATGGTTGTCGCTAAGATTGATTCGATAGCTCCTCGGCTGTGCTTCGGTTGCGAGATGCACCGCAGACGCGTCTTCTTTCTAGAATTATAGCAAAGGCCACCGCAAAACCGCCTGCACTTGCAATTAGGTAAGACATTTCTTCCAACCACGCCCCCATCACTCCACATACTAATGCACCAAAGCTGAGTAACAGTGCCAAGAACATAGGTGCTACAGCAGGCTTCATTGTCCCATACCTTGGTTGTTTAACGCCCTAAGCCCTGCTGACATCCAACTGCACATCCTATAGCTGCCCCGCCTCCCCACGCAGGAAGCACTCCTAGCAAGAACGGACACACTTTGCCCGAGTATTCGGCGGCGGCCAAGACTAGGCGAGCCAATCCACTTGCGCCTGACGCGATGGCATACTCGACTGGATGTCCAAATGTCATCTTGGCCATGCAACTGCGCCAGCAATCTTCGAAAGTAGTGCCGGGTTCCTCGGGAGGTTGTTTCAGGCATTCCGGATAAGGCGCGCAAGGCGGAGGTACGTTCACACCAGGTGGTGGCGGCGGTGCTGGTAATGGTTGTGGGCGAGGTCTGGGGATTGGGGGAAATGGTGTTATGGGCGGCCCTCCAGGAATGCTGACCAAGTCCAATCCATAAGGGTCCAAGAATTGGTAGGGACTGTTGACCGTGAATCGGTAGAGATTGCGATCACCTCGTTCTCCTTTGGGGTCTCGATTCACCCACCGCTGCATGTACGGATCATAAAACCGGTAGCCGTAGTAGTGCAGGCCGCTGGTGGTGGAGCCGGCAAAGCCCACCCACGGCTTGCTCGAAAACCGCAGCCCGTTCGCGCCCGCCAGCGTCCCGCCCCCGGCCAGGTACCGCCCGTACGGGTCGTACCGGTAGCTGGCCTGCAACGCGCCCGCGCTGTTCACCAGCGCCGTCACGTTCCCGTTGCCGTCGGCGTGGTACGCGGTGTGGCTCGACCAGTTGCCCCCGCTGTACCCGTGGCTGCGGGCCAACAACTCGCCAATCCCGCCCGCCCCCGCCAGGTTCCCGGACAGGTCTCGCCCCCGCGTGGACGTCACCGTGGGCGTGTTGGCGCTGTTGCGCTCCTGCACCAGCAAGAGCCTGTCTGGCTGTCCGGCAGACAGGTTGCACAGGCAGCGCCTCTTGGACTTCGGCGTCCTCCAGCCAGTCGGCAGTGCCCCACGGGTCGGCGTCCGTTGGCGCCGGTCGCGGCGGAGCGTCTTGTTCCCGATGGCCATGCAACATGGAATACCACCCGCGGCGGGCCCTGTCGAGGGCATTGTCATCCCTACTGAGTCGTGCTGGGAGGGCGCCGCTTACGAGACCCGGGTCCGGGCACGGGTACCCGGCGTCCTCAAGGCACCGGGGCCTTCGCCGGGGCACGCAAACGGTCCAGGCAGACGCGCAGCGTCCCGACGATTTCGCGCACCCGCTCGTTGTCGTTCGCCGTTTCGCCCAGCAACTCGCGCGCGATCTGGTCGGCCCCCAGCCATGTCGTGCACAAGTGCCCGACCACCCGGCCGCGATTCTGCTTCTCCGCGAATGCGAGCAGGGCCAGCGCCGCCTCCCGGTTGCGCCAGCTTGCGGGCAGGACGCGGAAACCGCGCTCTTGGAAATACGGCACCGAGGGGTACTCGGCCCGGCGCTCGTAATGCCAGTCGCAGACGACGATGTCCTTCGGGACAAGGTCCACGGCCGGGGCGGTGCCGTTGCGGCTGGCCTCCCACTCGCCGTACTTCATCACCGCGTCGTCCAGGAGCCGGTCGCCCCACATCCACATCTCCACCTTGCGCCGGCCCACCAGGTGCGCGTGGTAGTCGTTCACGGCCCTGGCAAAGAGCTTCGCCGGGTCGCCGCCCCGACAGCGCGCGCACTGTTCGTGAGCGATCAAGAACACCTCGTCCATGCCCACGTGCAGGGCGTCCGCGGCAAAGGCCTCCAGCAACTCGTCGAACAGGGCAAACACCACCTCGTTCACCCGCGGGTGTTGCGGACACCAACTGCGACAGTAAATGCCGGGGTTGTCCGGTGGAATCTGCGGCGTTTCATCGAATTCCGGGTATTTCGTCAGCAGGGGGAAGGTGGTCTTGCTCCACGACTGGTGGCCCAGGCAGTTGAACAACGGCACCAATCGGATGCCCTGCCGGCGGCAGGTGGCGGCCAGGGCGCGCGCCTGCTCCGCGGTGATGGCGCCCGGCAGGGCCAGCTCCGGATGCGAGCGCCAGGCGAACCGGTAGTTGACCTCGAACACGATCAAGTTCACTCCCGCCGGGGCCAGTTGCTCGACGATCGCCCGCTCGACCAGCGGCAAGTGCCGCGCCTCCGGCGCCATCAGGTGCACTCCGCGCCAGGGCGGCCGAGGCGCGGGCGGGAGTTCTGACGCGGGCTTCTCCGCGGCAAAGGCGGTGAGTGCCGCGGCCAACAGGCACGAGGTGACGCGGGTTTTCATACGATCCGTGCTGTCTTACCGCGTGCGGGCGCAGGCGGGCAAACTGTTTTCCGTGCCGGACCGAAAGACCCGAGCTGTGGCGTTCGGATGGGCGTTGATAAGAGCCCTCGGCGCGCAGGTTGGGATGGAAGGACCGCGCCCCGCAAAATGGGGCCGTGTAAGAGCAGGTCGGGCAACCCCGCGGCCATCGGCAGGACGTCAGGGCACCCTGCTCGGCCAAGGGCTGAAGACCGAAACTCGAAACAGCCCGCCGGCCGATGCGGGATTCGCGGCCGGCACCCGCCGGAGTCCTCATGGTCCGGCGACAGTTCCCCCGTCCGCCACGGGCGAGTGAAACGCGCCTACTTAGGAGCCTGTCGGACTTTTTTCGAGGGAAGATTGCTGTGAATTGAACCACCG
>CAYXPA010000198.1:0-3048 GCA_964466945.1 uncultured Verrucomicrobiota bacterium | reverse complement strand
TGGCCCGTGGCCGGGTCATAGACGTTGGTCAAGCCATGCCCGCGCGCGTCCACCGTCCACAACACCTGGCCATAAGCGTTGTAGCCCAAGCGTGTCTCCTGCCCCAGCGGGTCGGTGACTTTCGTGCGGTAACCCAGGGTGTCGTACTCATAAGTGGTCACCCGGCCCAGCGCATCGGTCTCGCGCACCAACTGGTCCTCCGTGTCGTAAGTCCGCTCCGTCACCTGGCCCAGCGGGTTGACCGTGCGCACCACGTTGCCCCGCCCGTCATACTCGTGCTGCGTCACCCCGCCCAGCGCGTCGGTCACCACTTCGCGCCGCCCGGCCAGGTCGTGCGCCAGGTGGGTCACGGCGTTGGTCTGGCCCGCCATGGCCAGCGCCGTCAGCCGGCCCTCGGTGTAACTCGCCCGGTTGGTCACCCCGCGCGCGTCCACCCACGCCGCCAGGCGCAGGCGGCCCCCGGCGTAGGTGTATTCGTAACGGTTGGTCAGCCACGCGCCCGCCCCGGCACGGTCCACCAGCCGCCGCACCTGCACCAATGTCTGCTCACTGGCGTCATAGTCATAACTCACCACCGGCCACACGTTGGTTTGGCCGGTGGCCGGGTTGTAACCCGAGGCCGGATCGTAGATGGCCCGCACCAGCCCGTTGCTATCCCGCTGCACATAGATGGCCCGGGTAAGCGCGCCGGTCGGATTGTAATGCGCGATGGCATCGGTCTGCACCCGCACCTGATCGCCGCTGCGTTGGCGGATGCGCGTGAGCCGCGGCGGCCCGTAAGCCCGCACCTGCTGCAACATCAACCCATCCGGCTCCAAGTCATATTCCCCCTGGAAAGGCCGGCTCAGTTCATAGACCGTGCCCTCGGCGTTGGTCAGCCAGAAGCCGGCGAAGTCGAAATGTTCCAAGGGCGTCTGCGGCCCGGCGGCCTTCCAGTGCGGCGGCAGCGGCGGGTCTGCGTCGTCGTCCCAATAGGTGGGTTGGAAGGGCACCAGTTGCAGCACCGGATCGTCCATCGGCGCCAGCGCCGCCCGCGCGCCCGGCGGGGGCGTCCATTGGGCTTGCAGGCAGAAGCAGGGCACGCCGGGATAACTGCTCTGTCCCGGCGCCAGCCCAAAGCCGAAGGTCACGCGCCGGCCTTCGGGCAAGGTCAGGGTCACGTTGCGCCCGCCGCCCCTGCGCAGGCTGAACTGAGGGCCGGCCGGCTCATCGGGGTCTTGCGGGGCGTCCGTCCGGTCTTCATCCAACGCCACGTCCAGCCCGTTCACGGCCAGGGTCCAGCCCAAGCCAAAGTCGCCCACAGTGGAGTTAAACGAGTCATAGGTGCGAATCACCGTCAGCGGCAGCCCGCTGACCGGCAGGACCAAGTCCTGTTCGCTGAAAGTGAACGGGCCGATCTTGGCCTCGCTATCCAGGAGGAAGCGGACTTGTTCCTGCACCTCGGCGCCGCCGCCGCGCACGGACAGCTCCAGCACGTAAGGCCCATTGCGCAGGGTGGTCAGGTCCAGCGTGCCTAACAGCCCGCCCCGACTCACGCGGTTCGAATGATAGCCCTCCGTCTGCGGCTCCGGGGTGTAATCGGCCACGGGCGCCAAGCCCTCGGGCCTCGGTTCAAACAGTTCCAGCCGATAACTCACCGCGTGGGCCGCGTCGGGATCGTCGGCCAAGCCCAGCACGGGAAAGAAGGCGTCGCGCACCCGTTGTTGGTTGGTCAGGTTCAGGAAGGCGGCCTGCGGCGGTTGGTCGTTCCCGCCCTGCACGCGCAGGGTCACTGGCTCGGCCTCGGCCCGCGTGCCGGCGCTATCCAGCGCGCTGGCCCGGAAGGTGAAGAAGCCCGGCGCCGGCGCCACCCAACTCACCGTCAAGGGCGGCTGGCTGGTGCGGACCAGCAACGCGCCGTTGGCAAACAGTTCCACCTGGCCCACCGCGCCAAACAACGGCGAGGCATCCACCCGCACCTGCACCACCTGGCCGGTGGTCAGGCCCTGCGCCGGCGGCGGGCTGGTCTGGATGCTTACCAGCCGGTCCAGCACGCGCACGGTCACGACCGCCGTGGCCTGTCCGCCGTGGCCGTCGGAGACTGTGTAAGTGAAGGCGTCGTTGCCGACGGTGTTGGCTGCCGGCGCATACAGCAGGGCCTGGCCGGTGGGGCCGGGCGTCACCTGGCCAAAGCCGCCCTGGGTGAAGCCGACGATGGTCAAGCCGTGGCCGTTGGGATCGGAGTCGTTCAAGAGCACCGGCACGAGGTTGGCCTGGCTGTCCCGCAACACGGTCACGAAGTCCGGCTGGGCTACGGGCTGCTGGTTGCCGTGCGCGTGCGCGGCGCCTGCCGGCCCGGCCCGCACCACGAGGTCGTGGTGCCAGGGCAGACCGTTGGTCAGGCGCAAGCCGGCTTCGAGGGCGTCGGCGCGGGCCGGATGCGCGTCCAGCCAGAACGTGCGACTGCCCCGGGCCGGCACCGGGCCGAGGCGCGGCGGGGTGATGAGGAAGTCCGAGGAACTGGGCAGCAGGAGGGTGTCGAGGTCCAGGTCGTTGGCGGTGTTGTTACGCAGCGTCACCTGCAAGCCGCTGGCGCGCGGCACCAGCACGGCGGCGCCGGGGGCCAGCCGCGCGCCCTCTGCCCAGACTTCGAGGGCGTTGATCGAAACCGGTTCGTTGGTGAACGTGAGCGTGTAAGGGCCGCCTTCACTGGCGGAGTGGGAAGTGACTTCCACGGTGTAAGTGCCGGCTTGGGCCAGGAACTGGCCGGCGATGTCCGCGCGCAACCGCTCCGTGATCGAGCCGCTTTCCAGATGAGTTCCCGCGGCCACCAGCACGCCCTGCGGATCGCGCAGATAGAGATGCCCCCGGAACGTCGCCGGCTCCAGTCGGAGAGTCACCTGCTGCTCCGCCGCGCTCTCGAACTGATAGAAATCCGCCGGGTGCCCCGGGCCGCGCAGCGTGCTGGTGCTGGTGTTGGTGCCCAAGGCGGCGGTCACGCTCGCAGGGGGCGACAAGACGACTGGCGGCTGGCTGCCCCGGATGTCCACGCGCACCTGGCCCGTGGCC
>CAYXPA010000197.1:0-3096 GCA_964466945.1 uncultured Verrucomicrobiota bacterium | reverse complement strand
TCGATGGACGACCGCATGACCATCGCCAACATGGCCATCGAGGCCGGCGGCAAGAACGGCATTTTCCCCTTCGACGCCCGCACCGCCGAATACGTCGAGGCCCGCACCCGGCTCAACGGCACCAAGCGCGAATACGAGCCGGTCGAGCCGGACCGCGACCAAAAGTTCGTGTACGAGCTGGTGGTCGAGCTGGACCAACTGGAGCCCACCGTGGCCTGCCATCCGGACCCCGCCCGGCGCCAGCGCGCCCAAGCACTCGGGCACATCAAGCTGGACCGCGCTTACATCGGCTCCTGCACCGGCGGCAAGACCAGCGACTTCATCGAGTTCGCCCGGGTGGTCCGGGGCCGCCGCGTGAAGATTGACACCTTCGGCGTGCCGGCCACGCCCGAGATCGTGCGCGACCTCCAGACCACCCGCTGGGGCGAGAAAACCGTGTGGGAAATCCTGCTCGAGGCCGGGGTGCGCCTGACCGAAAACGCGGGCTGCGCCGCGTGCCTGGGCGGACCGGTGGACACCTTCGGCCGCATCAACCAGCCGGGCATCAAGTGCATCAGCGCCACCAACCGGAATTTCCCCGGCCGCATGGGCCACAAGGAATCCCAGGTCTTCCTGGCTTCTCCGGCCACCGTCGCCGCCAGCGCCCTCACCGGCCACATCACCGACCCGCGGGAGTTCCTCCCGAGTTGAGCCGGAACAATGCGGTGGATTCCGGGTGGCACGGCCAACCTGGCCGTGGTCGGCCTGCCTGTCGGCAGGCAGGCAGCAACCTACCGCCGACTTCAGGTTTTCAAGCTGCCCACCAAAAGCTGCGCTCGCACTGCGATTGGGTAGGACCGGGCTGCGCTCCGGCCGCTGGCGGCGCCGACACAGCGGCGCCCTACCAGTAACCCCGCCGCCACGGGGCAGTGGCCAGTTTCACCCCCAGATAAACCGCGGCGTCCCGGCTGGGGAAAACGAAGCGACGGGGGACAAGTCGCCTGCCCCCGAGCGAGACCTCGGCAGACCTTGCAGCGCGCCACTTCGATCTGCGGGGAGTAAAATCCCTGGAATTTCCGCCCGGGTTTCGGGCGAGCCGCCGTTGCCTATCCCCGATGCGGGGCAGGGAAGATTTAGCGGCCCTCAAACATGCCCGCCGGCAGTCCGTGTTCCCAGCTCCGGGGGGCGTTCCAAGGTCGCTCGGAAAGGTTCTCGGCGTCGCGGGTGGAAGCGCAACCCGTGCTCAGCGCCAGCAGGACCGCCGCCAGCAGCACCGGCCAGGCGAAGAAATCCGTCCAGCGGCCGCTCATGTTACCGAAGCACCTGGTCGCCCACTTGGACCTCGGCCTGTTTCCATTCGGGCAGGATGTTGGCCACGCTGCGCGTATCCTCGACCTTGGTCAGGCGCACCTTGGCCACGAGTTTACCGTCGCGGTTGACCAGCAGTTCGCCCCGCTCGACGGCGCCCTCGTTGCGGCCCAGGTCCAGCACCACGAAGTCCCACTGGCTATCCACCGCCAGCACCTTGCCATGCCGGGTCAATTGCATCTCCGGCGGAGTCTCCTTGTCGCCCTCATAGACCCGCAGCCGGTTCTCGGTTTGGGTGAGCTTGGCGAACAGAATCCGGTTTTCTCCGGTCAGGGTCTTGATCTCCTCGCGGGCGCGGACCAACTGGTCGAGTCGTTCGCGCACCAGCTCGACCGGGATGCCCAGGGCGCGCCAGGCGGCCAGGTTGCGGTTGGCCTCGGTCAGCTCGGTGCGGGTCTTTTCCAACTCGGCCTCGTTGCGGTCGGCGCGCGCCTGCTGGGTGTTGGCCCGGGCGGTCTGGGCCTCGAGCAATTCCTTGGTCTGGGCCAGCTCGCGGTCCAGGTTGTCGGCCCGGGTTTTCTCCTGCTTGGCCTCGGCCTGGGCTTTGGCCTCGGCCTCCTGCGAGGCGGCCAATTGAGTCCGGGTGCTGGCCAGGTCGGTTTCCAACCCCTGGATGCGGCCTCCGACCTGCACGTGGCTGACGACAAAAGTGGCGATGCCGGCCACGATGGCGACGATCAAGCTGATGCGCAGAAGCATGGTAACAGGATGTTAAGCTCTGACCCGTCAAAGGCTAGGTGCGTCGCTCCCCGGTGTCAACGTCCGGTTCAACCGACCCACGGGTCCGGACGTCCCGCGCTTGGCTGCCTTCACCGAGAAGACCAGGCTCGAGGCCCGATGGCGCGCTGCTCGCCGGTTGGCGCGCCGCTCAAGGCACGGTGAGGGGCTGCCCGTTGTCCTTGGGCCCCAGAGCCAGCAGAAACGGCGCAGCGTGGCGGGCCCAGGTCTCCGGCGCGGGGTAGCCGGCGGCCGCGGCGCCGAAACAACTGCGCAGCATGTCCGTGTCAATGATGCCGGGGTTCAACGGCACCGCCGCCAGGCCTGCGGGTAATTCCTGCGCCAGCGCCTGTGTCAGCCCCTCGACGGCCCACTTGGTGGCGCAGTACGGCGCCACCTCCGCGTCGGTCGAGCGGCCCCAGCCGGAACTGAAATTCACGATGACGCCCCGCCCGCGTCGGATCATGGCCGGGACGAAATGCCGGATCACGTTCGCCACGCCCTTGAGATTCACGTCCACCACCCGGTCAAACTCCGCCGCCGGCACCTCCCAGAGCGGGGCGTTGCGGTGGATGAGCGCGGCGTTGTTCAACAGCAGGTCCGGCGGACCGAGCCGCTCGAGCACCCGCGCGGCCCAGGCCCGCACGGCGGCGTCCTCGGCCACGTCCACCGCGGCGAAATCATGCGGCGGGCCGTACTGGCGGGACAACTCGGCCAGGGCCGCCGCGTGGCGGGCGCAACCCACCACCGTGTGGCCGAGCCGGATGAACTCCCCGGCCAGCGCGCGGCCCAGACCGCGGCTGACGCCGGTGATGAGGATCAAACGCGCCGAGCGGGATGTGGCTGCCATGCGCCGAGCGTAGGCGCGGACCCGCGGGCTGCCAAGGCGCGGTGGTGACGCATCATCTCACCGCCCGGGTACGGTGCGCAGCCCGATACGTTGCCCCTTGTCCCCTACCACGACGCGGCGATCACCTTCTCGGGCGTGGGCCCATTGCGCAACCGGGCCGTCCGGGTGTAACCGCGGCGCTG
>CAYXPA010000196.1:0-3139 GCA_964466945.1 uncultured Verrucomicrobiota bacterium | reverse complement strand
GCGTTGACCGTTCCACCGGAAAATGCCCGGAAGGCCGCCCCGGCTGCAGCCGATTACCAGTTCCGGCCGGCCATCGGCATCGAAATCCTGCCAGGCCACGCCGGGGCCGCGCTGGCTGAGTTTGTGCGGCAGGAGCGGCTGGCGTGCGAAATCGTCAAACGGCGGTTCCACATGGACATGCCCGAGCCAGCGGCTGACATCCTCGAACCACGGCAGCGGCGTGGACTCCGGGCTGGTCGCCGCTGGGGCCTCCAGAGGCTCCTCGATCTCGTAGAGGTGGTTGGCCTTGGCGCCGGACAGGGTAGTCCTGCGGCCGCTGCGCCAGCGAACCTCAATGGTCAACGGAGAGGTCGCTCGGCCCGCTGCGAAGACCCGCAGGGGGGCGTCGCTCGAGACGTAACGTCCCCCGGCAACGACTTCCTGGGTCTGTTCCGGCACCGCGCCTCCCAGGACCCGAAGGCGCGCACCGATCCCTTGTGTGTTCGGGGCGCGCCCTTTCAACCGCACCGCTACCCGCGGGGCCGGGCTGTCGTTGCGGAGCAACAGCGGTGCGGCGCGGAGGCAGTTGACCACGACGTCGAGATCGCCGTCGTTGTCCAGATCGGCGAGGGCCATGCCATTGGAGACGTTGGTCGAAGCGAATCCCCATGTGCGGCCGATTTCCTCGAAGCGCAGATCGCCAAGGTTGCGAAATGCCCGATTCGGCGTCGCCACACGCGGGAACTTCTCCAAGCTCAATCCGGCGGCGCGAGCGTCGCGGCTCGGTCCGCCCGGGAGAGAGTCCAGGTCCAACAAGTCGTGCATCGGCCCGGTGGTGATCAGCAGGTCCTCGAAGCCGTCGAGGTCCACGTCCACAAACACCGGCGACCACGACCAATCGCTCGCGGCGAGGCCGGCATACCAGGCGACTTCGGCGAACGTGCCGTCGCCCCGGCCGAGGAAAAGGGTGTTGCGGCCCACCTGCGGACAAGCGGCCCCGAGGCCCGGCTGAGGCGGACGCGGCTCGTCCGGAGTCATCTGCCGCAGGCGCTCCGCCGGATCGCGACTGAGCATCTCGACCACCAAGAAGTCCAGGTGGCCATCCCGGTTCACGTCGGCGAAGTCTACCCCTATGGCGGCGTAGCTCGATTTGCGCAAAGCCATCGCGGGCGGCCCGCGAAACCGTCCGTGACCGTCGTTGATCCACACACGGTCCGGGGTGTGGAAATCGTTGCATACATAAATGTCCGGAGCGCCGTCGCCGGAGAAATCGCGCATCTGGACGGCGAGTCCCCAATCCCACGGTACAGACTGCGCGGCGCCGTACTCGTCGGCGAAATGTTCTTCCCACCGCGCCAGCGCAAAGCGACCCTGGCCGTCATTTAAAAAGAGCGCGTCCGGTTCGCCAAACTCGACCAGTTTGCCGTCCACAAGCTTGACCCGGTTGGCCAGGCGGCCGATGATCACCGACCGGCCGTTCACCAGCTTCGTCGTGATGGAGCCACCGTCGCGCAGGACGGACCCGATCGCAAAGTTGGCCACGTAGAGATCGAGATCGCCGTCACCCTCGACGTCCGCCAAGGCGAGCGACAAACTTCCGGCCCGCGAGGTCAGACCGGCTTCGGTGGTAGCTTCCGCAAACCGGCCGAGGCCGTCATTGATGAACAGGCGCACTCCGCCGCCGGTCGCCGTGACCAGCAGGTCCAGGTCGCCGTCACCCTCGACGTCCGCCAGGACGGCGCCGCGCGAGAGCTGGCCGGAGCAAGCCACGCCTGCCGCCGCGGTGATATCCGCGAAGCGCCAGTTCCCAAGGTTGCGGAACAGCGCGTTGTCTCCTTCGAGGTTGCACAAGTAGAGGTCGCACCAGCCGTCACCATCCACGTCACCCAACGCCACCCCGGAGCCGCTGATCAGGGAGGTGTTGCGATTCAGCGCGGCTTGCGAGAGCTGGTTCGTGAACGCAATACCAGCGGCGACGGGGTCCACCGAGGAAAAGCCGGTTCGCCCCGCGCCGACGGGCTTGATCGCACGGCAGCGACCTCCGGGAAAGGCGGTCCAATCTTCGATGGCATCGGCCATCGCGGGGCTCATGAAGGCGAGGAGCGCAGTCAAGCCCGGGCAAAGAACACGCGGAGCGGCCCGAGAAAGCATTGACTGCGGTGCCCACGAGCACTGGCGTCGTATGCTCACGGGGTCACCTCCAGTTCGCCGGAAAGGTAAGCGGTTACTCCGCGCGCCGCCGGCGGCACGGCGTAGTCCCGCTCCAGCCCGCCCGGCCAGCGCACGCGTAACACGGCGGGCGGCGCCGGCAAGGCCAGGACCTGGGTGAACCCATCCTGCGACCAATACCCGCCGCCGGCGCGGACTTCGCGCGCCGGCCCCGCGCGCTCGCCGCACGTGAGCCGCAGCACCGCGCCCACCCCGGCCGGGTTGGCGGGCGGTCCGGCCAGGCGCACCCGCAGCCCGGGCCGGGCGCCCGCGTTGCGCAAGAGTTGCGTGGCTCCACCGTGCTGGGTCACCACGAGGTCCGGCCGGCCGTCGCCGTCGTAATCGGCCGTGGCCGCGCCGCGTTGTTCGCCGTAAATGACCACGCCGCTTTCGGCGCCGGACAGCGCGGTGAAGCCGCCCCGGCCGTCGCCCAGCAACACCAGCCCGCGGCCCGCGTCGAGCCGCCCGTCTTCGGGCCGGGTGCCGAAAAACCCCTGGGCCAGGAACAGGTCTTCGCGACCGTCGCCGTCGAAATCCGCCACGACCAGGCCGAAGGCGGGGGCCAACTGCGCCTCGAGCGGGAGCGGCCGGGCCTCGAAGCACGCGCCGCGATTGAGGAACACCAGGGACGCCAGTTGCCGGGCCTCGGCGCGCCGGGGCGCAAACCCGGCCAGCAACTCCGGCACGGTCGCCCGGGCAAAGGCCGCGTGCGTGGGGAAGCGCGCGCGCAGCCAGATCAGGTCCTTCTCCAGCGCCGACATCCCGCGCCAGGGCAGCACTCGTGACGTGGCCGGCTCGGTCCACGCCTCGACCAGGTGCACGCCCTCGTCGCCGACGAAGTCGCCGGAGTACAGCAGCCAGGGCCCGGGCGCGGCCAGTTGGTAGGCACTGTTTTCACCCCAGTTGCCGGCCACGAGATCGAGCCGGCCGTCGCCGTCGAAGTCCCCCGCGC
>CAYXPA010000195.1:0-3357 GCA_964466945.1 uncultured Verrucomicrobiota bacterium | reverse complement strand
TCATGCGCCGCGGCCCGCGCACCTGCGAGTACTACTACGTGATTGCCGACGGCAACACCCGGCGCGCCGCGGGCATCGCCGCCACGCCGGACACCTTCGAGGTCATCTTCCCCGGCCAGAGCCACCCGCGCCTGCCCCACGCCATCCCCGACGCCGTCCTGATGAGCGCCGGCGAGCGCTATGAAAAACTCGCCGAGCGTGTCCGGGCCGGTCACGGCCGGCTCGATGCCGAGGGAGCCCGCCGCCTGATGGACCGCCCCGTGGCCATGACCTCGAACATCCACTCCGTGCTCTTCGCGCCGGAGACGCTCGACTTCTGGGTGGCCAACGCCGACTCCCAAAACGTCGCCAGCCACACCCGCTACACTCACTACAACCTGGCCGAACTGCTCCGCAGCACCCCCGCCGAACCGGCCCCCCACACCGCCCGCCGCTGACGCCATGTCCGCCCACTGGACCCGTCTTTTGCGCGCGGCCCAGGAGGAGGTGCGCGGCACGTTGCGCCAACTGCCCCGCCGCCTGCGCCCCCATGCCGAGCGCCTGCCGGTGGTCTATGAGCCCCGGCCCAACGACGCCATCCTCGCCGACGGCTGGGAGCCGGACCTCTTGGGCCTGTTCGTGGGCCCGGCCTTCGGAGAGGAGGCCAGCGGCCCCGCTGACGTGCCGCCGCAAATCCTGCTGTTCCTCGAAAACCTCTGGGACTTCGCCGAGGGCGACGAGGCCGTGTACCGCGACGAGGTCCGCACCACCTACCTGCACGAACTGGGGCACTACCTGGGCCTGGACGAACTGGACCTCGAGGAACGCGGGCTGGATTGATCCCGCCCGCGCCGCCATGCTCCGCCCATGCGCATCCACCGCCGTCTCCTCCGCGCCCCGGCCGCGGCGTGGGGCTGCCTCGCCGCCCTTGGCCTGATGTCCGCCCCCGGTCCAGCCGCCGAGCTGCCGCCCGTCGAGCCCGCCCGCCAGCGCCTGGTGGACGCCGCTGTCGAGCAGGCCCGCGCGCGCTTCACCGCGCCGCCGCTCCGCGCCGATGAACTGGCCGTGACCCTGGTGGACCTGACCCGTCCCGGGGCGCCGGCGCGCGGCAGTTATCGCGGCGACGTGCCGATTTACCCGGCCAGTGTGGTGAAGCTGTTTTACCTGCTCGCCGTGCATCGCTGGCTCGAGGACGGCCGCCTTGCTGACACCCCGGAACTCCAGCGCGCGCTGCGCGACATGATCGGGCTGTCGTACAACGAAGCCACGCATTACGTGGTGGACCTGCTCACCGACACCAGCAGCGGCCCCGAGCTGCCGGAGGCCGAGTTGCGCGTGTGGTTCGACAAACGCAACGCGGTGAACCGCTACCTGGCCACGCTCGGCTACACCGGCATCAACGTGAACAAAAAGCCGTGGTGCGAAGGCCCGTACGGCCGCGAGTCCCAGGCCATTCGCGCCTTCGAGCCCAAGCGCAACCTGCTCACCACCGACGCCACCGCGCGCCTGCTCTTCGAGATGGTCACCGGCCGGGCCGTTTCGCCCGCGCGCTCGGCGGCGATGCTCGAGTTGATGCGGCGCGACCTGACCGCGACGCCCGCGGACCCGGACGACCAGGCGCTCTTCAGCGGCCCGGCCCTGCCGCCCGGGGCGCGGCTCTGGTCCAAGGCCGGCTGGACCAGCGAGACGCGCCACGACGCGCTCTACACGGAGCTGCCGGACGGGCGGAAGTTCGTGCTGGTGGTGTTCACGGTCGGGCACGCCAACGAACGCGAGATACTGCGCGAGATCGTGCGCGCGGTCGTGGCCGGGCTGCCGGGGCATTGACCGCGCAGGAGGGCGGCGCCCGAAACCCGCGGAGCGTTTGGAGTGCGCCTGCTTGCTGGCGCTGTCGGGCGTGCCGCGGGAGCGGGGCCTGTCCGTCGCAAACCTGGAAGACGGCGCTGAACACCTGCCCGGCCGCCCGCCCGCCCCGCCACGGTGTATTCTCACCGCGCCGGCGGCGCGACCAAATCCCGCTTGCTTTGCCGCCGGCCGCCCCTAGGTTGCGGGCCTTGCGGTTCGCAACTTCGTGGCTGAAACACCGATGACGCCCACCCCGACTCCGGCCCCGGACCCGCGCACCCCGGGGCCGTTGGAACATCCCGACACCTTTGTCCGCCGGCACATCGGCCCGCGTCCCGAGGAGCAGCGCGCCATGCTGGCCGCGCTGGGCCTGGACAGTTTGGACGCCCTGGTCGAGCGCGCCGTGCCCGCGGCCATCCGGCGCAGCGCGCCCTTGCGCCTGCCGCCGCCCCGCCACGAGCACGAGGCCCTGGCTGACTTGCGCCGCCTGGCCGCCAGGAACCGCGTCTTCCGCTCGTACATCGGCCGGGGCTATTACGACTGCCTGACCCCGCCGGTCATCCAGCGCAACGTGCTCGAAAACCCCGGCTGGTACACGCCGTACACGCCCTACCAATCCGAAATCAGCCAGGGCCGCCTCGAGAGCCTGCTCAACTTCCAAACCTTGGTCAGCGACCTCACCGCCCTGCCCGTGGCCAACGCCTCGTTGCTGGACGAAGCCACCGCCGCCGCCGAGGCCATGATGATGTGCCACCGGCTCCGGGGCGCCGCCGGTCGGAACGTGTTCCTGGTCGCCGCCGATTGCCATCCGCAGAACATCGAGGTGGTGCAGACCCGCGCCCGCGCGCTGGGCCTCGAGGTGCGCGTGGAAGACCCGGCCCGCTTCGTCTCCGACGCCACCACGCTGGGCATCCTGCTCCAATACCCGGCCACGGACGGCGCGGTGCGCGACCCCGCGCCGTGTATCGCCCGGGCCCACCAGGCCGGGGCACTGGCGGTGGTGGCGGCCGACCTGCTGGCGTTGACGCTGCTGCGGCCGCCGGGCGAGGACGGGGCGGACATCGTGGTGGGCAGCGCCCAACGGTTCGGCGTGCCGCCCGGTTTCGGCGGACCGCACGCGGCGTTTCTGGCCACGCGGGACGAGTTCAAGCGCCAGATGCCCGGGCGGCTGGTGGGCGTGTCGAAGGACGCCCGCGGCCGGCCGGCCTATCGGCTGGCGCTGGGCACGCGCGAGCAGCACATCCGCCGCGAAAAGGCCACCAGCAACATCTGCACGGCCCAGGCGCTCCTGGCCAACGTGGCCGCCATGTACGCCGTGTACCACGGCCCGGACGGCCTCACCGCCATTGCCCGGCGCATTCACCGCCTCACCGCCACGCTCGCCGCGGGCCTGGCGCACCTGGGCCACACGGTCGTCAACGCCGGGTCGTTCTTCGACACCCTCACCGTGCGGCCGCGCGGCGGCGCCACGGCCCTGATCGAGCGGGCGCGGCAACACGGCATCAACCTCCGCCCCGTGGACGCCGCCACGCT
>CAYXPA010000194.1:0-3464 GCA_964466945.1 uncultured Verrucomicrobiota bacterium | reverse complement strand
GTTCGGCGATGAGGGCGTCGAGGGAATCCGTGAAGGTGCCGCCGCCGCGCTTCTGCCGCTGGCGTTTCTGCCATTCGTTAATGAGAAACCGGTTCAGGGCGGTGAGCAGGAAGGAGCGGAAGCGGCCGCCGGCCGGCGTCAATCCCTGCGCGAAGTCCTGGGCCAGCAGCTTCGCAAAGAAGTCCTGGGTCAGGTCGGCGGCGTCCTCCGGGCCGTGGCCTTTCCGGCGAACGTACGCATAGAGCGGATACCAGTAGTCCCGGCAGAGCTGCTCGAGCGCCGTACGGGCCTGCTCGGGGCACGCCCCACCGGCCCGCAACACCACGCTCCAGCGGGTGGTCACAAACCCCGGCCGGAAGGCGGCAGCGTGCGGCTCGGCAGACATTCGGGGCGGAACCTACTTTGGCCGGACACCCGGAGCAACCGCAGGCTTGGCAGCGCGCGCGGGGAATGGTCCACTGGCGGCGTGAACGCTGACTCTTCCACCGCCCTCACCCGGCGTGAGTTCCTCAAAACCTCTTCCACCCTGGCCGCCGCCGGCGCGGTCGCAGCCACGTACACCGGCGTTTTTGCCGCCGGCGCCGAGCGTCTGCGCGTGGGCCTCATCGGCTGCGGCGCGCGCGGCGTGGGCGCGGCCATGAATTGCGCCCTCGCCGACCCGGCCGTCGAGATCACCGCCCTGGCCGACGTGTTCCCCGACCGGGTCGAGGCCGCGCTGGCCCGGCTCAAGGACGACGCCGCCGGCAAGGAGTGGAGTTGCTCGCGCGAGTGGAAGGATTCGGCCCGCGTCAAGGCCACGCGCGAGACGTGTTTTGTCGGTTTCGACGCCTACCAGAAACTGCTCCACTCCGGCCTGGTGGACTACGTCATTCTCGCCGGGCCGCCGCATTTCCGCCCGGCGCATCTGCGGGCGGCCGTCGAGGCGGGCAAGCACGTCTTCATGGAAAAACCGGTGGGCGTGGACCCGGTGGGCATGCGCGCGATTCTGGCCGCGGCCGAGCTGGCCGGGCAAAAGGGGCTGGGCATCGTCGCCGGCACGCAGCGCCGCCACCAAAACAGCTACACCGAACTGATGAAGCGCCTGCACGCCGGCGCCCTCGGCGAGATTGTGGCCGGCGAGGCCTATTGGAACGGCCCGTGCGTGCGCACTTACGGCTTCTACCACGAGCGCCAACCCGGCTGGAGCGACATGGAGTACATGCTGCGCAACTGGTACTTCTACACCTGGCTGTCCGGCGACCACATTGTCGAGCAACACGTGCACAACCTGGACGTGGTCAACTGGGCCCTGGGCGCGCCGCCGGTCGAGGCCGTGGGCGTGGGCGGCCGTCAGTGGCGCGTCGAGCCGCAGTTCGGCAACATTTACGACCACTTCGGCGTCCGCTACCGCTACGCCAACGGCGCGGTGGTGGTGAGCATGGCCCGCCAGATCAACGACACCCAGCCGCTGGTCACCGAAACGCTGATCGGCACACGCGGCCGCGCCAGCGCCGGCCAGATCACCGGCGCCGCGCCCTGGCGCTGGCAGGGGCCCAACCCCAACCCTTACGAGCAGGAGCACGCCGACCTCATCGCCAGCATCCGCGCGGGCAAACCCTTGAACGAGGGCCGTCAGGTCGCCGAGGCCACGCTCACCGCCATCATGGGCCGCATGGCCGCTTACTCCGGCCAGGCGGTGACCTGGGATTTTGTGCTCAAGGAGTCCGAACTCGACCTGACGCCGGCCGAGATCAAAACCGGCGGCTACCGGCTCGGGTCGGCTCTGAAGGTGCCCCCGCCGGCCAGCGGTCGCGAGCCTCTGGTTTGAACCGCACTCTGTGAGGGCTGTTGTTCTGTACGGCCGCGAAGACGTCCGCATCGAGGACGTGCCGCTGCGCCCGCTGGGTCCGGGCGAGGTGCGCGTGCGCATCGAGGCCGCGTTGACCTGCGGCACGGACCTGAAGGTGTTCCGGCGCGGTTACCATGCCCGGATGATCGTGCCGCCGGCGGTCTTCGGCCACGAGTTCGCCGGCACGCTCTGCGAGGTCGGCCCGGGCGTGAACGATTGGACCGTGGGCGAGCGCGTGGTGGCTGCCAACTCCGCGCCCTGCGGGCAATGCCGGTTCTGCGCGGCGGGCCAGGAGCAGCTTTGCGACGACCTGCTGTTTCTCAACGGCGCCTATGCCGAGTTCATCAACGTCCCGGCCCGTATCGTCGCGCGCAATCTGCTCCGGCTCGCCCCGGGCACGGCCTTCGGGGACGCCGCGCTCACCGAACCGCTGGCCTGCGTGGTGCTGGGCGTGGAAGACCTCCGGCTGCGCGCGGGCGAGCGCGTGCTGGTGCTCGGCGCCGGGCCGATCGGGCTGATGTTCACCGCGCTGGCCCGCCACCTGGGTTGCGCGGTGGCCGTGGCCGGCCGGCACGCGCCGCGCCTCGCGGCGGCGGCCCGGCTCGGCGCGCAACCGGTGGTGGACGTGGGCGCGGGCGAGGACCTGGTCGCGCGCGTGCGGGCGGCGACCGGCGGCGAGTTTGACGTGGTGGTGGAGGCGGTGGGCCGCCCGGAAGTCTGGGAGGCCGCGGTCGAACTGGTCCGCAAGGGCGGGCGGGTGAACTTCTTCGGCGGTTGCCCGGCCGGCACGCGGGTGGCGTTTGACACCGGCCGGCTGCACTATTCGAGCCTGACTCTGCTGGCCAGCTTCCACCACACCCCGCGCACCATCCGGCGGGCGCTGGCGTTGATCGAGTCCGGCGTGGTGCGCGCGGCGGATTTTGTGGATGGCGAATGCACGCTGGAGGAACTGCCGGCCTGCTTTCGGGCCATGACGGCCGGCAACCGCGCGGTCAAGACCTTGGTGCGGGTGCGCGGCTGAAGCCCGCCCCGGCGCAACCCGTGGTCCGGGCGGGCAAGGCCGGTGGCTGCGGCGGCGCCGACGGCTTCGGCGGCTACAGCGGTGAGGCGACCATTGCGGTTGCCAGGTCCGCCCGGTTCCGGCCAACTAACGCCATGCGTATCCCCTTGCTGTGCTGGCTGGCCGCGGCGCTGGGCGGCGGTGCTTTGCAGGCCGGGTTGCTCGACGACCTCGCCCGGCCGCAGGAAGGCCGCTCCCGGCGCGTCACCTCGACCATGCGCCAGGGCGAGGTCCGCCGCGGCGGCGCCGAGCGCAAACTGGACCCGCGGGCCGAGCCGCGCGGCGACCGTGACGAGGCGAGCAACTGGGACAACTTCCGCGTGCCCCCCGGCGAGACCCACGTGCTCCTGGACGTGCGTGGCGCGGGCGTGATCACCCACCTCTGGCTGACCTTTCTCGGCCCGGAGCCCCAGGATTGGGCGCCGCAGGGCTCGGCCAACCACCAAGAGATGTTGTTGCGCATGTTCTGGGACGGGCGCGCGGAGCCGGCGGTCGAGGCGCCCGTGGGCGACTTTTTCGCGAACTGCTTCGGCAAGCGCAGCGAGGTGGTCAGCCTGCCGGTGGTGGTCGAGGACG
>CAYXPA010000193.1:0-3576 GCA_964466945.1 uncultured Verrucomicrobiota bacterium | reverse complement strand
GGCGCGCGTGGTTCACCCCGGACGGCCACGCCCTGCTCGGGAGCACCGGCCAGCAGCTCTTCGTCCTGCGCGCGCCGGCGCTGCCTAAGTTCGGCGGGCCCGGAGCAGACCGGGACGGGCGCTGACCACGGCGCCGCCGACATCACACAATCGCCCGCCGTGGATCGAACGTTTGATCTCTTCGAGCGTTGCGAATTCGCGGTCCCGGTCGGTGTGCTTCAGGCCGAACTCATTGCCCATCGCGCACAGCCGGAAGGACGGATGATTGCCGCAGGCTTCGGATTTGCGTGCTACCGCTGCCGCCGCTGGGCTTGCCTTGGGCGCGGGTTTCGGCTGGTGCGGAGCACTTGCGGACCGGAGGACCCCGCCTATTCTACGCCTGCCTCTACGAGTTATGTCACGCCTTAACCCATGGAAATCGCGCATCAAGGCGGGCCGGATGCCGGCAAGTCCGTGCAACCTTGGTCGCCTGGCAACCGCCCTCGGAATCTGGCTGGCCGCTTGGTGTTGTCCGAACGCGGCGTTGGCCCAACCTCTCGGCCTCATGCTGCAAAGCGTCGGCCCGGAAGGCGCGCGGCTCCGGGCCGACGGCGCCACCGCCAGCCAGCTCTCCTTGGAAGGTTCCTTCAACCTTCAGGACTGGTTTTTCCTGGAGTCCAAGGCGACGACGAACGGCGGGGCGGAGTTCCTCCATGCCAACCCGATCCCGGCCAGTGCGGTGTATTATCGGGTGCGAGAAGGCGCGCCGGCTGAACCGCTCCGCATCATCGCGGAGTTGGACCCCCAGCGGTCGGCGGCCGCGTTGATCACCCCCGAAGCCGGGGGGCGCATGAGCTTCACGGGTGCCGATGGCATACGCTTTGATTTCGTGGCCCCCACCAACGCCGTGCGGGAAGCGGTGGCCGTCCGGATGACGGTGATCACCAACTTCAGCGCGTTTCCGGAGCAGGACGGGTTCCGCGCGGCGGTGGCCTTCGAGCCGGAAGGCTTCGACTTCCGGCTGCCGGCCCAACTCACGATCACCTTCCCGGAAGACCTGCCGGTCCCGGACATGTCGGGCTATTCCTTCGACGGGGACGGCACCGGATTTCACCTGATCGCGGCGCGGCCCAGGCTGCGGGAGGTGGTTTTGCCCGTGGATCACTTCAGCGGCAAGGGCGTGGCGCGTTTTCGCGGTAATGGCCCGCCGCCGTTCGACCAGGCCTGGAAGCGCCAGCGGGATGCCCGGTATGCGGCCGAGGACCGCCACGCCCGAAGGGTCAAGCAGATCATCCGCGACGTGTACTCCGGCAAGATCACGGAGAGTCAGTCGGACCTTGCGGTGGACCTGAGCGAACTGGACATGGTGTTCGAGATCTTCCGCAACGGTGTTCAGCCCTACCTCCGGACCGCGGAGTCTGATTGCGCCATCGGACGCGGGGTGGTGGTCCCGGAATTGGAGCGGCTGATTGCGGTTCAAAACCGTGTCCTGGGCGGCCCACCCGGCGAATACGATCCCTTGGGCGACGCGTTGCGCAGCGTCATGCCCAAGGTGCGCTGCGCCTGTGCGCGGGAGCTCATTCGCCGGTGCGAGGAAGATCCCAACGCCTCGGGTTCGGAGCTCCTCTCAGCCTTGAACGACCTGCTGCTGGATTCCCGCCTGGTGACCGGCCGCACGGATGCGCAGGATTGCGAGCTGGGTTCGGACGACCAGATCCGCGAGCGTCTCCTGTCCGGACCCTGCTTTGGCACCTGGGCGGGGAGCATCGTGCTCAGCCGGGTGACGAGTGTCATGGGCACGACGCAGAACGGGGCGCGCACGGGCACGTGGGATAACGAGACCCGCGAGCTCTATTCCGCCACGGTCAAGGGGGTCGTCAGCCGGCGAACCTTCACGAGCGGCGGCAAACCGGGCGAAAGCTGGGAATTGGAAACCGAGGGCCTCTATCACGTGGGGCTGCGGATCAACCAGCGCCGGGTGAACGACCCTCCCAACTTCGATATCGTGGAAACTGAAACCATAACGGCCTCGACGGCCGAGTCTCCGCCGGCCCCGGGCACCATCAATCTGCGCATCGTGGACGGCAAACTCGAATCCTTGGGCGCGGGTGGCGGTGGCTCCCCGCTCAGTCTGAAGTATTCGGTCCTCACCGAGACCTCCTACCGATGCAAGGTGCCGTTCCCGCCGAACAATCCCTGCCCCACCGGCAATTCCTGGAGCGCGAACCGGTCCTACTCGCTCTTTCAGGGCTATGGTGTCGATGCCAGCGATCCACTGGCGGCATTCACCTCGGCTCCCGATCGGATCACCGCCACCTGGTACCGGGTGCGGGAGTTCGAGGGATTTACAGAACCGCCCAAGCGCGTGGAAGAACGCATCCAGATGACGCTGTTTAAGAAACCCAACCGGTAACCGTTCAGTGACCCGTCTCCCCTGGCTCAGGTGACTCAGGCGAAGATGGGGTTTGTACGAGCGAGTCTCTGCCAGGCGGCGGCCCGGCCGAGCGTCAGTTGCCGGCCAGGGTAACGCGATCAGCTAACCGACACTGGCGGCAACGCGACGCAGGTCCTTCGAACCGTCGGTGCCGGAGATCGGCGGGCGCGGGTCGAACCGGGACGGGCGCTGACCACGGCGCCGCCAGCGTCACGAATTCGCCCGCCGGGCCGACGACCCGGCCCGCTGCCAGAATCAAGCCGCGCCGGTCATCATCCACGAGTAGGGCGGCACCCACATCCTGAGCGTCAAAGCCAACCCGCCATCATGGGGCAAAGCGTCCCAAGCAGTGCTCCGGGCCAACTGGCAGTTGTCAAAGGCGGCATCCGCGGCGATGTTGGGGCGTCCCGCAAGCCCATGCACCCACCCGAAAACCGGCCGCCCGGGGTCGAAAGCTCGACCGGCTTCCACACCACCCACTGGAGCGTGGTGCTGGCGGCGGGGCGCGCGGACTCCGCGGTCGCGCGCGAGGCGCTCGAACGGCTCTGCCGCGCGTATTGGTATCCGCTCTACGCCTACGTGCGGCGACGCGGCTGTTCGGCCGAGGACGCCGAGGACCTGACCCAGGGTTTCTTTGCCCAACTGCTGGCGCGGCAGGACCTGGCCACCGTCAGCCCGGAGAAGGGTCGTTTTCGCACGTTCCTCCTCGCGGCCCTGGGTCATTACCTGGCCAACGAATGGCGGCGCGCCCGGCGCCAAAAGCGCGGGGGCGGCGCGGCGGTCGTCGCGCTGGACGCCCTGTCGGCCGAGGAACGGTACCGGTGCGAGCCGGTCACTGCGGAAACCCCCGAGCGCCTTTACGATCGGCGGTGGGCCGCGGCGGTGATGGAGCAGGCCCTGGCGGCCTTGCGAGATGACTACGCCCGGACCGGCCGGGCCGAGCTGTTTGAACGGCTGAAGTCCGCGCTGACGAGCGCCGCGGGCGGTCCGGCCCGGGCCGGGCTGGCCGCCCAACTGGGCATCAGCGTCGGCGCGGTGGACGTGGCCTTGCACCGGTTGCGTCGCCGGTACGGGGAGTTCATCCGCGCGATCATCGCCGACACCGTGTCGCGCCCCGAGGACGTGGACGCCGAAATCCGGGAGCTCCAGGCCATGTGGGGCGG
>CAYXPA010000192.1:0-3590 GCA_964466945.1 uncultured Verrucomicrobiota bacterium | reverse complement strand
GAAGGGGCGTGCCAAACGCAGATTTGCTGGTAGCCGCCTGACTGGAAGAGGTCGGCGCCGTCGGGCGACGTGACGACGTAAGTGCCGAAGCCGAAGTCCGCCTGCAGTTTGAGCAGCAGTCGGCGCGAGGCCACGTCCATCACCCGCACGCCCACGCCCGACAACGCACACCGGAGCCCGTCGGGCCAAAAGGCGCCGCGGTGGGCGACGAAGTTCGCCAGGTCAAACCGGCCCACCGCTGCCAGGGAGTCAGCGTCCAACACCCACGGGTTGTCCTCGTGGGGCACCACGAGCAGATGGCGCCCGTCCCCCGACATGGCGACTCCGCTGATCACCCCCAGGTCCAACTGCCGGTGCTCGACCTGCTGGGCGAGCAGGTTGACGAGGGTGAGGCGTCCATCCAGAAAAGCCTCGTAGAGACGGCCCGAAGGTCGGTGCAGGTAGCGTGTTGCGCCGCGGATTTCCAACGGCACCTGCCAGCAACGGACCGGCGGGTCGAGCGCCCAGACTTGGAGATTATCCTGCGGGTCGCGGACGATCAGGCGTCCGGGCTGCGGCAGCAGTGCCAGGGCGGCCGCCGGGCCGGCGCCAAGGGAGAACTCGCCCCGGAGCTGACGACTGTCCAGCGCGTGGAGCGTGACCCGGCCATCCCGGCGGCCGACAGCCAGCAAATTGCCTTCCGGCCAGGCGTCCACGGTGGTGCAGTTCGTGCCCAGGTCTGGGAACGGAGTGGGATGGTAATGTGGCGGACGGGCCTCATGCACCATCCCGTTGGTCCCGACAAACGTCAGACCCCGGCTGTTCACGAAGCCAGTCCAATCCCCGACGCCTTCAACCAGGGTGCGGCCGCGGAGGGGAGGCTGTTCCGCCAGGTCACCCGCGAGCAGCCATCCGGGCTGCCCCTCGATGAGGTAGGTGCGGTCGTCGTCACCCAGCCGTGCCGTTCTGAGAAAGCGGCCTTCGCCATGGAGACGCCGCTCAACCTTGAAATCCGGCACGCTCCAAATCCACGGCCCCGCCAGCAAACGCCGGCCGACCGAGTCGAATTGCAGCGTTTCGGGCTCCAGCCATCCGGTCGGCAGGTCGGCCTCGAGTTTTCCAACCTGTGTGTCCCAGACCCGCACACGGTTGGTTACGAAGCCACTGCCCACCGCCAGCCAACGACCGTCGGGGGAAAAGCCGGCCCCGAGAATGAAGTCCTCGCCCTGGGGCAGGCGGAGCCGGTCCCGCCCCGAAGCCACCTCGACCACACGGACGTGACCGGGGTGGTCGTCCAGGGTCAACAGGCCACCATCCGGGGAAAAGGCCAGGGTGTTGCCGGCGGAGTAATTCGACCTGGCCACGCCGGAGAGCGTCTGGATCAGCCGACCGGTAGCGACCTCGAACACATACACCCGCCCGTCCGCGCTCATGGTGCTGCACGCCAGCCAACGCCCGTCGGCGCTGACCGCGAGGTGACGCGGAATCCACGGCAGCGGCAGCGAACGCACCACGGTGCGCGTGGTGGGGTCCCAGATGCGGACATGGGAGTCGTTTGTGCCGCGGCAATCCGTGAAGGCAAGCCAACCGGTTCCGGGGATGGCGCACAAACGAGTGGCGGCCCACTCGCCTTTCATCGAGGTGGGTACTTGGATGCGGTTGATCGGCTCGGGGTGCGTGTAAACGGATCGCCTGGAGGAGAGGTCCCAGAGAACAAATCCCCCCTCGCGCAGGCCAAAGGCCCACGTCTTGCCGTCGGGCAGCGCCGCCACCGAGACCACCCGGTTGGAAGCCACCGGTCCGAGGCGCGTCGCAAAATCCGGCCGGCTTAGTCCCCACAGATAACGCCATTCCCAACCCCGCAAATCCGGTTCGCCGGGCTTGGGCCGGGTGCGATTCAGGATGACTTCCAACTCGCCCCAACGCTCCTGTTCGACGGCGACATTGGCCAGAGCGAGGTCGGCCGCATAGGCCTGGTGTCGGGCGGCCAGTTCGTTGGCGTGAGCCTGATCCGCCGCGCGAACGGCACGACGGGCCTGCCACACGGTGGCGCCCAGGCCCGCCACGACCGACAGGGTCAGGGTGGCGGCGAGCCCGGCCACCATCGGCCGGCGCCGGACCCACTTGGTGAGCCGATCCACTGGCGTGGCCTGTCGCGCCCGAATCGGCTCGTGGTTTCGCCAGCGCGCGAGTTCCTCGGCGACTTCAAGAGCGCTCGCGTAACGGCGCGCCGGTTCCCGCTCGAGGCAGCGCAGCGCGATCGTCTCCAGGTCGCGCGGCAGGGCGGGGCGCAGTTGCCGCGGCGCCACCGGTTCGCAAGCCACCACTGCGTGGAGGGTTTCCGAGAGCGTCTCACCCAGGGCGGGGGGCCGGCCGGTCAGCAAGAAGTAGAGCACCGCGCCCAGGCCAAAGACATCGGTGGCCGTGCCCGTCGGGCCGAGCGTCGAGTCGGCCTGCTCCGGCGCCATGAAATTCGGCGACCCCGCGCTTTCGAGGGTCCGGGTGGGATCCACCAGCGACTTGGTCAGGCCGAAGTCGGTGAGCTTCGGCTCATCGTCGGGGGTGACGAGGATGTTGGCCGGCTTGAGGTCGCGATGGATGACCCCGTGTTGATGGGCGTAGTGGACCGCTTGCGCCAGTTGCTCGACGTAGCGCGCCGCGGTGTTCATCGGCAGCAGTCCGTGGTGGCAGCGCTGGGCGAGGTTCGGCCCCGGCACATACTCCATCGCGAAATACGGCCGCCCCTGGTGTTCGCCCACCTCGTGGATGGTGACGATGCCCGGATGCGTGAGCCGGGCGGCAATCCGCGCCTCGCGGACAAAACGTTGCCGGGCCTTGGCGTCGGCAAACTCGCCGGCGAGCAACAGCTTCAAGGCGACCACGCGGTCCAACCCCGCCTGCCGGGCCTTGTAAATGACGCCCATGCCGCCGCGGCCGATTTCCTCGAACAACTCGTAGTCGCCCAACCGCTGGATGAAGGGCGCGTTGACGTCTGCGCTCTGAGACGCCGCCGCCGCCCATCCCTCCGCCGCGGGCAGGGCGTCCGCGATCAGGCAGGCCGCGCACACGCCGCCCCCCACGTCACGCCCCAGCGGCGAACCGCAGCGGGAACAGACTTTTGGATCATCCGGCATTCAGAGAGACACCGTGTTGGCTGGCGGAGGGTTCGTGGTTTCGCCGGTTCCCGCGGGCTACGTCGCCCGAAGTGCCTGGAGCAACCCGCGCAGTTCCTCGGCCACCTCGCCGGCGCTGCCGACAGTCTGGCCGACTTCCTCGAGCAGCAACTGGCGGTACCGCTGGCGGAAGCGGTGCAGGAGTGACTTGAACGCGGCCAAGCTGAGGTTGAGTTGCGCGGCGGCTTCGGCCAGGGCAGGCGGCTCCTCGCCCGCGCTCAGAAAAGGCCGTAGCACGTCGAACCGCCAGTCGCCGCGTTCGGCGCATTCGGCGGCCAGCCGATCAAGCACACGCGCCAGGAGCGTCTCCGCCCATGCCCGCTGGAACAGGCGCTCCGGTGTCTCCTGGTGCGACGCCTCGGCGAGGTACTCCACCTCGCCGCGTTCGGCGATGAGGGCGTCGAGGGAATCCGTGAAGGTGCCGCCGCCGCGCTTCTG
>CAYXPA010000191.1:0-3861 GCA_964466945.1 uncultured Verrucomicrobiota bacterium | reverse complement strand
CCTTGACCGTGTGCGTGCTGCCCGGCGCCAACGGATTGGCCAGGTCCCACCAGTCCAGGTAGGTGTTGGGCGCGGTGAAAGACGTCCGCTTGGGCGTGACCAAGGTGCCGTCATACTCGAGGCGCAGCGTGCTCAAATCGGCCACGGCCGGACCGGAGTTGATCAGTTGCAAGGAGAAGCCCACGGGGGTGCCAGTGGCGGGGCCAATGATGACCTTGTCCGCAGGGACCGTGGTGATGCGCAGGTTGTCAATGTGGGTGTTTTCGTTCGCCCCGCCGGTGCGGCCGGCGAAGACGATGCGCCCCGGGCTGGGAGAAAACCCGGTTTGCACCTTGTCCACGATCACCGTGCCCTTCCAAGTCACGGTTAGTTCGCCGTTCTCGGCCAATTCGACCTTCAGCGGGGCCCAGCACAGCTCGTCCGGCGCGCCACTGAGGTCCGGGTTATACGGACCGGTCTGCAGACTGGTGGCGTCGGTGCAGGAGCCGTTGCGCGTGGGCATGGGCACGCGGGCCTTGGTCTCGTTGTCCACGCGGATGATGATGCCCTCGATGTCGGTCTCGCCGCTGGGCCAGGTGTTGCCGCTCCAGGTGTCGAAGCAGATCGAAAGCCCGGTGGTGGTGCCGCCTTCGGGGGCCCCGGGGATGGCGTAATTGTTCCAGTTGACCACGGGCGGCTCTTGGTCCAGGTCGAGCACCACCGGGTCGGTGGCACGGGCGTAGTTGACGCTGAAGCCGTCAGCAGGCCGGCCATCGTTGCCGACGGGGTTGCCGATGCGCAGGTCCACCTCGAAGGTGAAGGCTTTGACCACCATGCCGGCGTCAAAGTCGGGGATGAGGACGGCGGCATACTGGCTGTTGACGGCGTCGAAGAGCGCGACGTAGCCGCTGCCGCTGACGCCGCCACTGGCGCGCCATTCGGCGTTGCCGACAAACTGCAACCCCGGATCGGAGTTGAAGTCGTAGGTGGCGCTCCCGGCCAGGGCTGACGGGGCAAGGCCCGCGCCGGCCAGCAGGGCGGCAGTCCACCACCTGCGGGTTTTGTTTGGGGATGTGTTCATGGTTTTTGTCTGTGCTGTGGCTGCGGGGCCGCCTCGGGGTGATTCCCGGCCGTGCGCCCGCGGGCACCGGCTTACCGGAGCGGTCCCGAAGGTCCACCGCGCGCCCTGCTCCGCTCCCGCAGGGCAAAAAGTTTTCGAGACACAACTCCGATGAGCATGGTGCAACTGGCGCGCAAACTAAGCGACGCTGGCGCGGGAATCTTGTGGGAAGTTGCCCCGGGCGGGATAACCCTGCGCCCAAATGCGCTCCCCCTGTCCCCCCGCGGGCGGCTTGCGTCTCAAGCCCGGCCGTGCTGGCGGCGAAATTCGCCCGGCGTCAGACCGTAGGTGCGCTTGAAGTGATGCGTGAGGTGACTTTGGTCGCAGAAGCCGACCTCGACCGCCACCTCGGCCAGGGGCAGGGAGCCCCGGCGCAGCAGCTCCCGCGCGCGTTCCAACCGACGTTCCAGCAGGTACCGATGCGGGGTGCGCCGGGTGGTCCGCTTGAACAGCCGCAAAAAATGGAACGGGCTGACCCCGGCCAGGTCGGCGAGGGTCTGGAGGGAAACATCCTCAGCCAAATGCTCCTGGATGTAGGCGTCCAGCCGGCGAAGCTGCGGCCGGCTCAACCCGCGCCCGGCCGGGCCGTCGCTGCTGTGAATGCCGGCCCCCTCGCGCAACAGGTGGGCCACGAGGGCCGCCGCCAAACTTTCCCCGTAGGCCCGACCGCCCGGGTAGGCCGAGGCGATTTCCCGGCGCAGACAATTGATCAGCGAGACGATGAACGGATCCCCAAACGGCGGCCGGGCCGGCAGCTCACCGTTGGCGGGAGCGGCCCCCATCTCCGCCGCAAGGCAACGGACAAATGACGGGTCCAGCGAGACGGTCAAAAAACGCCCGGCCCGCGGGCAGCGCAGCGAGAGCGGCATCTGCGCCGGACAGAAGAAAAGCTGGTCGGACTGCAAGTGGTACCGGCGCCACACGCTGTCCCAATTCATCTCCATCCGGGTTGGCCGGTCCAGGTGCATGACCAGGTGATGCTGCGCGGGCGCCACATTCCGATGTTCCACCGCGCCCTGCGGTTGGTATTCCTCGACAAACACGTCGGGCCACGGGGCCATCGTGCTGGAAAGGGCAGGCCGGACAGACAGGATGGGCCGCTCCCTGCCGCTGGCCAGTTCGACAAACCTGGTTTGCCCCTCTGGCGCTGGATTCAATGCGCAGTCGCTCATGATGGTACTTTTGTCGCAACTGCAATGCCAGTTCTGCCGGCCCGCGGCGCTGGCGGCGGTGAACCCCGGGGTGGCGACTCGCGAAGTGTACGGACACAAACCACCTCCCCGAGCCTGCGCAACTCGGATGTCAGGTCCGGTCCAGCATCTCTGCGCCCGTTCGTCGCACGAAACCACCGCGCCGACGGACGGCATTGTGATGAGTGCGAAGACGCCGGCCGGGCCAACCGGGTTACGCTCGCCGCACCCAGGCACCATCCGGGGTAGCTCGAGGCATTTCATGCGGTCGGGGCAGGCTTCTCGTTCCAAGTGCCGTGGTCGTTGTGCCCGGACAACAAGCAGGTCGGTCCCGGGAAACTTTCCCTGGGAAGTGGGTGAAACTCGCCGGTGCCCTTGAAGGTGCGGCCCGGGCCGGCCATCGTCGCGGCCGAATGAAGCTGCCGTTTGCCCGTGCGTTGCGTTTGATGGCCGCGGTCCTTGGCGCGACGCCGGGCGCCCTCCCTGCCGCGGAAGCACCGTCCGCCGCCGTTCCCTCGGTGCCCCTCAAGGTGCCGCCCGGCTTCCGCGTCGAGGCGTTGCTGCGCGTGCCCGAGGACCAAGGCTCGTGGGTATGCCTGACCCCGGACCCGCGCGGGCGGCTGATTGTGTCCGCTCAATTCGGGCCGCTCTATCGCGTGACGGTGCCGGAGTTGCCGGGCGAAACGGCCCGCGTCGAGCGCTTGGCGGTCGCGCTTGGCGGCGCGCAAGGATTGCTCTACGCGTTCGACAGCCTCTACGTCGTGGTGAACCGCCCCAAGGACGGCGGCGGCTCGGGCTTGTACCGGCTGCGCGATCGGGATGGCGACGACCAGTTCGAGGAGGTGACGTTGCTGCGCGCGCTCGAAGGCGAGGGCGAGCATGGGCCGCACGCGATCGTGCCGGGGCCCGACGGCCGTTCGCTGTTCCTCTTGGCCGGCAACGCCACGTATTTGCCGCGGATCGAAATCTCCCGTGTGCCGCGCCATTGGGCCATGGACAGTCTGGTTCCCGCCCTCGGGCAAACCGACGGCGTGTGGCGGACGAACCGCCCCGGCGGCTGGGTGGTCCGGCTCGATCCGGAGGGCCGCGCGTTCGATTTGTTCGCCGTCGGTTTGCGCAACCCCTACGACCTGGCGTTCAATGCCGACGGCGAATTGTTCACGTTCGACGCCGACATGGAGTGGGACCTGGGGACGCCGTGGTACCGCCCGACCCGCGTCAACCACGTGACCAGCGGGGCCGAGTTCGGCTGGCGGACCGGCAGCGCGAAATGGCCCGACTACTACGCGGACAGTCAACCGGCCGTGTTGGACATCGGCGAAAGCTCGCCCACCGGCCTGGCCTTCGGGTACGGCGCGCGGTTCCCCGCCCGCTACCAACGCGCGCTGTTCATGGGCGACTGGAGTTACGGCAAAATCTTTGCGCTGCACCTGACGCCGGCGGGTTCCAGCTACACGGCAAGCAACGAAGTTTTCCTCGCCGGCTCGCCGTTGCCGATCACCGACCTGGTGATCCGCCCCCAGGACGGCGCGCTGTATTTCCTGACCGGCGGCCGCGACACCGCCACCACGC
>CAYXPA010000190.1:1565-3933 GCA_964466945.1 uncultured Verrucomicrobiota bacterium | reverse complement strand
GCCCGGCGCGGTTACGCCAGGATGCCCTTGACCACTTCGCCGTGGACGTCCGTGAGGCGGAAGTCGCGGCCCTGGAAGCGGTAGGTCAGGCGCGTGTGGTCGAAGCCCAAGAGGTGCAGGATCGTGGCGTGGAGGTCGTGGACGTGGACCTTGTCCCGCACGACGTGGAAACCCAGTTCGTCGGTCTCGCCCCAGGTGAGGCCGGGCTTCACGCCGCCGCCGGCCAGCCACATGGTGAACGCCTGCGGGTGGTGGTCCCGACCCTGATTGTAGCCGCCGTTGGGATCGTGCTGGACCATCGGCGTGCGGCCGAATTCGCCGCCCCAGATGACCAGCGTGTCGTCGAGCAGGCCGCGTTGTTTGAGGTCCTGGATCAATGCGGCGGTGGCGCGGTCGGTGGCGGCGGCCTGGTCCTTGATGCCCTTGTGCACCTCGGAGTGATGGTCCCAGGCCTCGTGGAACAGTTGCACGAAGCGCACGCCGCGCTCGACCAGCCGCCGCGCCAGCAGGCAGTTCAGGGCGTAACCGGGCTTGCCCGGCTCGACGCCGTAGAGCGCGAGCGTTTGGGGGCTTTCCCGGCTCAGGTCCATGAGCTCGGGGCCGCTGACCTGCATCCGAAAGGCCATCTCGTAGGCGTTGATGCGGGTGGCGATCTCGGGGTCGCCGGTGACCTCGAGCCGCCGCTCGTTGAGTTCCTTGAGCAGGTCGAGGCTGCGGCGTTGCTGCTCGCGGGTGACGCCGGGCGGGTTCGAGAGCGAGAGAATGGGGTCGCCGCTGCGCCGGAAGGGCACGCCCTGGTACACGGTGGGCAGGAAGCCGCAACCCCAGTTGGAGGCGCCGCCGCTGGTGCCGCCGGCCGAACTGAGCACCACGAAGCCCGGCAGGTCCTGGCTTTCGCTGCCCAGGCCGTAGGTGACCCACGCGCCCATGCTGGGCCGGCCGAACAGGGTCGAGCCGGTGTTCATCAGAATCTGCGCCGGGGCATGGTTGAAGGCGTGCGTGTTCATCGAGCGGATGATGCACAACTCATCCGCCACCGTGGCCAGGTGCGGGAAGGCCTCGGAGATTTCCGCCCCGCTCCGACCGTGCCGCGCGAATTTGAAGGTCGAGGCAAACAGGGCCGCGTCCGGTTTGATGAAGGCGTAAATCTGGTCCTGGACGACCTCCTTGGGTACGGGCCGGCCGTCGTATTTGGCCAGCGTCGGCTTGTGGTCGAAGAGGTCAATCTGGCTGGGCGCGCCCGCCTGGAAGAGGTAGATGACCCGTTTGGCCTTCGGGGCGAAATGCGGCGCGCGCGGGGCCAGGGGATTGGCCGGGGTGCCCGGCGCGGCCGGGGCGCGCTCCGAAGCGCGGCCCAGCAAGTGCGCCAGCGCCATCCAGCCCAGACCGATGCCGCATTCGCGGAAAAACCAGCGGCGGCTCAACCAGCGCGCCCGTTCAGCCCGGAGTTCGGCAGTCAGGGGAAGGTTCATTCGCGGGTCAGGGTTTCGTCCAGGTTCAAGAGCACGCGCGCGGCCAGGGTCCAGGCGGCCACGGCGTGCAGATTCACGTCCGCCGGCGGGTTGGCCGGGTCGGCCGCGGCCACGCGCACGGCGGCGGCGGTGCGGTCTTCAAAGTACGCCCGTTGCTCGGCCACGAAGCGCAACAGCGCCTCGAGTTCGGTGACGGACGGCCGCCGGCCGGTGCAGCGGCGAAAGGCGTACACGGCGCGGGCGCGCTCGGTGGGGCCGCCCTCCCGCACCACGCGCAGGGCCAGCGCCTGGGCGGCCTCGTGGAACACGGCGTCGTTGAGGGTGGTCAATGCCTGCAAGGGCGTGTTCGAGCGCACGCGCCGCACGCAGCCGAAGTCCGCGTTGGGGGCGTCGAAGACCAGCAGGGAAGGATACGGCACGGTGCGCTTCCAAAAGACGTACAGCCCGCGCCGGTATTTGTCCTCGCCCGGGCTGACCTTCCATTCCATCGGCGCGCCGTAGCCCAGGCTCAACACCCCGTCCGGGATGGGCGGAAAGATGCTCGGGCCGCCAATCTTGAGGCTGAGCAGGCCGCTGGCGGCCAGGGCAATGTCGCGCACGGTCTCGGCCTCGACGCGGAAGCGCGCGGCGCGGGCGAGCAAGTGATTGTACGGGTCGCGCTCGCGCAGTTCGGGCGTGACGCGCGAGGATTGCCGGTACGTGGCCGAGGTGACGATGAGCCGGTGCATCGCCTTGAGGCTCCAACCGCGGCGCACGAACTCGGTGGCCAGCCAGTCCAGCAGTTCCGGGTGCGTGGGCGGGTCGGCGCGAGTGCCGAAATCCTCCGGCGTGCGCACCAGGCCTTCGCCGAAATAGACCTGCCAGACCCGGTTCATGATGACGCGCGCGGTCAGCGG
>CAYXPA010000190.1:0-1465 GCA_964466945.1 uncultured Verrucomicrobiota bacterium | reverse complement strand
TTGGTCAACACCAGCGTGCGCGGGCCGGTGGGCCAGTCCTTGAAGAGCGCGTCCACGCGGGCGTTCAACGCGGCGAGGTTGGTGTCGGTGGTGCGGTAATGGCGGAAGATGGCCAGTTGCTCGGCCTCGGTGCGCGTGTCGCGGGGTTTGGCCAGGAGGGCCCGCACCGCTGGCGGCACGGGGTCGGCGGGTGCGGGCGGAGAATCGGTGGTGACCGCGATGCGGAAGCGGCCCAGCACATGCGCGCCGCCGTGCTTGTGCTCGAGCTTCAGCCGCAGCACCAGGTTGGTGGGCACGGTGAGCGGCTCGGCAAACTCGAAGACCGCCTGCTGCGGCTGTCCGCGGCGGTGCGGGCCGGCGTCAATGGCCCAACCGGTGCGATTGGTCACGGTGCCGTCCATGGCGGCGGCGACCGGGAAGCCGGGTTGCTCGAAGCTGGCCGAGGCGCGGCGCAGCGGCACGCGGCGCTCGAGGCTTTCGTCGTCGCGGTGCGTGGCCAACGTGACGGTCAGCTCGGAGAGCACGAAGTTGCCGTTCTCGGCGCGTCCCGGGCCGCCGGCGCGCTGGTTGGGGTGCGGGATGGCCTCGAGCCGGAGCGCGGTGAGGTTCGAGAGCCCGGGGCGGAAGGTGACGACGTAGGTGGCTTCGCCGGGGTTGTGAGCCAGGGCGATGAGCGAGTGGTCGCTCATCAACTCGAGCTTGATGCCCGGCTGGCCGTGCCAGTCGTCCGGCTTGAGCACGGTCCACTGGCCGGGCGCGGTTCGCGCGGCGTCTTCCCAGGCGGCCAGGCGCGCGGACAGGGCGGGGTCGGCGCGGAGGGTCTCGCGTTCGAGCGCGGCGGCTTCTTCGAGAATGGCGTGGCGCCTGGCGCGTTGCTCGGGCGTGAGCACCTCGAAGTCCGGCTCGTCGTCGTTGTTGAGGAAGGCGAAGAAGCGGTAGTACTCGCGCTGGCTGACAGGGTCGTACTTGTGGCTGTGGCACTGGACGCAGGCGAGGGTCAGGCCGAGGAACGCCTTTCCGATGGTGTCCACGCGGTCCACGATGGAATCCACGCGGAACTGCTCGGGGTCCACGCCGCCCTCCTCGTTGTACATCGAGTTGCGCAGAAAGCCGGTGGCGATGACCTGCTCGTCCGTGGCGTCGGGCAACAGATCGCCCGCCAGTTGTTCGATGGTAAACCGGTCGAAAGGCAGGTCGCGATTGAAGGCGTGGATCACCCAGTCGCGGTACGGCCAGATGGTGCGGGGCTGGTCTTTCTCGTAGCCGTTGGTGTCGGCGTGGCGGGCGGCGTCCAGCCAGTGCCGGCCCCATTTTTCGCCATAGTGTGGCGAAGCCAGGAGCCGCTCGACCAGCCGCTCGTAGGCGTCCGGGGCGCGGTCGGCCAGGAAAGCGTCCACCTCGGCCGGCGTGGGCGGCAGGCCGATCAGATCGAGACTGAGCCGGCGAATGAGCGTGACGCGGTCGG
>CAYXPA010000189.1:0-4208 GCA_964466945.1 uncultured Verrucomicrobiota bacterium | reverse complement strand
TGTCGGTAGGGCCGCGCTGCGGCGCGGCCGGGTGGACGGCGCCGGCGCAGCGGCGATCTATCCGATTAGAAGTGAGAAGCGAGAAGTGAGGAGTAAGGAGGTGGATGTCGGATGCCAGATGCCAGATACCGGAGGCCAGATACCGGATGCCGTAGGCCAGATGCCGGATACCGGAGGTGGAAGTCGGGAGCGGCAAGCACGCACCCGTGTCTGCTTAGCGCCGATTTGCAGTCGGTGTGGCAGTGCATCCGGGGCGGGTCCACCGCACGAGATACAGCAGCGCGAAAAAGTCGTACGCGGCGTGCGTGAGCGCCGGGGCCCAGAGCGTGCCGGTGCCCTGAAACTCCAGCCCGAGTACCAGCCCCATGCCCGTGGCCAGGAGGGCGTAGGCGCGGTTGAGCGCGTGACACAGACCGAAGAGCACCGACACCACCCCCAGCGCGGCCTCCGGCCCGAGCCGCGTGGTCAACCCGCCCTGGAGCGCGCCGCGAAAAAGGGCTTCCTCCGCCGCGCCCGCCAGCAGCGCGATCGCCAGCATCTGGGCCACCGACCACCCGCCCAGCACCGGACGCAAATGGGTTTCCACCACCGCGCGCACTTCGCGGAAGACGCGCCCGGGCGCGTGCCAGACCGCCCAGGGCAGGACCAGCAGCGGCAGGCAAACCGCCAGGCCCACGAGAGCGTCTCGGGCGGGGTTCCAGCGTGTCAGCGCCGCCCAGTCCACCCCCAGCCCGTGACCCAGCGGCAGGGCCAAGAGGCCCAGCGCGGCCTCGAAGCCGCAACCGATCCAGAACCAGCGCCGGGCAAGTTCGTTCATGCGCGTGCGTGCGGCCGGCCGGGCGGGCGGGGCGACCGTTGGTGGGGAGTCACCGCGGCCGGTATGCCAATGCCAGGGTGCGGCGCAGTTGCACCCGGTTGACCGCGTCGTGGAACTCGACCGGGTTGAAGTCATCCGTGAGCACCCGCCCGTGGGCCGGGTCCACCCGCCGCACGCCCAGAAACGCTTCCTCGGCCTGGTACCGCACCGCGGCGGGCATCCGAGCGAAGTCCGGCGTGCGCCGGGGCGCCAGGTTCGGTTGGTCCGAGGCCACCAGGAAGATGTTGCCGTTGCCGGCGGCATGCACGCGGTGGTTGCGGAAGACCGCCCCCAGGGTCCGCGCCAGCGAGGCGACCAGGAAATCCCGCCCCGGCCCGAGGTCCGAGATGGTGTTCATGACCAGCACGCCGCCGGGCTTGAGGCAGCGGCGCATGGCGGCGAAGGCCTCGCGGGTCATCAGGTGCGAAGGCGAGGAATCGCCCAGGAAGGCGTCCAGCACGATCAGGTCGTAGCGGTGGGTGGCGCGGGCCACGAAGTAGCGGCCGTCGCCGATCACCAGGCGCACGCGCGCGGGCTCGAAGTCAAAGAACCGCTCGGCCAGCGGGACCACGGCGGGGTTGATCTCGACCACGTCCACGCGCGCGCCCTCGCGGGCGAACTGCATCGGCACGATGCCCACGCCCAGGCCGATGCACAACACGTCCTCGACCTGCGGCGCGTAGGCGCGGCCCAGGCCGTGCAGCATGTGGGTGAAGAGCGAGACGCTTTGCCGCTCGGCCGGGGCGTAGCTGTTCTGGGTGAGCAGGTCGTTCAGGTAATACCGGCGCGCGCCGTCTTCGCTCTCGATTACCTGCAACAGGCCGAAGTTCGAGTTGCCCCGGTACAACTCCCGCCAGCCGGGCAGGTCGGCAAACGGCGGGCGGACCGCCCCCAGCCCCCCCACCAGCAGCGCCAGGCCGCCCGCCAGGGCCGTCGGCGCCAGCCCGGCCCGCTGCCATCCGGCGAAGTAAGCCAGCGCCAGCCCGCCCAAGAGCGCGGCGCAGGCGTACAGACTCACCGAGTTCGGCACGCGCGGGATGACCACGTAGCTGATGAGCACCGTGCCGGCCACGCTGCCCAGCGTGCCCAGGGCGATCAACCGCCCCACGCTGCGGCCCACCTGCTCGAGCGAGCGCGTCAACACCCGGGCAAAAAACGGGCTGACCATCGCCAGCAACGCCAGCGGCACGAAGAACAACAGGCCCGACCCCACCAGCGAGCCCAGGGCCAGCTCGAAGCGCAGGCAGCCGTAGGCGATGGGTTCCACCCACAGCACCACCCCGCACAACCACGCCGCCGCCACGAGCAGGCCGCCGTAAATCCAGGCCGGCCGAGGCGAACGGTCCGCCAGCCAGCCGCCCCACGCGTACCCCAGCGCCAGCGCCAGCAGCGTGACCCCAATCTGCGCCGTCCACACAAAGTGCGAGGTGCCGAAGTACGGCGCCAGGAGCTTGGCGCCCAGGATTTCGATGACCATCACCGCGCCGCCGGTGACCGCGGCCGTGGCCAGGAGAAACCGGCGCAGACCGGGGGTGAGTGGGACAACCGGAGGCGGCGAGGGCAGCGGCGATTTCTTCACGCGCCCGTTCTAGGGGTGAACCCGGGGCGGCTCAAGCTCCGTTGCCGGAAGACCCCCTCCGTCGGCGCCGAGCGCAGGCGTCCTCGCCGGCTTTGGGGAAGCTCGCCTTCCGGCGAGAAAAGGGCGCCGCTGCGCCAGGGTTATTCCCTTGGCCGCAGACTGCCCGGGAGCCGGGCTCGACGGAGTCTCGCCCCACCGCGGGTTGCCTTGACCGCCACCAGCCCGGCCAGCCCCAGAACCGCAGCCGCCGCCAGACCGGACGGCTCGGGGATGACCGCCACGCCGCCCACCACCGTGATGTTGTCCAACATAACCCCGTTCTTCGCCCCGTTATTGTTGTCCCAGATGTAAATGCGGAACTCAACCGAGGCGAGGTTCAGGAAACTTGGCCCCAGCGTGGTGCTGGCAGCACTGAACGTGGGCGCGACCGAGCTTATCGTCCCGCTCAAAACCGCGCTGGTAAACCCGTCCACGGAAGAACGAACCTGGTAGAAACCCGTGTAGCTGCCGGTGAAAGTGTCCACTTTGGCGGTCTCCAGGCTGAAACTATCCAGGTTCAGTACGTAGCCCGGATCGGGAGTGATGGTGAAGCTCAGGTAGGAAGAGAGCGAGAAACTGTTGGGAATTGGGTTTGCTGCCAAAAATAGCGAGGGTGCGGGCACGCCGTAAATACCGTTGAAGCCCAGAGTGCCCAGACCCGTACCCGACAGGCTCGACGCTGTGCTCAAGGGGTCCGCGTCAAACGAGGCCAGGCTGTTGCCCGTGAATGGGTAAGTGGCCACGGCCACCGGGATTGGTGGATCAAGGACGACGGGGACTCGGCCGCTCGTTCCGCCACTCAACGGTTGGCCGGAGCGCGGGGCGGGAGCAGGCGTCAGAGAAATGCTCGACTGGTCCGGGACCGAGGCGCCGGATAAAGCGGAGAGGCCGCCTGCGCTGGAATCGCTTGCCAGCTCGAGCGGGGTCGGGATGAGGCTTGCCGTACCTCGGACCGCGCCGGCTGGGGTAACGCGGGCCTCGTCGTTGCCCGCCACGGCTTCGCCCCGGCTGGCGGGTAACGGGTGTTTAGTACGATGGAAGCCCCGTCCCGGCTCGGGCTGGACCGTTACGTTGCCAAGGTCGGCCAACGGGCGCCCCGGTATCGGCAAAGTCGCGGGGGGATCGTCAGCCATGGAGGTCCCCTCGGGCTTGCGGCCGGGGTAACCACTCAAGACGGCCGGGCCCTTCGAACCGGGTATCTCCCCCACCAAGGCGGCAGCATTGAAACCAGACACGCCTCTCGGGGACCCCATGTCAACCCAAGCAACTTGGGCACGGCCCAGCGTGGTCAAGCACTTGAAGAGACAAAAGTGATGAAAAACTTTGCCCCAAAAACCCAACCCCGTCGAAACGTTCATAGCCCAAATTCCCGACATCCATGCGCGCTTACGCAAAAAGCGTGGGCGTAAGTACGGCCATTTGCCCTTGACGTCAAGGCAAATGACATCGGGTGGTTTCGCTTCCGCGCGCATCACGACCCGATGGGGGGCGAAGGCACCCCGGCCGCAGGCTGGTTGAACCCGAAATGGCTACATGAGGCTTGGAGCGCACGCACCCTGAGTGCTGCCGACGGCGCCCAAGCCGGCCGCGACGCAGCGCGGCCCTACCGACAACGCCGGCAAGCCGGCCTGCCGACGCCACGCGAAGCACGGCAGGCAGGCGCACTCCATGAGGTAGGGCGCCGCTGCGCCGGCGCCGTCCACCCGGCCGCGCCGCAGCGCGGCCCTACCGACA
>CAYXPA010000188.1:0-4303 GCA_964466945.1 uncultured Verrucomicrobiota bacterium | reverse complement strand
CGGCCGTGGACGTCGGTGAGGCGGAAGCGGCGACCCTGATAGAAATAGGTCAGGCGCTCGTGATCCACGCCGAGCAGGTGCAGCATCGTGGCGTGGAGGTCGTGCACATGGACACCGTCCTCGACCACGTTGTAACCGAAGTCGTCGGTCGCCCCGTGGACCCAGCCGGGCTTCACGCCGCCGCCCGCCAGCCAGATTGTGAAGCAACGCGGGTGATGATCGCGCCCGTAATCGGTGGCGGTGAGCTTGCCCTGCGAGTAGCTCGTCCGCCCGAACTCGCCGCCCCAGACCACCAGCGTGTCCTCGAGGAGCCCGCGCTGCTTGAGATCGGTGACCAGCGCGGCCGCGGCCTGATCGGTCTCGCGACACTGGACCTGGATCGCGGCGGGCAGGTTGCCATGCTGGTCCCAACCTTGGTGATAAAGCTGGATGAACTTCACCCCGTGCTCCGCCAGCCGCCGGGCGAGCAGACAGTTGGCGGCGAAGGTGCCGGGCTTGCGCGAGTCCGGGCCGTACAGCTGGAAGACGCTTTCCGGTTCGCCGGACAAATCCATCACCTCGGGGACACTGGTTTGCATCCGGTAGGCCATTTCGTACTGGGCGATGCGGGCATCCATTTCGGCATCCCCCAGCCTCCCCGCCGCGTGTTCGTGCAGCTCCCGCAACCGGTCAAGCATGAGGCGCCGCGACTCGGGCGAGATGCCCGGCGGGTTCCCGAGGTAAAGCACGGGCTCCTTGCCTGAGCGGAACTGCACTCCCTGGTGACGCGAGGGCAGAAAACCGCTCCCCCAGAGCCGCGCATACAGCGGCTGGTCCACCTTGCCGGGGGTGATCAGGACGACGAAGGCGGGCAGGTTGGCGTTGTCGCTGCCCAGGCCGTAATGCACCCAGGCGCCCATGCTGGGCCGGCCGCTGAGTTGGGAGCCGGTCTGGAGAAAGGTGATGGCCGGATCGTGGTTGATCGCTTCGGTGTACATCGAGCGGACGACGCAGAGTTCATCCACAACCCGGGCGGTGTGCGGGAGCAGCTCGCTGACCCACGTGCCCGCGCGGCCATGCTGCGCGAAGCGGAAGAGCGAACCCGCCAGCGGCAGCGTCGCCTGGTTGCCGGACATTCCGGTGAGCCGCTGGCCCATGCGCACGGACGCGGGCAGTTCCTGGGCGTTGCGCTCGTTGAGCAGCGGCTTGTAATCGAAGGTCTCGAACTGCGACGGGCCACCGGCCATGAAGAGGTAAATGACGCGCCGGGCCTTCGCCGGATGATGCAACCGCCCGCCGAGCAGGCCGCGATCGGGCGCCCCGCTGGTGGCGCCGGCCGGCGCTGCTTCCCCGCCCAAGAGGTCGGCCAGGGCCAGGCCGCCCAGGCCGAGGCCGAACCGCTGGAGGAAAGCGCGCCGACTGAGGCCGGCGGCGGGCACCGGACCCACGCAACGGGAAGAGGGGCTCATCGCTTCATCACGAATTCGTCGTGGTTCATCAACGCGCTGACCAGCACCGCCGCGGCGGCCACGTCGGGCGCCGGCAGCGCGGTGGTTCGTGAGTGTTCCCCGATGGCCAGGTATTGCTCGGCCGCACCGGGGTGGTCGCGGAAGTGGCCCGCTTGCTCCTCGTACAGGCGCCGCAGAATCTCGCCTTCGCGCGGGTCCGGCTCGCGGCCGGCCACCCGCCGGAAGGCGTCGCGGATCAGGGCGTCCCCCTCGCCGGGGTGAAGGGCGATCAGGCGTTCGGCCAGAACCCGGGCGGCCTCGAGGAACTGCGGATCGTTCAGCAGCACCAGGGCCTGGAGCGGCGTGGCGGTCAGTTCGCGCTTCGCGGTGCAGCTCTCGCGGCTGGTGGCGTCATAGGTCAACATGCTCGGCGGCGGCGCCGTGCGCCGCCAAAAGGTGTAGAGACTCCGGCGGTACAGCTTGTCGCCGGTGTCCTGGGTGTACGTTTTGCCGGTGCCGGATTCTTCCCAGACGCCGGCGGGCTGGTAGGGCTTGACGCTCGGCCCGCCCAGCCGCCGGTTCAGCAGGCCGCTGACGGCAAGCGCGCTGTCGCGGATTTGTTCGGCTGCCAGGCGGTGTTTGGGCCCGCGCGCGAGCCACCGGTTGTCCGGGTCGTGCGCCAGGAGTTCCGGCGCGGCTCCGGACGACTGCCGATAGGTCGCCGACAGGACGATCAACCGGTGCAGCGCCTTTCGGTCCCAGCCGGAGTCCACAAAACGTTTCGCCAGCCAGTCGAGCAGCTCCGGGTGCGAGGGCAATTGGCCTTGCGTGCCGAAGTCCCAACTCGTCGCCACCAGGCCGCGGCCGAAGTGCAGTTTCCAAATGCGGTTCACCGCCACGCGGGCGGTTAGCGGATGGCGCGGGTCGGTCACCCAGCGCGCCAGGCCGAGCCGATTGTGTGGCAACTCCGGCGGGAAGGCGAAGATGCGCTCCGGCGTGCCGCGCTCGACCCGTTCACCGGGAGCGTCGTAGGCGCCTCGCCGGAGCAGGTAGGTCGGGCGCGGCTCCGGCAGCTCGCGCATGACCATGATTTCGCGCACGGGGGTCACGAGATCGTCTTCCGCTTCGCGGAGGCTCCGGAGTTCGGACAGCAGTCGCTGATAGACCGCATCGGCTCGAACCCGACGATGCGCGCCGAGCGTCGCGGCGTCGGGCACCGGCGCGGCCTTCCCGGCTGCGGCCAGGTGGGCCACCTCGGCCGCGGTCAGTTCGGTGTCAAAGACCTGAAACTCATCCATCTGCCCACCCTTGAAGCCGCTGTCGCGGAAGCGCCCGGCGAGGGTGAGCCACACGTTGCCGACGTCGCTGTCGCCCCACTCGCGGAGGTGACGGATGTCCTTGGAGAGCTGATCGCGCACCACCTCGGCCGGCATCTCCCGTCCGTTGCGATACAGCCGCACGCCGGCTGCCCGACTCGAGCCGTCGTAGGTGACCGTCAGGTGGGTCCACTCCTGAAGGGGCAGGGCGTCCCGGGCGCGGACGGCCAGGGCGTTGCCCGGCCAGAAGTGGATCAAGGCGAACCAGGGCCGCCCCTGGTCCAGCACCAGCTCGTACCCGCGGCTTCCCGAATCGGTCCACGCGCGCGACGCGTGGAAAACGACGGCCCGCGTCTGGGCCTCCGCGGGCCGGAGCCAGAGGCTGAAGCTGAAGGGATCGGTTCGCCGGAAAACCCCGCCGCCCTTGACGACCGCGAAATTGTCGCCGTCGAACTGCATCGCCCGGCCCACCACGCCGTCCACCAAGACGGGGCCATCGTGCAGCTCGACAACATTCGTGCCGGCGGCGTCGGGGGTGCGCTGGTCGGTGATCGTCTCGAACGAGAGCGACACCACGGGCCGCGGCGGACTGACCCGGGCCGCCTCAGCCGGGAGGGCTTCGGGGGTGGGGGCGGCCTCGCGCCGCCCACGCAGCCGGGCCTCCGTTTCGGCGATCTGGCGCTGCAATGCGGCGTGGCGTGCTTCCTGGCCCTCCGGCCAAAGGAGCAGGACCGGGGTGGGCGTGGCCCGGGTGAAGTGGGAATAGAGCCCGCTCTCGTCAATCGAATTGAAGAACGCCGCCAACCGGTAGTAATCCCGCTGGCTGATGGGATCGTACTTGTGGTCGTGGCAGCGGGCGCATTCGAGCGTCAGGCCGAGCATCGCCGTGCCGAAGGTGTGGACGCGGTCGGCCACGTACTCGGCGCGGAATTCCTCCTCGATGCTGCCGCCTTCGTTGGTCTGGCGATGCAGGCGGTTGAAGGCGGTGGCCAGGATCTGCTCGCGGGTGGGGTGGGGGACCAGATCCCCGGCAAGCTGCCAGGTGAGAAACTCATCCCACGGTAGATTCCGGTTCAGGGCCCCGATCACCCAGTCGCGCCAGGGCGACAAGTCGATGTCCACGTCGGCCTGATAGCCGAAGGTGTCGGCAAAGCGCGCCAGGTCCATCCACTCGACCGCCATCCACTCGCCATAATGCGGCGAGGCCAGCAGACGGTCCACCAGGCGCTCGTAGGCATCCGGCCGGCAGTCGGCCAGGAACTCCTCCACCTCCGCCGGATCGGGCGGCAGGCCGGTGAGATCCAGGCTCACGCGGCGGATCAACGTTTCGCGGGAGGCCTCGGGCGCCGGCCGCCATCCTTCCCGACGCAGCCGCTCGGCGATGAACGCGTCAATCTCATTGCGCGCCCATCCGGCCCCGGCGGGCGGCACCGCGACGGGCTGGACAGGGCGAAAAGCCCAGTGCTCCTGGTACTCCGCGCCCTCGGCCACCCAGCGCCGGAGCACGGCCCGCTCGTCCGCCGACAAGGCGAGCTTCGATTCCGGTGGCGGCATCCGGTC
>CAYXPA010000187.1:0-4412 GCA_964466945.1 uncultured Verrucomicrobiota bacterium | reverse complement strand
TCATCGCCGGGTCCCTGGCCCGCTGGGGCAACGTGCCACGCAACCAGCTCGCGCGACTGCATCCGGATGGCGGACTGGACCTGTCCTTCGATGCTGGGACCGGACCCGAGGGCAACGTCAATGCCCTGGGACTGCTGCCCGACGGACGCGTGTACGCGGCCGGCTTTTTCCAGAAATTCAACGGCCTGCCCGCGGCCAACCTTGTCCGGCTAAACGCGGACGGTTCATTGGATGAAGGCTATCGGGCACCGCGCATGAACGCGGTGCGGGCGCTGGCCATGTTGCCTGACGGCAGCGCCATCGTGGGCGGCAGTTTCAGTTCGGGACCGTTCACCCCGCCCACCGGCGCTCCCAAGATCACCACGCGGGAATGGCGCCATCCGGTGACCGGATCGGTTCACGAGCTGCACTCCTACGAGTTCGAGCCGCAATGTCCCGGTCATGGCAGTGAGATCGGCCCCGTGGGGGGCAACCTGTGCGGGGTCGCACACACGGTGCTCAACGGCGTGATGCGGCTGCGCGGTGCCGAGACCACGCCCCGGGTGCCCCGCATCGTGCTGCAACCCGAGGGACTCCTCACGCTGACCGAGAACTCGGTTCACCACCTGTTTGTGGGCGTGGCGGCCGAACTCCCCGAGGGCGCCAGCCTCGCCTACCAATGGAGCAAAGACGGCGTGGACATCCCCGGCGCGACGCGGCCCTTGCTGCGGCTCGACCCTGTCACCCGCGCCCAGGCCGGGACCTACTCGGTACGGGTCTCGAGCGAACTCGGCACGCTGGTCAGCGACGGGGCGGTGGTGCAAGTCACCCCGGCGGCCAATCCGGGCGGGCGCGTGGCCTTGTTGCCGGCTCAGAAACAGTTCGAGTGGCGCTTCGACCCGGCGCCGGGACGTCCGTTTGCTCCGGCGGACGCGGAAGGACTGCGACTGGAGGCTTCGGACGATTTGCGTCGCTGGGTCCTGGTCCCGGGCGGGGTGTTGATCGAGAACGGCGCGCTGGTGTTCCGCGAGGCTCAGGCGGAGTTCAAGACGAAGCGCTTCTACCGGCTGGTGTCCGTCGCCTCGCTGCCGCCCCCGTCCGCGACGCTCGATCCCTCCGCGCAAGTGCCGCTCGAGAGCGTGCCGCCGGAACTGCGTGCGCTCGCCGCGCGGCATCTGGAATCCTTTATCGGCGAACCCCGTTCGCGGACCGCCGAGGAGCGCAACTGGGAGGACGCCGCGTTCGCCCCCGAGGCCAGGCACATCTTCGACCCGGGGTACCGTCAGGGCAGCGAGCCTGCCTATGTCGAACTGAAAGTGGTCGGGGCGAACGATCCCACGGACGAGCGCGGGTACCTCCTCCTCTCGCTCACCGAGGAGGATTTCCCGATCGTCGAGTTCTCCACGCGCGGCCCCACCAAGACCGACCAACTGCTCCGCAAGGCCGGCGCGGGCGAGGTGAAAAAGTTTATGCGCTTCACCCCGGCCTATGTCGTGGCCGAGGACGCCGCGGGGCAGCGGCTCACCGCGCTGGGCACCGCGCCCCAACGCATCGTGGGCGACCTGCCGGACGAGGGGACCTTCCGCGCCGCGCGGTTCGACAGCGAAACCGGCACCCGCACCACGCCACCCCGGACCCAGGTCAACCTCGTGGCGTTCGACAGCTATGCGGCCTTGCGGGAGGATTTCATCAGCAATCCGCTGCGGCAGCAGATGCGCGACCGGCGGCGGCAGGAGGCGGCGGCCCGGTGGACGCTGGCGCGCGGCGGGGCGCGCCCGGCCATTGAACTGAGGCCCGACGAGACCGCGACTCACTTTGCCCATGAGGCGGTGAGCAACGTGCGGGTGGACGCCGACGATGACGACGCGCCAGTGGTAACGGTGCGGCTCGCGCGCGGCGGGGGCGTGGAGATCACCGCCGTGCGTCCCGGCAGCCAGCTTCTGCGGGTGCGGTTTGCCGACGGGCGCGTCGAACACCACACCGTCCGGGTGTCGGCGGGTGCCCGGGGCGCCCTCCGGTTGCATGCGGATGGTTGCGGGAAGATCCAGGAGCAGAATTGGTACGCGGGCTCGGCGTCGTTCGAGGACCAGCCGCGGTATGAGCAGTTGGACCTCCCGGAGTGGTGTCCGGCCGTGGGCTGTGGCCCGACCGCCCTGGCCATGCTGCTGGCTTGGTGGGATTGGCACGGCGTGCCCAGCGCCTTTTACCGCCTCAAGAGCGGCGCGGGCAGTCCGGGGAGTTTTCGTTTCGACCTCGCCAGCCTGAACAACAGCGATGCGCCCGAGGAACTCGGCGACCCCGAGAGTCAGGAAATCATCACCGACGTGTACCGCGACCTGCACGGCCTGTGCAATGTGATGTGCAGTCCGTTCGGCGACGGCGGCGGCACCTATCCCGACCAGATGGTCAGCGCCTTTTGGGAGTATCTGGCCCGCGTCTGGAGTCCGGTGCTGCCCCCGCCCATGAACGAGTTCGGGGCGGGTTTCGTGGGCGTGACCGCCGACTCGTCCTGGGTGCCGCCGGGCGGCATGACCGACTGGGAGGGCGGCGGCAAGTACGTGGCCAACGGCATCAAACAGGGCCGGCCCGGGATCATCGGCATCGGCCTGTGCCTGTGCGACCCGCCCCACTACGCCCTGGCCTACGGCTACAAACGCCTGGACGCGGTGGTGGGCTGCTCCGACCCGGAGATCGTCGGGACGAGCCGCTTCTTCCTCGTGAACATGGGCCACGGCCCGGGCAACCCGCCCGAGTGGCACGTGGCCGAAGATGTCTGGTTCGGCCTCACGGCAACCCTATGGCAGAAGAAGTCACCGCACGTGGACCTCCCAAACCCGGCGCCCTTCCTAAAATGGGCGATGGGACTGGCCCCGAAGTATGAAGTCTCCCGACCCGCCGCGGCGATGACCCCGTTGGCGCGACGATTGGTGGTCCTGCAAGGTGACAATCACGGCAACACCCCGACCGAGTTCACCCGCATGACCTCGCTCAGCGGGGGCGCCTCGTTCACGCAGCCGCTGCTCCCCGCCATCGGCCAGGGGGTGTTCCGCTCCGGACCGGCCGTGGTGATCTCGGCGGATGGCCAGCGGCTCGACGCCTTCGGCCTGGGCACCGACCAGCGCCTGTGGCGGGCCTCCTCGAGCGACGGCGGCAACACCTGGCCCGTCGCCTGGGTCCGGTTCGGACCGGAGCGCACCTTTGCCTCGGCCCCGGCGGCCGCGGCCTCCGGCGATGGTTCGACCATCCACCTCGTGGCCATGGGGGCGGATGACGCGTACTACACGATCACTTCCCGCAGCGGCGGTCTTGCCTGGCCCGACACGGCCACGCCCCTGGGGGGTGTCTTCAAATCCGCGCCCGCGGTGGCCACGTCGTTCGACGGCCTGATCGTCCATGCCTTCGGGCTGGGCACCGACAAGCGTCTCTGGCACGCCTACTCGTTCAACGGCGGCACCAACTGGGCCGGCTGGTGGCCCGTCGGCGACGGCGCCTTCAACGCGGCGCCGGCTGCCGTGACGTCGCTCGACGGCGGGGTGATTTACGCCTTCGGACGCGGACTGGATTACGGCTTCTATCGGGCCGTCTCGACCGATGACGGCGTCACCTGGAGCGCCTGGGAACCGGTGGTGCCCGGCGCCGTGTTCAGCTCGGGCCCCGCGGCCACGCTCGAGGCCGACGGCCTGAGCCTGCGCCTCTTCGGCCGGGGATGGCCGCCCACCGTTCCGGAGGGAACCATTCCCGACCCGGCCAAACCGCGCCTCTGGCAGGCATTCTCGCCCGACGGCGGCGCCAACTGGCCGGGCGGCTTCAGTGAAATCCTCCCCGCGGTCGAGTAACCTCCAGTGCGCGCGCGGCGCGTGCCTCGGCTGTGCGATCGCGGGCGGCTGTCTGTCAGGGCAGGACTCACTTGCTCCGGCTCAGAATCACGCCTCCCGGTCTTCGGGCGGGTTGGCCTGCCTTTTGGGAACAATGTGCGCGCAGGGCCGGCGGGTCCATCGGGGGACAATGCGCCTATTGGCCGGTGGGCGCCGCGCAGCGGCGACGCAAACGGTGAAACATTGCAGGTCAACTCGCGAAGCGCACCGGGACTAACGACGGCTTGTGGCGAACCGCTGTCGCGGATTGCCCTGCGTCCGGGCTCGCTCCCGCTCTCCATCGCGTCCGCCGTCGCGCGCAGCCCGCTTACTGAGGGCGCTGCAGGCGGGCTTCGAGGGCGGTGAAGGCCGTGGCCGGGTCGGGACGGCCGTCCCAGGCGGACCAGCAGGGGGTGAGCGGCGAGGTTTCGATGTGCTGTTTGCGTTTCACGTCGCCTTCACTGGTGGCGCCCTTGGGTTGCCAGTCCGGTCCGAGCGCAGCGCGGGCTTGTTCCAGAAAGTGGCGGGCGGCCGCGGGGTCGCCGCGTTTCCAAGCCAGGTAACCGCGGAGGAAGAAGC
>CAYXPA010000186.1:0-4566 GCA_964466945.1 uncultured Verrucomicrobiota bacterium | reverse complement strand
GCGCCGATGACCACGCCGAACTGGTTGCGGTCATCCCGAATGCCCAGGGCAGCCGGATGGGCCAGGGCCTGATACGAGTGGAGCCAGCCCCCGACGGCAAACATGGCCGAGTCGAAGGCCACCTGCATGGCGGTGGGGCCGAGCACCTCGTTGAACCGGCTGCCGCCGTCCTTTTCACGCACCGTGTGCTCGCCCAGCACCAGCAACGACCCGCCGCTGGTGACAAACCTTTGGATGCGCTCCAACTGGCCCGGCTCCCACGGGCGGTTGGGGAAGATCAACACCAGCAGGTCCGCCCCGGCCAGGTCCGACTCCGCGAGGTCCGGCGAAATCACACACTGCGCCCCGTAGCTGGCGCAAAACGCCGGCCACATGCCGTACATGCCCACGCTGAGCCGCCCGTACTCGCCGTGCCGGGGCTTGAGCCAGTTCAGGAACCCCTTCTCGTACACGACAATCTTGCGGCCCTGGAGGCTGAGCGGACGGGGGTTGAGCAACATCACCACCGGCACGGCCACCGCGAGGGCCAGCGCCAGCCAGGCCCAGCGGCCCACCGGAGTCTGCAGTGCGACCGGATGGGGCGCGTCCGCCGGACCCGCACTCGCGACGCCGATCCCTGCCCTGCCCGCTCGCCACGCCCACCAAGCCAGCAGCGGCGCGTGCAGAAACAGTCCCAGCCACGGCAGTTGCCACAGCGCAATCTCGGCCAGGGGCCGGGTCACGGGCGGCAGTCCGGGCACTCGCGGCGGCGTCTCCAGCACGGGCAACCACTCCCGCCAGCGCGGAAAGCTGGCCACGGCGAAGAGGTAGGCCAGATGCACCAAACCCGCGCTCAGGGCCAATGCGCCCCATCTTGGGCCCGGGCGCCCGCGCGCGCCCGTAGCGCAGCCCGACAACAGGCCAAACGCCAACGTGAGCACCAAGAAATCCAGCCCGGCATAAGTGCGCCCTACTTCGAGCGGCCAGGGACTGACCCAGCTCACCGCCCGGCCGAGCCACCGGGCCACGCGATCGGCTGCCATCCAACCCCAGGGCACGAGCGTCACCCAGAACTGGTAAACCGCATAAAGCAACACGGCCTGGGCGCCCGCCGCCCAAAACGCGCGCTGCTCCCCGGGGCGCGTGGCCGCCAGCACGGCGAGGACCACCGCGGGCGCGAGCACGTTGACCACCGGCTGCGGCGCCGCCAGCAGGACGAACGCCGCCAGCAGCCCCCACCAGTAAAACCCCCGACCAGCCGCGATCGCGGGCCCGGGCGGTCGGGCGATAATTCCCGCCGCCAGCACCAGCAGCCCGGTGAGGATGCGCCGCAGCGGATGCGCCATCAGCCCGACCGAGCCGGCGGCCAACCACGCCGCAGCCAGTGCCAGCCCCAACGGCAAAATAAGCCCTCCTGCGGGCGAAGGCACTGCCTTCACGACCGCAGGAGGACCGGACCTTGATTGGACAGGGTCACCCACGCCTGACGGCGGCATCAGGGCCGATGCCGGCCAGACTCTTAACGCAGGTGGACCGGGATTGCCAGAAGCCATTTGCCGCGCGCCCGTCGCACGGCGCATTTCATTTTCTGACAGCGTGTCGCCGGGCGGGCGATACCGTAGCGCAGACTTCCCAGTCTGCCGTACCGCGGATTTCCAATCCGCCAACCCGGCGAACTCCCGGACGGTAACGACCGGTCTGGGCCGGCCGACTGGAAGTCGGCGATACGGCAGGTTGGAAAACCTGCGCTACGTCAGAGATGACCGCCTCCCATAAACTGATGCGCCGCACGTCGCAGTGCCTCTGCCGGGGATTGCCCCGAGCAAGGCCAGCCCGTTATGCTCATAGCGTGCAGACTGATGCCTCATCCGTGGGTTTACGCCGCAGTCCCCGGTTCGGTCTTCCATTCCTGCTGGCCGCCGCCGGGCTTTTCCCTGTTATTCGCGCGACGGCTCAGACGCCCCCCCACCTACGCTGGCCGGCCCCTTCATCCAGATCAGCCGGGCCAATGCGAATGACCCGGCGGCCGGATTCATTTCCGGCTTCGGCCGGGCACAGGTGGTGGGAGATTCGGTGGTGTTCGCGACGCTGAACGGCCTCAACGCCAGCGGGGTGTTCCGGGGTCGGGGCGGGCCGCTGACCCGCGTAGCCGCGCCGGGAACCGCCACGCCCGCGGGCGCGCTGCAATATTTCTATGAAGGCTTCGCGCGCAACACGACGACCGACCGCCAGGTGGTCATCGCCGCCGGCACCGGCCGCGCGGACGCGCTGTGGTTGACCGGCGGCACGGACTTCATCCCGCGGCTGGCTTCGGGGAGTTTGCTGCCCAACTCCGGCGGCAAACCGGCCAATGTCCTGGGCGAGCCTTTCCTCGTCGGCGACGCGCTGGCGGTGATCGCCGCGCACCGGTTCACCGGCGGCACGGACGACTTCCGCGGCGTGTATCGGGTGAAGGCCGGCGCGCTTGAAGCCGTGGCGGACACGGCGACGGAACTGCCCGGGCTGGGCGTGCCCGACACCTTCAGCAGCCAGGTGGGTTTTGACGGTCAGCAATGCCTGGGGACAGGTCGTCAGCGCCGAGGCCGTGGTGACGGTGAATCCCGCCGCCCCAAATCCGGTGTTCCAAGGTGGCCGGTTCACCGCCGTGCTGACCCCGGCGACGCCGGTGCCGGGAACCGAAACGCCCTTCGATCTGTCGCGCATCGGCGAGGCCGCCTTCCGGGTGGCGAACGGCCGGCTGCTCTTTGCCGGCGGCCCGGCGGGCAGTCCGCGAGCAGGAATCTTTGCCTGGGACCATGGGACTCTGACACGTCTGCTCGGAGCCGGCATGTTCTTGCCGAACGGTCTGGGCGAAGCGGAAGGTTTCACGTTGCTGGACGCCGCACCCGACGAGCCGCTGGCGGTGGCAGGCTGGCAGTTGATCAACGGTGTCGCCCAGCCGGTCGGGCTTTACCGCGTCAACGACGGCGCACTCGAAGTGATTGCCGACACCACGATGGCGGCCCCCGGGTTTGGCGAGAACAGGTTTCCGAACTTCTTCTACGGTGCCGTGCAGGCCGGTGGACAGATCGTCTTCGGCACCAAGATCGGCACGGAATCCGCGCTGTATCGCACCACCGCATCCGGACTGACCCGAATCGTCACCAGCACGCAGGATCTGCCGGTGGTGGGCACCGCGGCGATCCAGTTCCAGAGCCTGGCCTTTGACGGAGACACCGTGTTTTTTGTGGCAGCCACCGCCGGACTCCGGCAGCAGGTCGCGCTCCGTGTGACTGCCGCCGGGGAAGTCACCCGGTTGCTGGCGCGCGACGACGTGATCCCCGGCACGGCTGACATGGTGCGTTCGATCGGCTCCGCCACTGCGGCCGGCGGCTCGGTCTATCTCACCGTCAACTCCGGATTTGCCCGCCAGGTGCTCGAATGGCGCGCCGGTGAGCTGCGGCGGATTGCGGGTCCGGGCATGGCGGTCAACGGCGGCGGCACGGTGCAGGCGATCGAGTCCAGCTTCCTGCCAGCGGCCGGAGGCCGGGTGCTCCTCGCCGGCAACCTGAATCTGCCGACAGGGGTTCGTAAAGCCGTGTTCGCCGCGAGCGCTGCCGGCATCGAACCTGTCCTGGTGGCGACGAAGCTCGATGCGCGTCCGGTCACCTCGCTGTTTGTGGCGGGAGCGGGCGGTAACCGCGTGGTGATCGCGGCCCTTGACCCAACCGGTGCCCGGGCGTTTTACGCCAATATCGGCCCGCTGGACGACGGGCCGTTGACACTACTACATGCCCGACCGGCGCCGGGCACCCTGCGGCTCACTGTCCCGACCGGCGCCGTGCTCGAAGCAGCGGACGCGCTGGGCGGAGCCTGGCAGCCCGTCAACGGGACCGGCGAAGTGGACTTGAGCACCGACGGGGAAGCCCGGTTCTTCCGTCTGCGCCGCGACTGAAAGCCGACCGACCCATCACGGCGGCGGGGCCGTCCCCGCCGCCGGGGCGAGCCTTGGCGCAGGCGATAAAAGCGGGCCGCATCCGCGGGACTGACCCGCAGTTCGAGTCGGTCCGCCACCACAGCCGGCGGCGTCGCGACCAATTCCCACGTGGGGTCCGCGCCCAGGCTGATGCTGCTTTCCAGGAGGTAGCCCGAGAAATTGGTGGACCACGACAACACGACCCACCCCTCGTGAAATGTCGCGTGCAAGCGGGCAGGTTCGCGCACCGCCACGGTTGCCTCCGCCCGGTTGTTGCCGGGCACGCCGTCGAACCCGGCCGCCGAGGTCTCCGCGATGGTTGTGAATTCCCCGGCGACCTCGAAGACCAGTCGCACCGTGACGGCCACGCTCGCCTTGCCGGGCACGTTGCCAAGATGGCAGTTCAGCTCACCCTCGCGCTGAACCCATTGAAGCGCTTCGGCTGAAACGCCGGCAACGAGCGCGCCGGCGGGCAGCGACTGGCGGAGCACCACCGAGCCGACCGCGCCCGGGCCGGCGTTGGTCACGCGCAGCACGAAATCGGCCGCCACCGACGTGAGGACATTCGTCGGCACGCGGTCGAACTGCACCGCGAGGTTCGCTGAAGGCAGCAAGTTCACCGTAATCGGAAC
>CAYXPA010000185.1:0-4664 GCA_964466945.1 uncultured Verrucomicrobiota bacterium | reverse complement strand
CGCCCACCTTCGGCATGAACCGGGAATTCAGCGCCATCGCAGCCGCCGTGCTGGGCGGCACCAGTCTGTTCGGCGGCCGCGGCCGGGTTTGGCCGGGCACGGCCTTTGGCGCGGTGTTGATTCAGGCGGTCGAAAACGGCCTGCACAATCTCAATGCCGACCCCTACCTTTACCCGCTGGTCACCGGCGGGATCATTTTCGTCGCCGTCCTGCTGGACAGCGTGCGCAGCCGGCTGCTGAGCGCGCTGGGACGGCGGCGGATTCGACCCGATGAAGCAACCGCAACAAGCCCATGAAAGCCCAATCCGCATCTCCGGCGGTCCGCCCCGGGGCCGCCTTTACACTCATCGAACTGCTCGTGGTGATTGCGATCATCGCGATCCTCGCGGGCATGCTGCTGCCCGCGTTGAGCCGCGCCAAATCCAAGGCCACGGGCATCCATTGCATGAACAGCCTGCGCCAGGTCGCACTGGGCTGGCGCATGTATGCTGACGACCACAACGACGTGGCCTTGGGGCCAACCCGCCTCAACCCCACCGACCCGCCCGTGTGGGTCGAAGGGGGCTGGGACTGGCAGGGCACCGACGGCGCCAACCCGCGCATCCTCACCAACAGTCCCACCTGGCCGTACATCACCTCGCTCGAGGCGTTTCGCTGCGCCGCCGACAAGAGCCGGCTCCGCGCCGGGGGCAAACTGGTGCCGCGCGTGATCAGTTTCGCGGCCAACGCCTTTCTGGGCCCGCCCAGCGGCTGGGTCACCCCCGTCACGAAATACAAGAGCGTCCGCCGCCTGGCCGACCTGACCGGGCCCGGCCCAACGGACGTGTACATCCTGCTGGACGAGCACGAAAACAGCATCAACGATGCGCACTACTTCCCCTTCGAGAACATGAACGCGTACAACCGCAACATCTGGCTCGACGCCCCTTCGGGCCGCCACGGCAACGCCGCCGGCTTGTGCTTCGCGGACGGGCACGCGGAAATCCGCAAGTGGCGCACGCCCGGCCTGAGCAAGTCCGTCAAGCGCCCGGACGGCGCGACGGACCGCCCCTATCCGAACATCCCGTTCATCGGCCCCTCGGAGCTCCAAGACTACCAATGGATGACCAACCACATCGCGCCGTTGCGGTGAGCACCGGCTCAAGCCCGAGCATGAAACGCTTCATCCGCTCCGGACTACGCCTGAGTTCCCGTGGGCTTTGCGCGGGTGTGCTCGCGGTCGCGCTGGCCGACGCGCCGGTGAACCCCGCTCCGTTGCCCCGGCTCAAGGTCAGCGACAATTCGCGTTTTCTGGTCACCGAGGCCGGCCAGCCGTTCTTCTGGCTGGGCGACACGGCTTGGGAACTGTTCCACCGGCTCGACCGCGCGGAGGCGGAGCTTTACCTGAAGGACCGCGCGGCCCGCGGCTTCAATGCCATCCAGGCCGTGGCGCTCGCCGAACTCGACGGCCTCACCGTGCCCAACCGCCAGGGCCACCTGCCGCTGCTGGACCGGGACCCGGCCCGTCCCGACGTGAAGCCCGGACCGGCCAACGATTACTGGGACTTCGTGGACGAGGTCCTGGACCTCGCCGCCGCGCACGGTTTGTATGTGGGGTTCCTGCCCACTTGGGGCAAATACGTCACTTCCTCGCCGTTCGACGGCAAGGTGGATGGGATTTTCAACGTGGCGAACGCGGAAGCATACGGACGGTTTCTGGGTGAACGGCTGCGCGCGCGCTCGAACGTGATCTGGATTCTCGGCGGCGACAAGGCGCCGTCCACGCCGGAAGCCGTGGCCATTCGGCGCGCACTGGCCCGGGGCATCGCGCTGGGCGTGGCGGGCCGCGAGGATTACGACGCCGTGCTGATGACCTATCACACTTCCGGCCCGGGACATGTGTCGGACTATCTGCACGACGAACCCTGGCTGGACTTCACCTCGGCGCAGTCCAGCCACGGCGACCTGGTTGAAAGCTGGCGGTTCATCGAGAAACACTGGAACCGCCGGCCGATCAAGCCCGTGATTGATCTGGAGAGCAGTTATCCGAACGCCCTCATTCCCGCCGCCTGGCTGCCGCCGCATCTGCGCGCCGCACATCGTTCCACCCAACCGGCCACGGACGACCACGCCCGGCGCGCCGCCTACTGGGCGGTGTTCGCCGGGGCGTTTGGCCACACCTACGGTCACAACGCGATCTGGCAGATGTATGAACCTCCCCGCAAACCGTTGCTCGACCCGCGCCTCACCTGGCGCGAAGCTCTCGCCGCGCCCAGCGCCACCCAGATGGGCCACCTCCGCCGGCTGATCGAATCCCGGCCAGTGCTCGAGCGCGTGCCGGACCAATCCCTGCTGGTTGGCGGCGCGGGCGAAGGCGCGGCGCACCGTCGCGCCACCCGCGGCAGGAGCTACGCCTTCGTTTACTCGCCGGAAGGCGCGCCGTTCACCGTGCGGCTGGGCGTCATCACCGGCGCCCGCCTCCGCGCGGCCTGGTTCAATCCGCGCACGGGCGAAACCACTTTCCTGGAAGTTCTGGAAAACCGGGGCGAGCGCGCGTTCGATCCGCCCGGTGAAGCGGCGGTGGGCAACGACTGGGTGCTGGTGCTGGATGGCGTCGCGCCCGGCGTTCGTCCCCCTGAGAGTCAGCCATGAAGGCTTTGGACGATCGCCTCGCGGACACCGGTCGGTCGAGAACCTGCCGTTGGCGGCGGCTGCCTGACCGCTCGACCGCCGTACTGTTCCTGTTGGCGGGCGCGACGGCCACCTGCCTCGCGGGGCTAGATATAACCGCCTCGGCCAAGCCGCTGGCGCCGCCTCACGGGGATCCGGCGGTGCTCGTCCATCATGCGCGGGACGATGCGGGCGGCAACACCAGCCTGCGCTTTGTCGCCACCCGCAAGGTGGACGCGAACAAATATCCGCCCAAGGGCTTGACCGTCTTCGCCCGCGCGGCCCGCGAGCAGCCGCAGCGCGACCGCGACCTGGGCCAGACGTTCCGCACCGGCGACCGGCCGGCGCGGCTGGACGCCCTGTTTTTGCGTCTCGGGCACGGTGATGCCGCCGTGCTGGACGGCGCGCCCGGCGCCCGCGTGGCGGTGCAGTGGTTCGCGGTGAGCGGCGAGCCGCGGCTGAATGACCACGGCACGCCCGGCTTTGCCGGGAAATTCGACCGCACCAACGCGCCCGAATTGGACGATTACCTCGAGGGCGAGACCTACTTTCCGTTGCGCGTCGTCGAGGCCCGCCTGCCTGCGTCGCTGCACCGGGGCGATTACCTGAAGCTCGATTTCACCGGCGACGACGAATTCGTGCTGGAGCCGCACCGCACCTACGCCTTCCTGCTGTTGTTCCTCGAACGAGCCGAGAACCGCGGCATGACCCTGGCCAACGAATACTACGGCACGTACACGCCAGACCCGATCAACCGGTTTCGCGGTCACGGCATCCGGCGCGAGGGCGCGCCGGTGTTCCCCGACGACTGGCGGGCGCGTCTGCATCAGCCGCCCGCCACGTTGGGTTTCCCGGACGTTTGCACCTTCCGCGACCTGCATTTTGCGGTGACGGTGACATCGCTCGAGGCGACCGCCTCGCCTCCCGCCAGCGCGGCTGGCCGCGGCGCGCGGCCGGGGAGCCTGGAAGCCGATTCGCCGGTGAAGTTCCCGGCCCAGGGCGCCTTGCCGGCACAATTTCCACCCGATGTGCGGGCGGAATCCTTTGATCCCGGGGAGCCGGATTATTACCTCTTTGCGTCGCCGGAGCGTTCTCTGGCGCAGGTGAGGCAAATCCAGGCGGCGATGCCCTCCGGAACGTTTACGCCCCCGGCCAAGGACTGGCGGCATCTTGCCCGCACGCGCCGAATTCTCGCCGAAGGCGGCCGCCTGCACGTCATGGCCATCGGCGACAGCATCGTGAACGACACGATGCGTTCGGGGTGGATCGCGTTGCTCCGGGAGGCGTATCCGCGCGCGGAAATCACGGCCACCGTTTATGTGCGTGGCGGCGGTGGCGCGCAGCATTTCCGCGAGAACTCCCGCCTCGAACGCAACGTCTTTCCCCGCCGACCGGACGTTGTCTTCCTCGGCGGCATCAGTCAGCGGTCCATCGAGGACCTCGGCATGTTGATTGACCAGCTTCGCGCCGGGCTGCCGGAAGTGGAGATCCTCCTGGGCACCGGCGCGTTCGGTACAGCGGACCCGCGCGATGCCGCCGTTCTGGCGCGAGCGCCCCACTCCGGCACCGGCGAATACGGCCGCCGCCTGCGGGCGCTAGCGGCCGAGAAACGCTGCGCCTTCCTGGACTTCACCACGCCCTGGGCGGAATACCTGGACTCCGCCGGCGTGCATCCGCATGTGTTTTACCGCGACCCCGTTCACGCGAACGAATTCGGCGAGCAGGTGCTGGCCGGAATCCTCTTGAGCTTCTTCCGGCCGGACGGGGAAGCGGCCGCGCCGTGAAGTCCCGAGTCTCACCCCACTGTCGAATCCGCAACCATCAACCACCGATCACACCCCATGAGAGACAAACACATCCTCCTGACCGCACTGCTTGGCTTCGGTTTGCTGGCCATGCCGTTCCACCTGGCCGCCGCGCCGCTGCCGAAGTTGAAAGTCAGCGAAAACCGGCGGTTCCTCGTCACCGAAAGCGGCCAGCCGTTCTTCTGGCTGGGCGACACGGCCTGGGAACTG
>CAYXPA010000184.1:0-4699 GCA_964466945.1 uncultured Verrucomicrobiota bacterium | reverse complement strand
TGCCGAACTTGGCCAGCCGCGCCGCCACCGCCTCGGCCTTGTTGGTGGGCATGAACGGCGAATCGCCGGCGAAGTTCATACCGAGGAAACGGACGCGTTCGCCCCGCACCACAAAATGCCCCGCTGCGTCCACGCCCACCCGGTCTTCGGCGCCCGTGATAGGGCGGTTCAGGCCGGAGAAATCCGTGACGCCGGGCGAGGCGTCGTTCCAAGGCAGCACAAACGAAGCGATGTCCGCTCGAGCCAATCCGCAGCAGGTGGCGGCGGCGGCCAGGGCAGCAAGAACGCGAAGTTTCATGGCGGTGAAAAAATAGCCACTCCTGTGCCAGCCGGTCACTCGCCGACGCTACATCAAGGGATGCCGGGTCGGCGTCGCAGGGGCCGCGGCCGGAGAAGCGGGCGTTGGAGCAACCGGCTCGAGAGCCGGCCCCGGGGACGTCGGCACCAGCAGCCGCTCGATTTCCGCGTAGGTGTCCACAATGTGCGTGGCGCCGACCAGTCGCTCGCGCGGGAGGGAGTTGGTGATGGCGATGACTTCCATGCCCGCCGCGCGCGCGGCGGTCACCCCGGCGGCCGAGTCTTCGATGACGCAGCAACGCGCGGTCGGCACGCCCAGCAGGCGCGCGGCGTGCAGGAACACGTCCGGCGCAGGCTTGGTCTTGCCCACGTCTTGCGTGCTGGCCACGACGGAGAAGAAGCGGCGGAGCTGCTTCATGGCGAGCACCTCGTCAATGACCGGGTGATTGGACCCCGAGGCCACGGCCAGCCGATAATGGGGCGCCAGGTGCTCGAGCAGTTCCGGCAGGCCGGGGAAGATGGGCTGCTCGCGCCGGAGAATTTCGATGAGCCGGTTCTGCTTCGCGGCCAGGAGTTCTTCCAACGGGTGCGGCGGCCGGTGTTTTTCGATGAAATCCAGCCACAGGGCGCGGTCCGAGCGGCCGATGTAGTCCGGGAAATGGATGCCGTGGTTTTCGCCGTAGCCCAGCTCGTGGAAAATCTCGCGAAAGGCACGCTCGTGGCGGGGTTCGCTGTCCACGATCACGCCGTCCATGTCGAAAATGATGGCGTCGAAACGCTTCATGGCGGAATCACACCGCGCGGTCCGGCTCAGGCAAATGTGGCCAGCGGCCGCTCGACCAGGTGCAGCAGGTTGCCCTCCGGGTCCCGGAAAAACAGCACCCGCCCGCCGCCGCCGGCCGGTTTGATGGGATCGGGAAACGCCACGCCGCGCGCGGCCAGCGCGTCCCGCGCGGCCTCGAGCGAGTCCACGCGCAGCGCCACATGCCGCCAGCCGGCCAGGGTGTTGTCGCCCGTGTCCGCCACCGCGCGGCCCGCAGCGTACAATTCCAGCAGCGGGCCCCCGCCCGGCAGGGCCAGAAAATACGCCGGCGGCGGCCCCACGCGGGAGAGCACCACCCACGCGTCCAGCACGTGCACGTACCAATCCTTCAGCGCCTCGGGGTCACGCGCCGGCAGGCCGATGTGTTCGATGCGGGCGTTGATCACGAGGGCCTCCGGGACGGGCGTGCGGCGCGTGGAGAGGTGGCGCCCTCGGTGGGCTGTTCCGCCAGGGCGAGCAAGCGGCGGAACTCGGAGTCCCCCACCGGCATCACCGAGAGCCGGGATTGGCGGATCAAGGGCAGATTTTTGAGCGCCGGGTCGGCCTTGATCTCGACCAGGCTGACCGGCCGCGGCAGGGCGCGCACCGGCTTCAAGTCCACCGCCACCCAGTCTCCGTCCCGGGCCGTGGGGTCCGGATAGGCGGCACGGGTGACCTGGGCCAGCCCCACCACGGCGCGCTCGGCGCCGCTGTGGTAGTACAGGACCGGGTCGCCGGGTTGCATGGCCCGGAGGTGATTTCGCGCCTGGAAATTGCGCACGCCGGTCCACGCGGTGCCGCCGTCGGCGACCAACTGCGCCCACGGATAATCAGCGGGTTCTTGCTTCACCAGCCAGCAGCGTTGCGGCATGGACGCAACGTAGCCCGGGGCGGGGCTGGGTTGAAGCAGAATCGGGCAGTACCACGCAACCGATGGACTTTCAGGCGGCGCTCGCGCCCGTGCCGGCCCGGTGGTTCAACGCCGCCAGGGTGCGCGCAAAAATTTCCTCCGGCGAGCCCTCGGCCGACACGGGCACCAAGAGGCCTTGCCGACGGTAATAATCCGTCAGGGGCGCGGTGCTTTTCTGGTAGGTCTCCAAGCGCACGCGGATGGCTTCCGGGCGGTCGTCCTCGCGCTGGATGAGCGGACCGCCGCAATGATCGCACACCCCGGGTACCTTGGGCGGACGGGTGGTGACGTGGTACACCGCCTTGCATTGTGCGCAGGTGCGGCGCCCGCTGAGCCGTTCGACAATCGCCTCCAACGGCAACTCGTAGTTGATCACCCCGTCCAAGGTCATTTGCTCCTCCGCGAGCAGCCGGGTCAACGCCTCGGCCTGGGCCACCGTGCGGGGAAAGCCGTCCAAGAGAAACCCGCCCCGACAGCGGAGACAATCCTTGCGCTCGCGGACCATGGCCAGAACGGTGGCATCGGGCACCAGTTCGCCGCGGCGCATATACTCGAGGGCCTCGTTCAGGGCCGGGGTGCGTTCGGCAGGACTGAGCGCCTTGGCGGCACGAAAGACATCGCCGGTCGAAAGGTGACAGGCGCCGAGGCGCTCGTGCAACAATTCGGCCTGCGTGCCCTTGCCCACCCCGGGCGCGCCCAGCAAAACCAAATGCCAGGGGCGCGCGGCGGGTGGCGGCGGATTCGAGCAGCGTGCGGCGCCACCGGTGAGCCAGGCGGCGCGGTCGTTGGTGTGCGTCATGGCCGAGTTTGCAACGTTTGTGTGCTCCGGGCACGACGGAAAGCGCCGGCCCGGCTTGGCGGGTGCAACGTTGGCGCCACGCCCGCGCGCCGGCTACACCGCACTTGGCCAGCGTTGGTCTTTTTTTGTGCTCCCGGGCCGCCGGCCTGTTCCGGCTGTGGCGCAACAAAAAGGAGGGCCCGAAGGCCCTCCCGTTTCAACCTCACGCAGTAACCAACCAACCAACGGGTCCGAGAACCTGCTACTTCGTCACCACACGGAAAAACTTTTGCGGCGCACTGACCTGGCCGGCGCTGCCGATTTGAATCCTCACCGAGACCACGGCACCGGTACCAGGCACCGCAGTCCCTTCGTCGGTCCACACGATCGGCTGCGCTGCCAGGTCCAAAGTGCTTTGGACCTGATAGGAGGCACCGTTGATCGTGGTGAAAGCGATGCTGAGAAAGGTTTTCCCGTCTTCAGTCACGAGGCTCGGAGCCGCAATTTGCGGCGGCGGAGGCGGCGGCAACACGGTCAGGGTCGCCGGCTCGCTGGTCCGGCTCCCGGCAGCGTTGCGAACCACGACGGTGTAAGTGCCCGCATCGGCCGTGGTCGCCGAAGCAATGACGTACGTGGAATTCGTGGCGCCAGCAAGGTCGGCGTTGTCCTTTCGCCACTGATACTCGAGCGGGGCCGTTCCAGTGGCAGTGACGGTGAATTCCACCCGCTGCCCCACGTTGACCGTCTGACTCTGGGGCTGAGTTGTGATACTTGGCGGGAGGTCCCCTCCCCCACCCCCCACTTTTTTGGCGTTCGCAAAGACGTCCTCCGCCACGCGCCAGATAGCGTTGCCAATGTCGGGCTTGGGGGTGGCGGCGACCTTGGCCATGCCGAAGGAGGCCCCGGCGGGAGGATCGTAATGGGGCACCTCGGTCAGTGGAGCCTTAAACGCCCAGAGGTACACATACACGTTGGTCTGATTGCGGTACACGTCGGGCAGAAAAAGGCCGTTCCGAGCGTAGCGTCCTGCAAACATGTCGCTTCCCGGCAACTGACCCGCGACATTGTCTTCCAGCGCAAGGACGTCATCCGGCCCCAGAATGGCGCCGGGTACCGGGTTCGCCGGCACGCCATCGCCGTTAACGTCAATGACAAACCACACCCGGCTGCCGATGGGAGCCGGAGTGCGGGTTTCGTCGAGATAGAAGCGCGTGGCAGAGGATGAAGAGGTGGCGCTGACCGAAGTGCGCACATCCACGCCAAAGGTCTGGGCTCGCACAGCGGAGGTGGCGAGGGCTGCCACCGCAAGGGCATCCACGGGCCAACGAATACCTAGGAGGGGAATCATGGTCACGAGATGATTGGACTGTTTGGTCGTACAAGGAACTTCAGCGAAAGCGGGGGAGGGACTTCAGCCCCTCCCCCGCCGGGTGCTTGTTTGTTGGGTATTCAGCAGCCGGGTTTCCCTACCGGCTGGCGATGACGCGGAAATGCTTGTCGGTTCCAATGCCGCCAAGAGAACTCACGTGGGTGAGTGTGGTGGTGATCTCGCCACCGGCGACTTGAACCGGGCCTTCATTGACCCAATTGACGAGGTCGGTCGAGACCTGCACCTGATAGCGCAGGCCGGCAACGGCCACCCAGGTGAGCGTCGCTTGGGTGCCGGCAGCGTTCACCGAGACCTGCACCTGCGGCGCAGGCAGCGGGCACTTGGTGGTGGAGCAGGCCACGTTGGCCAGGTGCTCGTTGTCCGACAGACCGGTCCAGTCGGCGCACCAAAGCTCCTTGTCGAAGGCGCCTTTGAACGCCGTTTGCTCGAACCAACTGTTGACCGGCGGCGTCCGCCAGCCGGTATACACCGGGCTGTTGGCGGCCGGGCGGGGGTCCAGCAAGTTGGCCTGCGCCCGGTTGA
>CAYXPA010000183.1:0-4809 GCA_964466945.1 uncultured Verrucomicrobiota bacterium | reverse complement strand
TGGTCAATGTTCACAGCCAGGTCAGGGATGCCGGTGTCCACCGCCAGCTCGGGCATTTGCCAGACAGGATCCAACCCTTCATCCGTAGCACGGGGGGGAGCTTCCACCTCTACCCGCACCACTGCCCCCTCGGGCAGCTTGGCCCCCGGCTCCAGCACTACCACGCCGTTTTGAACTGTGCCTTTGTAACTGGTCATCACCCGCAACTTAACGCCGGCGCGCCGCGCCCGGCAATCCTTCTCTGAGCCATGCCCAAACTCGAAACCGACCCCGATGACCCCCTGGAACTCCGCGGCGTGGGCTTGCTCACGACCGAGGACACCACCGAGGCCATGACCGAGTGTTTCATCGAGGAATTCCTGCGCCTGGGCTACGACGCCGATCGCCTCCTGGCCCTGTTCCGCAACCCGTTCTACACCGGCGTGAACATGGTGCTCGAAAACCGCGGCGAGGCCTTTGTCCGCCGCAAAATCGCCGAGGTCTTCAGCCGCTGGCAACGGCCGGTGCCCTGGGCCACCGCCGCCCCGAGTCCATCCGTACGCCCCGCGGACTAACCTCGTGATGCCCACACTCTCACTCTCACCTTCCACTACATCCACCCTCCGACCATGAGCACCGTCTTTAACTGGCAACTGGGCCGCGACATGGAATACCCCTACGAGGCGGCCTACCCGGACCGGCAGTTCGCCTTTGTCTTCAATCTCAACCGTTGCATCGGCTGCCAGAGCTGCACCATGGCCTGCAAGTCCACCTGGACCTTCAGCAAGGGCCAGGAAGCCATGTGGTGGAACAACGTCGAGACCAAACCCTACGGCGGTTATCCCCACCACTGGGACGTCAAAATCCTCGACCTGCTCAACCAGGCCAACCCCGGCGGCCAGACCTGGAACGGCGAACCCCGGCCACTTCAGGCGCCCTACGGCCGCTTCAACGGCAAAACCATCTTCGAGGTCGCCAAAACCCACGTCAGTCCCGAAGGCGCCCAACGCGCCCTGGGCTATCTGCCCGCCGACGAGGACTGGGCCGCGCCCAATCGCTTCGAGGACAACCCCGCCGCCGCCGAGCCGGGGAGCCCGGGCCAGATGGCCTTCTCCGGCGGCCAGCTCCTGCCCCAGCACAAGACCTGGTTTTTCTACCTGGCCCGCCTCTGCAACCACTGCACCTACCCCGCCTGCCTGGCCGCCTGCCCGCGCAACGCCATCTACAAGCGCTCCGAGGACGGCATCGTGCTCATTGACCAGTCCCGCTGCCGCGGCTACCGCAAGTGCATGGAGGCCTGCCCGTACAAAAAGACCCACTACCGCGGCACCACCCGCACCACCGAGAAGTGCATCGGCTGCTTCCCGCGCGTCGAGGGCCGCGATCCCCAGGGCCGCGGCCTGCCCATGCAAACCCGCTGCATGGCCGCCTGCGTCGGCCACATCCGCCTCCACGGCCTGGTGCAAATGAACCCCGACGGCACCTGGAAAGAGGACCGCCAGCACCCGCTCTACTACCTGGTCCACGTGGCCAAGGTCGCCCTGCCCCTCTACCCGCAGTTCGGTACCGAGCCCAACGGCTACTACATCCCCCCGCGCTGGGTCCCCCGGCCCTACCTCCGCCAGATGTTCGGCCCGGGCGTGGATGCCGCTATCGAGAAATACCTCGCGCCCGACCGCGAACTGCTGGCCGTGCTCCAACTCTTTGGCAAGGACGCCCGCATGTGTTTCCGCTACGAAATCCGGCCCGGACCCAAGGTCTTCGAAACCACCGTCCACGGCCGCAAGTTCGAGCTCTACAACGACACCATCATCGGCTACGGCGCCGACGGCACCAAAATCATCGAAACCACCGTCGAGGAACCCCTCCACCAGCGCCCCCAGCAACATGCCAACTCCATCTGAACAACCCCGTAGCGCAGACTTCCAGTCGGCTGTATCACCGACTTCCAGTCGGCAAGTCCTCGGCGGGTCTTCGACGCCGGAGCTGCCCGACCCCTGCGGCTTGGAAAGCCGCGATACCGCAGCTTGGCAACCTGCGCTACCGGGCGGCCAATGGGCCGCGCGCACCGACGACGCGCCCAAGCGCTCGGTCTTCGGCAATTACCGCGCCCACGATCCTCGGGGCGAGGGACCGGGGGCCGGGACGCCGGATGGTAGCGCACTGACCGGGGCTGCGACGGCGGAGACGGCCGGACTTCAGGCCGCCATTGACCTCGCGATGGCCCGTTCGTTCATCCACCGGTTCTTGGCCAAAGCTTACGAAGACCCGACGTCGGAGGGCTGGCAGTGGCTTTGCGCTCCGGGCACGCAGGAAAGCCTGCGCGCGGCTTGGAGCGTCGCGTGCGGCCGTCCCGCAGGTTCCCCGCCGGCCGGAGCGCAGGTTGAAAGCCCGAAAGACGGCCGACCAGAAGTCTGCGCCGCGTTCACGCCCGACGCCTTTGACGCGTTCCTCGACGCCTACCTCGCCGCCTTCGGCCACGCCGCCCGCGGCCCCTGCCCGCTCAACGAAATCGAATACGGCGACCTCAAGGCCGACCCGCTCTTCCAGCCGCATCGCCTCGCCGACCTCGCCGCCTTCTACCGCGCCTTCGGGCTGGAAGTGGCCGACGACGCCGGCGAGCGCCACGACCACCTCTGCCTCGAACTCGAGTTCATGTGCGTGCTCGCCGCCAAGGAAGCCTGGGCGCTGGAGCATCAGCTCGACGCCGAACCACTCGCCCTCGTGCGCGACGCCCAGAAAAAGTTCCTCCGCGAGCACCTCGGCCGTTGGACCCCGGCCTTCACCCGCCGGCTCGAACGCCACGCCGTCGGCACGCCCCTGGCCGCGCTGGCCCGGTTCACCCGCGCTTTCATCCTGGCCGAATGCGCCCGGCTCGGCGTCCCGCCCGGGAGCGAAGACCTGCTCCTGCGCCCCGCCGACGAAGCCGCTGCCCTGTGCGAAAGTTGCGGCCTGGCCCAGGCCCTCCCCGGCGCCGCACCCTCCGCCGCGTCTTGAAGCGCCGGCCGGCGCCATGCCCTCGCCTGACTCCGCCATGAACCTGCTCTTCGACGACGACCTGGTGGAAGCGGCCGTGCTGCGCGTGGCGGCCGCCGCCAACCCCGCCGTGCCGGAGTTGCAACGCGCCCGCTTCTTTGCCGAGCGCGAACGCTGTTACCACGTGCTCGACCCGGACACGCGCAACGCCGCCTTTGCCCGCGTGCACCTCGACTGGTTCCGCGAATGGGGCCTGGCCGCCCGGCTCGAAGCCGGCGCCGCCCCTTTCCCGCAACTGGCCCAAGCTCTCGCCGCCCTGGCCTTCCGCAAGGCCCGTCATCGCGGCGACGAGGGCGCCGAACTCTACGGCGACGCCGAGGGTCAACGCCGCGGCGTGGTGGCCCTGCGCCCGGAGCGCGTGGTCGAGCCGGCCGCGCTCGCGCCCTTTCTGCATCACGAACTGGCGCACCTGGCCGACATGCTGGACCCGGCCTTTGGCTACTCGCCCGACCTGGGCGGCGCCGCGGTTTCGCCCGCCCAACTGCGCCTGGTCACCGAACGCTACCGGCTGCTCTGGGCCGTGAGCATTGACGGGCGGCTGGTCCGGCGCGGCCTGGCGGCGCCCGCCGACGAAGCGCAGCGGCGGGGCGAGTTCGAGCTGGCCTTCGGCTTCCTGCCCGCCGCGCGCCGGGCTGAACTGTTCGCCGACCTCTGGAGCGGCCGAATTGCCCGCCACGCCGCGCTGCTGGAAGTGGCCACCGACCCCCGCGGGTTGCACGACCGCCACGCGCCCGTCCCCGGCGCGCCCTGTCCGTTGTGCGGATTTGCCGCCTTTGCGTGGGTGACCGCCGACCACCTGAGCGCCGCCGCGCGGGCGCGCATTCACGCCGAATTCCCCGGCTGGACCGAGGACGAAGGATTGTGCGCCCGCTGCGCGGAGGTTTACGAGGCCGTCACCCGGCAGAACTACCCGGCCACGGTCTGCCTGTAACGCCCCAAGCCCCAACGCGCCTACCATGAAACATCCGTCCGATCCGCCCGATCCGTCTGATCCGCCCGATCTCAAGAAACGCCTGCGCACCGGCTGGGCGCCCTGGCTGGTGCGGTTGAGCCTGGCGGCGCTGCTGTTCGAGACCTTGACCGGGTTGGCCATCACGGTGGCGCCGTTTCACGCGGCGGTGCAATGGAGCGTGTTGCTCCACACCGCCCTGGGCGCCGCCGTGCTGCTGCCGATTGCCTGGTATTGCGCGCTGCACCTCCTGGACTACGCCCGGCACGCGCCCTCGCACATCACCGTGCTGGGCTGGCTGGCGCTGGCGGGGCTGGCGGTGGTGTCCGGCTCGGGCGTGGTGCTCACGGTGCAAGCGGTCTTCGGCCTCAAGACCGGCCCGTTTTGGCGCCAGACGCACCTGATTTCCACTTTGGTGCTGCTGGCGGGCGTGGTGCCGCACCTGGTGGCGGTGGTGCTCAAACAACGCCGGCTCGGCCCGGTGCCGGGACTGTGCCGCTGCGCCCTCCACGCCGCGGGGCTGGCCGTGCTGGGTTGTCTGGCGTGCGTGGGCCTGGCCGCGCTTTACTCCGGCACGCGCTACGACAACCGCTTCCCGCCGGACTACAGCTTCCTCTACGGCACCAACCGACCCTTTGCCCCCAGCCTGGCCAAGACGGACACCGGCGGAGCCTTCGACGCGCACTCCCTGGCCGGCTCGCGCACCTGCGGCACCGTCGGTTGTCACGAGCAAATCGTCGCGGAATGGCTGCCCAGCGCCCACCGCTACGCGGCGATGGACATCGTTTTCCAGGGCATCCAAAAGGTCATGGCCGAGCAGAACGGTCCCGAGTCCACCCGTTACT
>CAYXPA010000182.1:0-4854 GCA_964466945.1 uncultured Verrucomicrobiota bacterium | reverse complement strand
CCGAGCGCTCGACTCACGCGCCAGCGCATGGAGTGCGGCAGCTTGCTGCCGCTTTTCTGCTCCCGGTGGAACGGCCTGCCGGGCCGTCCTCGGCCTGCCTGCCGGTAGGCAAGCGGCTACCAGCCGCCGAACGGTCGGTCGGGTGTCGCAGCGGACGTTCGTCCGCTCAAACCTCCCTTCGTCTGCCGGCACTCGAAAACCAGCCCGCCAATGCTCAAGCCGACTTACGTCGGCTGCTACAGGCCGGGCAGCCGATTGCCCATCGGCGCTGCACCGCAGAGCGAGTCGCCCGCCGCTTTCGGCATCCGGTATCCGGTATCTGGTATCCGGCATCGGGCATCGGGCATCCGGCATCCGTCTTCCCGCGTCCCAACCGCCCCCGCGTTGACGCCCCGGCCCGGCCGGGCGAACATGCGCCCCCCGCCCGGCGCGCGTCATCGGCCGGCGGGGCTTTTTATGCCATGAGTTCCGCCGTCCAGATCGAGCCGCTGCCCCGCGACCGGCGCGGCATCCGCCGCTTCATCCGCCTGGCGCTCGCCCTTTATCCGTCCGACTCGCTCTGGGTGGCGCCGCTCGAGATGGACCTGGCCAAGGTTTTCACCGACGCGAACCCGCTGTTCGAGCACGCCGAGATGCAACTCTGGGTCGCCCGCCGTGAAGGCCGCGACGTGGGACGCATCGCCGGCATCTGGGACCGCCATTACACCCGGCGCCACGCCGTGCCGACGGCGTTCTTCGGCTTCTTCGAGTCGGTGCCCGACCCCGCGGTCAGCGGCGCGCTGTTGGGCGCGGTGAACGACTGGGCGCGCGCCCGCGGCCTGACCCGCCTGCTGGGGCCGATGAACCCCACCAACAACGACGAGTGCGGCCTGTTGGTGGACGGCTTCCACGAGCCGCCCGCGTTCATGATGCCGTACAACCCGCCCGCGTACGCCCGGCTGATCGAAGCGGAGGGTTTCCGCAAGGCCCGCGACCTGCTGGCCTTTTTCATTGACCTGGCTCAAGCGCCGCTGGACCGGCTCCATCGCCTGGCGGAAAAGACCCGCCAGCGCTGCCCGGAGGTGCGCTTCCGGCCGGTGCGGCGTCGCACGCTCGCCGCTGACCTGGCGCTGATCAAGGACGTGTACAACGCGGCCTGGGAGGACAACTGGGGGTTCGTGCCCATGACCGACGCGGAGATCAATTTCATGGCCGCGCGACTCAAGCCGCTGTTGGCCGAGGGCCTGGTCTGGCTGGCCGAAGCGCCCGACGGCCCGGTGGGGTTCCTGCTCGCCATGCCCGACTACAACGAGGCCCTCCGGCCGCTGCGCGGGCGGCTCCTGACGCCGCGGCTGCTGCGCGCCCTGCCGTACCTGTTGGGCTGGCGCGGCACCCGCAACTGCCGCGTCCTCACCCTGGGCGTGAAAAAAAACTACCGCGGACGCGGCCTCGAGGCGGTGATGCTCGCCGAAGGCTTCAAAACCGGGTTCCAACTCGGGTTCAAAACCGCCGAGGCCTCCTGGGTGCTCGAGGACAACGTGGCCATGTGCCGGTTCATGCAAATCTTCGGCGGCCGCGTCGCCAAAACCTACCGGCTCTACGAGCGGGAAGTTCGCCAGGCGTAGTTAACCCACCCGCCGGACTGCGGCGCACCAGCGACCCGGGACTGCCGCGGGGCGGCTGACCCTCGAGGCGCCCGGCGGGGACTCAAGTCCGCCATACCACGTTCACCACAAACAGCCCGATCATCGCGACCGAACAGGCCACCTTGCCCGCGGCGCCCGCCAACAAGCCCAGCACCGCGCCCAGCCCGGCCCGGGAAGCCTCCCGCAACTGACGCCCGCCCAGCCACTCGCCCAGCGTCGCGCCCACAAACGGACCCGCCACCACGCCCGGCGGCCCGAAGAACAACCCCGCCACCGCGCCGAGCATCGCGCCGGTCACGCCGCGCCAGGTGGCCCCGAGCCGCCGCGCGCCCAGCACCGTGGCCAGGTAATCCAGCGCCAGCGCCGCCACCATCAAACCCGTCAGCACGCCCAGCGCGAGGTCGCTCACGCTGTGCTCGCCGAACCACAACCGATGCCCCACCGCCGCGGCCAGGATCAGCGGCGGCCCGGGGATGCCCGGCAAGAGGCAGCCCGCAAACCCTACGCCCATCATCAGCAACGCCAACCCCAGACCGGCGATTTGCTCGAACGACATGACCCCATCCTAGACTCCGCTCGCGTGCCGGCCAAGAGACCGTTCGCGCGGCAAGTTCGGAAAGCGCTCGCGCGTGCCGCCGATGACCCTTCGTCGTCGGCCACGTCGCGCAGGCCGCCAGCCTGCCGCATCGCCGACGGCCAGTCGGCGGTACAGCCGATTGCCAATCGGCGCTACGCCGCTGGGCAGACCTCCTGTTGCTGCCGACTACCGTATCCGGTATCGGGCATCCGATATCCGGTATCTGGCATCCGGTATTTGGCCTCCGGAATCCCTCTCCTCACTCCTCCCTCCTCGCTTCTCACTCCTGACTGGGCAGGGTGCCGCTGCGCCGGCGCCGCCCACTTGGCCGCGACGCAGCGCGGCTCTACCGACAGCGGCGGCAAGCCGGCCTGCCTGCGCCAAGCGAAGCGCGGCAAGCCGGCGCATTCCATACGCGCCGCGACGGACCGGGTGCTCGACTCGCGCGTCAGCGTTTGGCGTGCAGCAGCTTGCTGCCGCTTTCGCGCGCGGGTGAAACGGCCTGTCAGGCGTCCTCGGCCTGCCTGCCGGCTGGCTGGCGGCAACCTGCCGCCAAGTTGGCACAGAGAACGTGCGTCCGCGCGGGGGGAGTTGGCGCGCACGTCGCCTGACTCGGCTAAACTTCCGGCGCGGTCCAGGGCAGGCCGTGCGCCTCGGCCACGGCGCGGCAGGTGAGCCGTCCGGCTTGGACGTTGATGCCCGAGACCAGTTCGGGGCGATGCCGGCAGGCTCCGGCCAGGCCGTGGTCGGCGAGCAGTTCGATGTAGGGGTAGGTGACGTTGGTGAGGGCCTGGGTGGCGGTGCGGGCGTAGGCCCCGGGCATGTTGGCCACGCAGTAATGGAGCACGCCTTCCTCGACGAACACCGGGTCATCGTGCGTGGTGGGGCGCGAGGTCTCGGCACAGCCGCCCTGGTCAATGGCGATGTCCACCAGCACGCTGCCGGGGCGCATGCGCCGGAGCATGTCGCGGCGGATGAGTTTGGGGGCGCGCGCGCCGGGCACGAGCACCGCGCCGATGAGCAGGTCCACCTCGGGCAGGAGGTCCAGCAGGTGCGCCTCGTTCGAGTACAGCGTGTGGGCGGTGTGCAGGGTGATGTCCAGGAAACGCATCCGCTCGAGGTCCACCTCGAGGATGGTCACGTCCGCGCCCAGGCCGGTGGCCGTGCGCGCGGCGTTGACCCCGGAGGTGCCGCCGCCCAGGACGACCACCCGGCCGGGCAGCACGCCGGGCACCCCGCCCAGGAGCGTGCCGCTGCCGCCACACTGCTTGCCCAGGAAATACGCGCCGACGTAGATGGACATGCGCCCGGCGATTTCGCTCATCGGCTCGAGCAGGGGCAGGCGACCCCTGACCTCGACCGTTTCGTAGGCGATGGCGGTGACGCCCGCGCGCAGAAGGCCCTCGGTGAGCGCGCGGTCCGGGGCCAGATGCAGGTAGGTGAACAGGAGCTGGCCCGGACGCAGGAGCGGCAGTTCGACCGGTTGCGGTTCCTTGACCTTGACCACCAGGTCCGCGCGCGCGAAGACAGCGGCGGGCGCGTCCGCCAACTCCGCCCCGGCGCGCTGGTAATCCTCATCCGCAAAGCCCGCGCCCGCGCCCGCGCCGCGCTCGACCAGCACCCGGTGGCCGCGGCGGATGAGCTGATAGGCAGCCGAGGGCAGCAGGCCGACGCGGAATTCCTTGGCTTTGATTTCTCGGGGTACGCCGATGACCATGCCCGCAGGGTGCCATCGGCGGCCGGGGCCGACAAATCCAAACGCGCAAGGCGGGGGGAGTCAGGAGTCAGAAGTCAGAAGTCAGAAGTCAGGAGTGAGGAGTGAGGAGGTGGAGGCCGGAGGCCAGATACCTGATACCGGATGCCTGATACCGGATGCCTGATACCAGATACCTGATACCAGATGCCTGATACCGGATGCCGGAGGTCAGATGCCGGAGGCCGGAAGGGCCGGCCTTCAGCGCGTCCAGGCGTTGATCTTGAGCGGGGTGTTGGCGGGGATGGGGACGGTGACGGTGGCCGTGGCGGGGTTTTCCGTGGTGTTGTTGATCACCACGGGCACGGTCACGGTGGGGCCGTTGTCGGGTGCCACCACCACGCTCACCGGCACCTGGGTGCCGAAGTTGCGGGCGCGCACCACCACGGGCTGTTCGCCCGCGCTGCCGGGTGGCAGCAGGATGAAGCCGCTGGCCACGTTGTTGGTGGGCAGCGGCGCGCCGGCCACGCTCACCAGTTCGAGCCGCGGTTGGTTGCCCTCGAGGCCGGTCGCCAGCATCGAGCCGTAGCTCAGGGCGTGAGGCGGGTTGGCGTAGCCGAAGTTCGAACCGGTGTAGTCCACGGCGTCCAGGCGGATGCGGCCGGGCGAAGCGGTGTTGTTGCGATTCTGAACAAACAGCCGGGTCACCGCGATGCGGGGGGCGACCAGTTTGATGGCACCGCCGCTGCCGCCGTTCCAAGCGCCCGAAGTGCCCCATTCGCCGCCGGTGGCGTCAATGAAGTGGTTGCCGTTGTCGGGCATGGAGATGCGCGTGTTTGAGGCGATGAGAATGGCGCCGCCGCCGCCGCCACCGCCGACACCGGGAGCGCCGCCGCCGCCGGAGCCGCCGATGAGGGGGATGAGCGCGGCGTTGCCATAGACGGCGCCGGAATTGGTGG
>CAYXPA010000181.1:3075-4982 GCA_964466945.1 uncultured Verrucomicrobiota bacterium | reverse complement strand
GCCTCGACGCGGACGAAGCCCGCAGTTCCGGTTGTGCCCACGGTCACGGTCTTCGTAGTGCCGTCGCCCACGATGGTTTCGCGCACACTCCACGCGGCGTCCGACAGCGAGGGCTTGAACTGCACGTCATACGTCTCGCCGGCAACGGTCGGCAGGCTGAACGAGAGCTTGCCGTCCGCGATGGTGGGCGTGCCCAGCTTGATCTCCGTCGGTTCGCCGCCACCGCCGACCGTCAAGGTCGCCGCCGCGGAGCGCAGACTGCCCCCACCGACCCCGGAGACTGCCACCGAGTACGCGCCCGCGTCAGACGCCTGAACGTTTTCGAGCCGCAGGGTGGCGTTCGTCTGGCCGGTCAGAACGGTCGTGCCCTTGAACCAGAGATACCGGAGGTCGTCGAAGCCCGTGGCGACGACGCTGAACGTTGCCGTGCCGCCCGCCTCCACCGTCTGCGCTTGCGGCTGCTGGGTGATCAGCGGCGTGACGCTCAAGGTGGCGGCGTAGCCCGGCGTGGCGCCGTGGGCGTTCGAGACCACCACCGTGTAGGTCCCGTGGTCGGCGGGCGCCGCCGCGGCGAACGCGAGTTCGGAGGACGGCCCCTCTTGAACGGTCGTGGCCCCTTTGGCCCACTTGTAGGTCAGCGGGCCGGTGCCCGCGGCGGTGACCTTCAGCGTCGCGGGCGAACCCACGGGCACGGCCACGTTCACGGGCGGAACGAAAATCAACGGCTTGACCGGCGGCGCGCTCAGGCTCAACGCGGCGGGCGGCGACGTGACCACGTTTCCGCCCGCAGTGACGGTCACGTGATAGCTCGCGACGTCCGCGGGGGTCGTGGAGAAGATCGTGAAGGTCGCGCCGGTCGCGCCTCCGATGGGTGTGCCGTCCTTGAACCACTGATAGGTGATGGGTGCGGGGCCGCTCACCGCGACGCTGAACGTGGCGGGCGCGGTTTCCGGAACAGTCTGCGACTGCGGGCTCGCCAGCAGGCGGGGCACGCCCGGCGTGGCCTCGCCAAAATTGGCGTAGATGGCCGCGGTGCCGTCGGCGAACTCGACGCCGATGGCGACGTCCTCGCCCAGCGCCTCGACGTCGAAAAAGCTTTTGACCCGCTGGCAGCCCAGCAGTGCTTGGGTGTTGATGACGGTCTCGGTGACGCCGTCGGTCCAGCGTTGAATGCTGCCGCTGGTGCCGAAATAGACCTGGCGGGGTCCGCCCGCGACAAGGAAATCGCCGAAGCCGAGCACCCGCGCCGTGCCGTCCGCCTCGAACATCAGGACACGCCGTTGGACGACGCCCAGGCGCACGGACCCGACCACGGCGAACACCGCGCCGCCTTCAACGTCCACGTCGCCAAAGCTCACGACCTGGTTGGTCACGCCAGGGATGAGGTCGCCGGTGTCCATGAGCTTGGTGATCACGCCATCGGTGGTGGATCGGTACACGCCGCCCGGACCGTTGGCGGAGGCCATGGTCGAGAACACAATGGTGGCACCGTCGTAGTTCACGGAGTCCTCCGTCAGGCGATACGCGTAGCCGGGCATGACGCCGGGGAGGTCGGTGGTGTCGTCAGCGATGCGGGTAAGCGACGAACCGTCGTGGAAGAACAGGCCCGCCGGGTTGGCGTCCGCCAAACCGAGATCAATGGTGGCCGAGATGGCGACCCCGGCGCCGCGCCGCGCGAAAGAACCGCTGGGGCCGAATGTCGCCCCCGGCCGGCCCGGTACCGGCGCCCCCGCACCCAGGATCGTGGTGATGCTGCCCGCGCGCCATTCGTACATGGCTGTTTGCTGAAAGTTCACCGCGCCGTCGCCTTCCTCGGTCGGATAGAAGGGGTACGTGAAGTTGCCGTTGCCCCCGGGCAGTGGCGTGTTCGTGAAGACCAACGTCGCGAGGTGGCCGTCGCGCCAGCG
>CAYXPA010000181.1:1214-2975 GCA_964466945.1 uncultured Verrucomicrobiota bacterium | reverse complement strand
CCCTCGAAGCCACTCGCCGGCTGGGGGTTCAGGGTGATGACCGGCGCGGAGGCCAGTTCCACCTTCGCCACCTGGCTGGTGACGGCGCCCAGTTCGTTGGTCACGACCACGAACCAGTCGCCCACCTTGTCCGCGCCCATGGGCACGAAGGCGTGGGAACTCAGCGTGGCCCCCGCCACCGGGGAGCCGTTTTGGTACCATTGATACTTCAAGCCGAAACCCAGCGCGCCGACACTCAGCGCCGTGATGTTCTGGCCGCCGGGGAACGCTCCGCCCGAGGGTTGCTGGGTGATGCGCGGCAGAATATTGCTGCCCACAGTCAGGGAGAACGGACCGGTCGAGGTCTGCACTCCGGGCACCGTGTTGATCGTAAACTCGCTTTCGTACGTGCCGTTGGTCGGTGAAAGGAACGTCAGTCGGAACTTGTTCGTCTGCCACGAATAGACGCCGCCGAAAGTGTCGGTGGACGCGAGCGTGAGCAGAGCATGGTCGGCTGACAGTCCGGCGCGCACGTAGTCAGCGCGGTTGGTCTTGTAGGCGGTGGCGGGTTCGAAGGTGTTGCCCGGCAGGAGCCGGACCGCGAATTCAGCCCCGTTCGGAGCGGTGCGCAGAAAGACGCGGTTCTGCAGGTCGGCGAACGTTTCCGGAATCTTCGGCGCGGGAGGGTCCACCGGGCCGCTGGCGGCGTCGCCGAGGAGGCGGATTACCCGCTTGTGCGAGAACTTGACGGAGGCATCCGGCCGGCTGGCGCCATTTTGAAACGTGCCCACGAGCACGATCCGGCCCTTCGAGTCGAACGCCACGTCCAAGGGGCCGCCGCTGTCGAAGTCCACTTTGAAGTCCTGGTTCGTCGCGCCGTTGGCTCCCAGCTTCCAGAAGTCGCTGCCGTCACGCCAATAGATCCCGCCGTTGCGATCCAGCCGCACCAGCGAACCGTTGCCCGTGGGAGTCGGAGCGACGAAAGCCGGATCCACCTTGCCGTCCGGCTGGACCCGAATCAGCGACCGGTTCGGAGAACTGAAGCTGCCGCTCACCAGAATGCCGCCGTCGGCCTGGATGGCGATGTCCGTCATCAGGCCGCTTTTGGTGATGTCGGTCGTCCACCCAGGGTCGGGTGAACCGTCCAGATTGAACCGCACCCCTCGCTGGTTTTGTCCGCCTTTGAACGGATCGCCCATGAGTTGCAGCCGGCCTCCGGGCAGCTCCGCAAAGAGCATCGCGCCCGCCCGCAGGTAACCGGCGTCAGCGAAGCGCTTGGAAAAGTCCGTGTTCGCCGTGCCGTCCGGGTTGAGCCGCAGGAACGCGTGGCTCTCCAGAACAGCGCCGTTCAGAAACGCGGCGTTGCCATTGTAGATAACGCTGCCGTCGGAAAGCAGCGCGAGCCGTTTGCCGTTGTTGAGCCAGCGCGCGTCCGAGGGATAGCCGGCGTCGAGCGTCCCATCCGCATTGAGCCGGATAACCGCCGGCCGGGCCGCGCCCTCGATGGTCTGCCACTGCCCGCAGACGTAGATGCGGTCCTGGGCGTCCACGGCCAGGTCGTGGACTTCGGCCGCCTCCCAGGCCAGCGTCGCGAACGAGGAGTCCAAGGTGCCGTCGGGGTTGAGCCGAACCAACGTGCTGCGCGGCTGTCCGTTCCACGACGCGAACACGCCTCCGACGATCACCTTGTCGTCCGATTGCGTGGCCACGGCATTGAGCTGACCGGCGGCGATGTTTTCGCCGGCATTGAAGCCCGGGTCGGGAACATCGGGCGTCGGGGCC
>CAYXPA010000181.1:0-1114 GCA_964466945.1 uncultured Verrucomicrobiota bacterium | reverse complement strand
GGCGATGTTTTCGCCGGCATTGAAGCCCGGGTCGGGAACATCGGGCGTCGGGGCCGCTGGAAAGGCCTCGACCATCGCCGTCACAAGCACGCCAAAGCCCGCGGCCAGCCGGTTTCCCGATCGCCGCCCCTCATCTTCACGTCGTTGTTTGAGCATTAAAAGGGCGGCAATGTAGGGAAGATATCCGACTTGTCAAAGCCGGCCGATTGGTGGGCGTGGAATGGCGCATTTCAGTTTACGGACCGGTGGGCGTGGACCCGGTGGGCATTCGCGCGATTCTGGCCGCGGCCGAGCTGGCCGGGCAAAAAGGGCTGGGCATCGTCGCCGGCACGCAGCGCCGCCACCAAAACAGCTATACCGAACTGATGAAGCGCCTGCACGCCGGCGCCCTCGGCGAGATCGTGGCCGGCGAGGCCTACTGGAACGGCCCGTGCCGCCCACCGTCTGAATGAGCGCCCCGGTCTGGGGCACCCCCCGGCCGGAGGAGCGATTTGCTACGGGTGATGCCACCCCGGATTCCTACCGCGTGCATCAAGTGAGCGCGGCGTTCCGGGTCACCGTGACGCCAAAGGCGGGACCGTAGGCGACGAGGTCCGACCAGCCTTCGCCCTTCGGATCTCCCCAAGGCTAGCCCTTGCACCAAGCCCGGCTCAAAGAACGGCGAGGCGGTCATCGGGACCAGTTCGCAGCGACCGGTGCGAACTGGTTTATGATGGCCCACAGGTTATCCCGCATACGTTGCGGCATTCCCGTCCTTGGCGGCCTGGTTCACGCCGGTCATTGTTGTCACATGGGCGTTATGGTGCTCGGCCAGTTCGTTGGCTTCGGCCAGTTACTGGTGCTCTTGCCTGCGCTCTTGCACCGCCGCGGTGGCCCGGAAGCTCCGGCCCCGTGACCCGGTGAGCCCGTCATCCGCCGCTGAGATGAGGACTCTGCGGCCTACCGCTACGGTTCCGGGGTGTGGAGTCGAATGAACCTGGTGCTCGCGTTCCCGGGCAGGGCAAACTCGGCCGTGGGTTCATAGCCCTCGATCCTCACCTGACCCGCGGGCTGCCATTGCACCAGGTCCGCGGAAGCCGTGACGACGTACTGAGCGCCGATCAAGCCCTGCACC
>CAYXPA010000180.1:0-4994 GCA_964466945.1 uncultured Verrucomicrobiota bacterium | reverse complement strand
GTTCGGAGCCGCGTTTCCAACTCGGAACGCCGACACCAAACCCAGCGGCCCGGTGGCGCTCAAAGCGACGTCGGCAGCCGCCGGTTCTGGCAGCAACGCATAGCGCGGGTTGCCCCAGTAAGCGACAAACAGCTCGTGCGCCGGCGGGAACGCGGCCTGGGCCGAGGCCGCGAACGCCGACGCCGCCGCCACCGGGTCGTAGCCGGCCATCCCGTTGGTCAGGCCGAGCGTGTTCGGGGCGAAGAGCGGGTCGGCCGCGGGGTCGTCTCCGAAGTCGAACGCAGGTTGCAGGTCCAGATTCAGGACCGTCTGCGCGGGGACCGGTTCAGCGCCGACGGTGCAGATCAGGAGGCTGGCCAGGACCAGCCCGCGGAGAGAACGCATCGCTTTCATGGTCTGCCAGGTCTTGGAAATGGTCTTGGAACCATGTTACCACTAGGCCTCGAGGGAAGAATTGTCCAGCCCCCCAAAAACCTGCCTGCCAGGCAGACCTGCCTGGCAAGCGGACTTGGATTCGTGGCAGCCCGGACGCGGGATTCACTTGCCCGGCCCGGGCGTTCAAGCGCGCGGGGCACGGTAGCGGGACTCGCCGCCAGTGATGCGAGCGCGCGGAGGCACGCCGCCAACCAGGTCAATCCCGCGTCGCAAGCGGTCGCCGCCGGCACGGACCAAAAGACCGGCCGAGGCGGGCGGCCTCAATGCTTCGGAGCTTCTTTCGCCTCCAGCAACCGTTCGATGTGCCGGTCCATGTCCAGCAAGGCGCCCGCACAGCTCGCCGCCTCCACCCGCGCGACCATTTCCGCCGTCCAGGCCTCCTCTTCCACCTGCTCCTGGATGAACCAGTGCAACATCACCTGCGCCGGATAATCTTTCGCCGCCAGGGCCGCCTCGTAAGCCGCATGGATGCCGCGGGTGTTGTTTTGCTCCATGGCTTGCGCCTGCCGCGCCACGTCCAGCAAGGTGGCAAAGTCCGTGCGCGGCGCCGGCACCGCCTCCACCACCGGGTACACGCCGCGGTCCACCAGGTGCCGCCCGATCCGCGCCGCATGGTCGCGCTCTTCCGCGGCCTGTTTGCGGAAGAAGCGCTCGAACCCGGGCAGCGTCTGATGCGCGCACCACCAGGCCAGCGCCTCGTAATGATGCGCTGCCGTGAGCTCGCGGTTGAGTTGCCGGTTCAGTTCCTGGCTCACCGTCTCGGGAATGCGTTCAGTGCCCATGGTTCGTCCTCGTTGTTCAATTTCCACGGGGCGCAACATGACGCCCGGCCCGGTCCGCCGCAAGCCCGCAGCGCGGGCGGCGCCTCCCGGTGGGGCGAGACTCCGTCGAGCCCTGCCCGGCGTCCACACCAGCGCGGCGGCGCGTCGAACTCGGGCGGGCGCGGGTTCAAGGTGGGACAGGGTCCGCGTGGCCCGGGGCGCGCAGCGACGTGTCGGGGCTGACCACGCGGGTGACGTTACTGAGCACCAGCGGCGTTTCCACCCCTGCAACGGCCGGGTAACGCACCTGATCGAGCACAAGCCGGCCGACCGCTTCGGCAAAGAGCGCGGGGCGGAGATCGTCCCGGGCCAGGCTCAAGCGCACGTCTTCGAGCACCAGGTGCTCGACGCGGCGGGCGTACACGCCCCAGGCGGGCAGCGGCCGCGCGTCCACGCCGGGGCCCTGGACCGGCAGTCGCGCCTGCTCGGCCGTGCCGCCGCCGGTGAATTCGAGCCGCGCCCCGCGGACCACCACGTTGGTGATGGGCGTCTCGGCCCAGCTCTCGACCGAGAGCGCGGCGCGGTAGATGCCGGTGGCGTTGAGGCCGCTGATGGTGACCCGGCCCACCGGGTTGCCGGGCTTGGTCCAGAGCGTGACCGGCGAGGCCACGTTTTCCATCGTGTTGTCGGCGAGGAACACCTCGTCGAGCAGCCCGCGCGTGGCGTCCCAGGCGCCGGGCTGGAGGATGATGCCCGAAAGCATGTTCGTGCGCCGGCGCTCGCCGGAGGTGCGGTGCGGCTGCTCGCCGGGGCCGCGGAAGAGGTTTTGCGCGATGGTCAGGCGCGTGGCCGGGCCGATGAGGCGGATGCCGTTGCACGAGGAGTTGATCACGCAATGGGCGATGAGGGTGTGGTCCCAATACCGGCCCGCGATGGCGTCGTCCCCGGTGAAGAACGCGCAGTCGGTGATCCGCACGTTGCGGCACCAGCGCTCGGGCGCGCCGCGCCAGTGCACGCCGTCCCAGCCGCCGATGAAGGTGGCGCCGCGGAACTCGACGTCGTCGCAGACCATGAGAAAGGCCGCGTAGTTGGCCGCGTCCAGGAAGGTGAGGTCGCGCACGAGCACGCGACGGCAGTTGACCAGCACCAGCGTGTGCGGGCCGCGCATCCGTTCCTCGCCGGTGGGGTCGAAGACCTTGTTGCCGTCAATCACCCCCGGCCCGGCCAGGGTTACGTCCTCGAGGTCCTCACCCACCAGCAGGCCGCGATGCCACTTGCCCCAGCGCACTTCGGGCATGAAGGCCGGCGGCGCCGGCTGGCGGTATTCGGCCAGGTTCGTCGTGCCGATGAGCCGCGCGCCCGCGTCGAACCAGAGCGCGACGCGGCTGCGGAGGTGGACGGTGCCGGACAAGTAGCGTCCGGGAGGGAGGAGCACCTGGCCGCCGCCGGCCTGCGCGCAGGCGTCCAACGCCGTTTGAAGGGCCGCGGTGTCCGGGGTTTGGCCGTCGCCGCGGGCACCGAAGTCGCGGATGTTGAAACGCGCGGGAGCCTCGGCCGCTTGACCGGCGCAGGCGGCGAACGTGCCCAGCGCCCCGGCCAGCCGGACGAAGAGCGAGGTGAAGTTCATGCCGCCAGCCTGCCCGGCGGGCGGCGCGCTGCCGAGTCAAAAGCCGGTGGCGCCACCGGCCGGCCCGGGGCCGCGCAGCGCATCCACCCGCGGCGCCACGCCGGGCGGAATCCAGGCCAGCACCTGGGGATGTGTTTCGGCCAGGCGGACCAGATCGGCTTCGTCCTTGGCCCGTTTGGAGGGGTGTCGCGCCGAATCGGCCAGCGCCTCGAGTTTGCCCTGCACCAGGTCCTCAAGACAGGCCACGGGCACTTCGTGGCCGAGCACCCGGCCGGGTACGGCGCGGGCCGGAAAGGCGGCAGAGCGTGGGTTCACGGTGATTTGCAGGCGCAAGCGGCTTCCGGGCAGGTGGGCGTTGATCGAGTGCGCCTGTTCCTCCACGACAAACCCCCGGGCTCGCAGCGCGGGCGCCACGTCTGCGGCCGCCGCCACGGCGAAATCCGCGTCCAAGGTCACCACCGGCTCGGTGTAGTGATTCACCGCCAGTCCGCCAATCAGGCAGAAGGGTTGACCGGCCGTCCGCAGCGCCTCGAGCGCCAGGCGCAGGTCGTCCGGATGTCCGGTGATGGCGGCCAGGAATTCTTGCGCGCTCATGCCCGCAGTCCAACAAGTCGCCTCCGCGCTGGCAAGCATGGGGCGGCAGGGCCGAAGCGGGCCGCTGCCCTGGCCGTCGGTCTGGCGGGCAATTGTGGCCGCCCAACGGCCGCCTCCGTTGGCGGGTCACCGGCGCGCCGCCCAACCCTGGCGCATCAAGGCCAGCAGGTGGGCCAGGGCTTCGGCGTACGTGCGGCCCTTGCGGGCGGCGAGTTGTCGGGCGCGGCAGTCCAGTTGCGCGGCCATTTCCGCGCAACGCCCGGGCGGGCAGCCCAATTCGGCCAGGGCGCGGGCCAGGGATTCGAGGTCGCCCGGTTTCACGCCAGGGCGCGCCGGCGGACGGCAGTTACTTGACCGCGCCGGCCGGGACGATCTTGACGCTCTCGAGGGCCACGCGCTGGAGCGGCTTGCTGCGCTCGCCGCTGGCGCTGGGGCCCACCGGGGTATCGCCGAGCTTGAGCAGCACGTCCTCGCCCTTGATGAGCTTGCCGAAGGCGGTGTACTTGCCGTCGAGGAACGGCGCCGCCTCGAGGCAGATGAAGAACTGGCAGCCCGCCGAGTCCGGGTGGGCGGCGCGGGCCATCGAGATGACGCCGCGGACGTGTTTGCGGTCGTTGAACTCGGCCTTGATCTTGTAGCCGGGGTCGCCGGTGCCCCACTCGGCTTCTTTGGACGGGTCCTTGGTCTTGGGGTCGCCGCCCTGGATCATGAAGCCCTTGATGATCCGGTGGAAACAGGTGCCGTCGTAAAAGCCCTCGCGGGCGAGCTTCTTGAAGTTTTCGACGGTCTTGGGCGCGACGTCGGGCCAGAACTCGAGGACCATTTCGCCGGCGCTGGTTTTGAGGATGGCCACTTCATTGGTCGCGGCCGGAGTGGGAGGATTGGTATTCACGGGAGCATCGGCTGCCAGGGCGAGCGCGCAGGCGCCCGCCGCCAAAAAGGCCCGAAGGCCGTTGATCAAACCGCACTGCATGGCGCCAGTCTGCCCGGCGCGCCGCCAGGTGTCACGCGCGGAATGACCGGCCGCGCCGAGGGCGGCCGATTCACCGCGAGCACACGGCGCTGCGGGTCGGCCGGCTTTGCTTTACGGCGCGGTTCCGGCTTCGGCGACCAGCCACAGCGTGAGCGCGGCGATCAATTCCGGTGGCAGCCGGCGCGGCTTTTCGTCCAGCCCGGCGCAGACGTGCCAGGTCTCGCCGGTGAGCACCGGGGTGTCGTCGGCCAGGCGCACTGTGTAGGCAAAGTTCAGGCGTGCGCCGTGCAGGCGGGTGAGGCTCACGGCGATGAGCAGCTCATCGTCGTACCGGGCCATGTGCCGGTATTCGAGCCGACAGGCCACGATGGGAAAAACCACGCCACGCTCCTGCCATTGGCGAAACGATTGCCCGGCGGCGCGCATGAACTCACCCCGCGCCGCTTCGAGCAGATCGAGATAACGGCCGTGATAGACGTGGTTGCCCAGCGTGCACTCGGCGTAGGTCACCCGGTGGCGGTGGAGGTAGGGTGGTTTTGACACGCCGGCAGCCTAGGAGCCTGTCGGACTTTTTTCGAGGGAAGATTGCTGTGAATTGAACCAC
>CAYXPA010000179.1:0-5011 GCA_964466945.1 uncultured Verrucomicrobiota bacterium | reverse complement strand
CGCCTGCAACGCGAACTGGCGGCCTGGCGGGAACGCGTGGGGGCGCAAATGCCGGTGCCCAATCCCGACCACGATCCAACGCGCGACTCCTGGCGCTGAAGGTACCGCAGGCAGGAACCGGATTGCGCGATGTCGTCCCGGCGGTTCGGTGGAACATTAGCCCGCATTTCTCACCAGGGCTTGGACGTTCACCCGGTGCCAGCGGCGCCCCGCTCGCGAACCGACGCACGCTGGCCCCCGGAAATGCGGGCCATGGGCAAGACCGCTTCTGAGACCGACAGGCGAAGTCAGGCCCGGTTCCAGCCCGCAACCGCCACATGCTGTGGGCTCCCCGCGCGGCGCTGGAGTCCCGCGGCAATCAGACTGGACGGGGGCGGTTTTGCTGGAGCCGGGATTTCCCGGTGAGAAATCCCGGCCAGGGTGGCGCCGCCTCAGCCGCCGGTTGCCCCCTGCGGCAGGACCACCTCGTAAACCACCCAGTAGGTGAGCGCGATCTCCGGCAGCGTCAGGACCAGGGTTCCCAGAACGCCCACCACGTACTTCCTCCAGGTTCTGGCCGGCTCCCGCGACTCGGTCCGGTTATGAAGGAGCGTCGGGATCAGCACCAACCCGCCGTAGTTGAGCAGATGCACCGGCAGATCCACTGGAAACAGGAGGACGCCGGGCCACTCGAACGTTCCCGCATAGAGTTTGAGGAGAAGCGACTCCAAGAGGAACCCAACCGTTCCCATGGTGAAATAGGCCTCACGCGGGCTGAAGGTGTACCAACGAAACCAAAGACGAAACACGGCGGCCAGGAACAGGTAGTGCGGAGTGAGCACGAGCATGATGATCAACACCACGCCGGGGTGGAACGTGCCGTACGAACCGAAATCCACGCAGAATTCCATGACCATGGCGTACCGCCAGGTCAGCGAGACGTACCGCCCGAACCCAAAGGCTCTGTTGCTGGCCGGCGGCGCCGGGCTGGGCTCGGGCTCCCGCCGAAGCTGCCTCCACTTGTGCCGGTAGAGCCCATAAAGGGCCATTTCCCCCACGCCCAGCAGCAGAAAATTCCAGAAGCCGGTCATCGCCTTGACGACGCCCAGCCCAAGGATGAACAGAATCACCCCCAAGGTGTAATGGCGGAACGGCCCGGGCAGAAAGTGGTCCGTCCCACTCGGCGGTCCGTTGGGGAGCCGTCGTGCCTTCGGCGCGGAGGACGCGTCCACAGAATTCACCCTGGCGTTCCTTGCCCACTGCGGCGAAACCCGGCGCGGTCCTGAACCCGCGTGGTTTCCACCCCCATGGCGTGGATACGCGAATCCGGCCCCTCAGGAATCGCACGGTCCCGGTTTTCGCGGATGGTGAGGATCATCGTTTGGATGAGGGCACCGCTCCCACGGCTTGTCGAGAATCAATTGATATTCCGGACGTCCACGGCCCCAGCCCCGCATTTCCGGCGGCTGGCGTGCGTCGGTTCGCCAGCCGGGCGCCGTTGGCACCGGGTGGGCGTCCAGGCGCTGGTGAGAAATGCGGGCGGGAAGTCCGCCCGGGTTGGGTCCATCCGCGCGCATGCACCTTGCCTGTGTCCCTGAGTCCGCTCAGCTTCCTCGGGTTGGAATGAGCGAAGGTTGCAACTGGCGAAGGTGGCCGGGTGTTCGTTCAGTGGATGAACCTCAGAGGCTGCCGATGAATCGCCCCGGGCAGGTCCAACATCACCGGTTGCTGGCGTGGGCACTGAGTTTCGGTCTCCTGACCACTGCCTCAACCCGGAGTGGTGAATCCCCCGTCCCGATCGGCCCCGCGGAGTTCGGGCCCCGGTTGGGGGGCGTCCTCCCTACTGCCGCTCGGCCTGGTGACCGGGTTACCCTTTATGGGGAGGGGTTTGGAGCCCACACCGGCACCGTGGTCCTGGCGGGACGCCGGGTCGTTCCCCTGACGTGGTCGGACAAGGAGGCCGCCTTTGTGGTGCCCGAGGATGGCGCGTCGGGTGGCCTGTGCCTCCGTACGGTGGCGGGTGCGCGTTCCGGCGCGAGGGCATTCACCGTGAACCGTCCGTTGCCGGCCGGGCAAATCGCGCCGCACGGGCTGGGGCTTGAAGACACCGGTTTGCCAGGCCCTGCGTTTCTGGTCGAAACCGACGGCACCTGTCTGTTCGGGATCACAGGGTTCGAGACCCTGAGCACCTACGAACTGCGTGAGCGTCAGCCGCATGGGTTTTGCGGCCGCACGTACCTGAACCAGCGCGTGGCGGACCTGCGCGTTCGAGGCGGGTACCTCTTTTGCGTGGGCGACCATGGGCTGCTGGTGTTTCGGTGCAGCGACCTGCGGGCAGGGCGTGCGGAAGCGGTGGCGGCGGTCGCCGGCGGTTCCTTCTACGGCGTGGATGCGCGACCCGACCCGGGCGGTCCCCCGGACGGTCTGCTGGTTGCCCTGGCGGAGCATGCGCCGGTTTGGGGGACAAACACTTTGCGGGTGGTGTTCTATCGGTTCTCCGAGGAGGAGCTTTCTCCGCTGGGCACGTTCCGCCGCAAAGTGGGGTCGGAGGAGCGACAGTTTGCGGTGGCCCTGGACCCGCGCCACCGCAAGGCTTATGTGTCCGGTTGGCAAACCTTGACCGGCGCGGACAAGTACCTCCTCGAACTCGCCACCACGAATCTCTTCGCGCCGGCCCTGCAGCATCGTGAGGAGACGGGTCTGGTGCTGGCCGGCGACATGGACGCGCTGGACGAGGTCTTGTGGACCGGGGTGACGACCACGGGCTTGAACAACGAGTTGTTTCGTGCCTACGCCCTCCAGCCTGGCACCACGCCCTTGAAGCTGAGTCGGACGATTCGTGGCGGGCTGGGTGCGGGCCGCGTCGCCCGCGTGCGCATCCTGGACCGGCAGGTCACGGTCGGGAGTTCGTGGTTTGGCAACCGCCCGGACATCTTCCTGTTCACCACCTTCGGGGATGCGGTCTTTCCGGCGGTCTCCCGGAATTCGTTGGACTGGGCCTTCGACGTCACCGGGTTCGCCCGGCCTCAGGGCACCAACGCCGGGAAGGTGGTCGTCGCCGCCGAGTGGGGTGGGTTCATGACCTTGGACTATCAGGTGACACCGAAGCTAAACCTCACCCACCAGCCGGATTACCAATGGGTCGTGGCCGCGGCCATGACCGAGGGGTTGCACCTGGCCGGGGACCGCATCTACATCGCCGGCCGGGGCGCCGGGCCGTGGAGTGCCGACCGGAACCAGCTCGCCGACGAGACCCGCTGGCGGCGTGTGACGTTCGACTGGGCCCTCCCCGAGCCGCAACCGCATCCGATCAGCGCCGTCTGCACCCGGCGTGATCCTCAGGCCGGTCTGCTCATCGCCGCGCTCGGCCACGAGAAGGCGATGGCCTGGGGTACCCAGATCCTCGGGCTGCTGTATCGGGAGGACTCGGACTAGATCGTCTTGCTGGCGCAGGCCGAGGGGTTCGACCCGCCCGGTCTTGGCAGCGAAGGCGTCAGCGCGGTCTGGCCCGAGCCGGACCTGGTTTACCTGGCCACGGGCAGCGACGGGTTTCGCGCTTACGTGGTCAACCCGAGTGCCCCGAGCCTCCAACTGCATCGGGACTGCCGGACGAGCGGCTTTGCGACCAACCTCTACAGCACCGCCCTGATGGCGCGTTGCTTCAAACACCACCGCGAGGGCGACCGCCGCCGACTGGTGGTCGGCAGCACGCCCGGGCTGCTGGTGGGCAGTCCAACGGTGAACCTGTTTGACCTCGGCTATCCGGAGGGAGTTCCCGACCGCCACCATCCGGACCGTCCCATCTGGGTGGCTCACGAAGCGACCCTGGCCTGCTCGAAATGGAAGGCGGTCCGCAACCTGGATGTCCACCCGGCGGGGCTGGTCGCCGCCGCCACGAGCGCGGGGTTGGCCGTGTTTCACCTCGAGTGGGTGGCGGCCCTGAACCAGATGAACGACGGGGTGGCGTGGAACCGGATTCGTGTGCCGGCGGAAGCCTACGCGCCATGGTGGCATGCGAGCTGGACGGCCGACATGGCGGACGTGAGCTTCGCCGACCACCGCACGTTGTATGTGGTCAAAGCCCCCGAAGGCGTGTGGCGGCTCACGTTCGAATTTGATCCGACCAATCGGACCCACCGCGCCATGTCCACAGCCTATTATCCGGGGGTGAGCTGCGGCATGGACTACCGGCGACCGCTCCACGGCTGGGCCAACCCGGACATCCCCACCCTGCACCACCCTTACGGGGTGGTGGCGGACGGTGACACGGCCTGGGTCACGGGCTGGAGTGGCAAGGTGCAGCGCTTGGCCTGGCAGCCGGACTCGGGTCTCCGGATCCTCCGCCTCCAACGACATCCCCGCCGGATTGAGCTCGAGTTCTACGCCCCCTTCGGTCCGCGAATGTACCGGGTCGAAGCCGCGCCTGAACTGACCCCAAACGCCTGGAGGCCTCTGCCCGGAACGCTCATCCGCCAGGTGACAGACACGGTGTACGTCGCCGAGCTTGCGGCGGACACTCTCGCCACAGGGTTCTTTCGCGTCGCCGTTTCCCCATGAACCATCACCCCGTAGCCGCCGACGTAAGGAGGCGGAATTAAGAGGATCCACCTCCATAAGGGTTTCCGCCTCCTCACGTCGGCGGCTACGGTTGGTGGCGATTGCGCATGGCCTTGGGGCCAAGGGCGCTTCCCACCCGCTCCGCCGGCGGACTCGCCAGTCCTCCCTGCCGCGGTCGAAGCGGCTGCGGCGCCCGCTGCTGGTGGGAACGGGAGCGAGTTTGTCCAACCTGCTGTCGGCCCGCGGCGGGGCTGCCGGTCATCGGTTCTCCTGGAGCGACACCGACGAGATTTCGCATGACCTAGCCAACTACAACAGCGTGCCGAGCACCACGGGTCACGACACCAGCTACGACACCAGCCCCAGGGCGGGTTACCATCCCGATTTCAACGACGGCGTGGAATCCTACACCGGTCCGGTCGGATCGTTCGCGCCGAACGGATACGGCCTGTTCGACCTGACGGGAAACGTCTTT
>CAYXPA010000178.1:0-5099 GCA_964466945.1 uncultured Verrucomicrobiota bacterium | reverse complement strand
TGTTGGGCTTGGTGGTCGCGGGCGTGTTTCTGCGGGACAAGACGCTGGTGCACCGCATGCGCAGCATCGCCTTTGCGGTCTTTACGCCGTTTTACTTCATCAAGGCCGGCCTGTTTGTGTCGCTCCCCGCGCTCGGGGCGGCGCTGGGTGTCATCACCGTGCTGCTGGCCCTGAAGCTGGCTACGAAGTTCATCGGGGTCTGGCCGCTGGCGCGCCGGTTTTACATGCGCTCCGGCGAGGCGACCTACACCGCGTTGTTGATGGCCACCGGGCTGACTTTCGGCACCATCTCCGCGCTCTTCGGCCTCCAGAACCGGATCATTGACCAGGCTCAATACTCGGTGCTGGTCACGGTGGTGATCCTGAGCGCCTTCGTGCCCACACTCGTTGCGCAGAAGTTTTTCCAGCCGACCGCCCGCACGATGACGGCCTGGGGGCGGCTGTATCAGCGCAAAATCAACGGTCCACCCCGTCCGGTGACCGTACCCGCGGGAAAGTGAGGCAACCGTGTTCACCAAAATCCTTGTCGGCTACGACGGTTCCAAAGGCGGCAAGGCGGCGTTGCAACGCGCCGCCGTGCTGGCCAAGCACTACAACGCCCAACTCACCGCCCTCTGGGTGCGCGAGCCCTTGCCGCGCCACTCCGACCTGCCCGGCGAACCAGAGGGCGAGGCCGAAGCGGCGGATGAATACTTCCGCGAGCGGCAAAAAGAAGTGGTCGAAGTTGCCGCCCGGCTCGGCATCCGCATCCGATGCGAGACCCGGCGCGGGCACCCGGCCAAAACCATCGTCAACTTCGCCAAGGAAGGCGGCTATGACTTGATCGTGGTGGGCCACAGCGACCACTCCGAGCTGTGGGGCCGGCTGTTAGGAGACACCGCCGACCGCATCAGCGACCACGCCCATTGCAGCGTGCTGATCGTGAAGACGGCGGCGGGCAACGAGGGAGCCGCGCCTTAGGGCTGAAGGTCGAGGAGTTTTTGGACCTGCTTTAGCGGGGCAAACCGACGGGCCCTTGCGCGCCCGCGCACAAGGGCTCGCGCACGCACCGGGGCGGTGTTTCCCGGACGGTGTTTTTGCCTGGCAGCTTTGTAAGCAGCGGAGGCTCGCGTTGCGCGGCCGCGGTCGGCCGCTAGTTTCCCCTCATGCGGCGCGTCTTGTCCTGCCACTACGGGTTGATCCTGGGTGCCCTCGTCTGCCTGGGTGCTGAGCCGGCGCGGTTGCGCTTCGAGGGATTCAATGCCGAGGGGTGGCCGCGCCTGGGCCAGGCGAACGCCAGTAATGTCGTGGCCCGGCTCGAGGTCTCGACGGACCTGGTGCATTGGGCTGAACTGGCCCGCCTGCACGGAGCGTTTGCCGGGTTTCCGGACCTGACGGCCACCGGGGCGAACGCGCGGTTTTACCGGACCCGCCTGAGTGAGCGCACCGCCGCGGACGATTGGAAGAACCACGCGGTGTTTCCCGCCGATCCGTTGCTCTCGCCGGAGCCGGGTTGGGACCGCTTCGAGCCGCGCTGGCTCAAATTCACCCTGGTGCTGGCCGAGCCGGGGCGCGTGTATTTCCAGGACAGCACGAAATATCCGTTCCACTACGACTTCGCGGTGACGCGACTGGCGCCCTTCCAGGGCCTGAGCCGCGCCGCCTTTGATGCGGTGACGCTGCGGCGGACCAACCAGCAGGCGGTGCTGGGTGCGGTGTTGTTCGCCCCGGGCGAGTTGCGGGAAATCGGCGTTCAATTCGCGGGTCTGGACCCGTACCCACCCGAGCAGGTGGCGGCCTGGTTCGCACAGGTGGCGGCGGTGACCGCGGCGCCGCCGGGGACGCGCCTCTTTTACTTTCCGACCTACGAGCAACAGGCCGTGGCCGAGGCGAAACGCGAGTTTTTCGCGCGGCGCGGCATCGTGCTCAGCTCGACCGCCCGCTGGCTGGCGGGCGACGAGTGTTACGCGCCGGGCTGGGTGCTGGGCCGGTTGGCGTGGGTGCCGCCGGCGGAATTGTCCGCCGCGTACGCCGACGGCCGCCTGCGCCCGGACGACCTGCTGCTGCTGGAGGCCGTACCGGCGGAAATCCCGCCGGTGGCCGGAGTGCTCACGCTGGCGCCGGCTACGCCCAACTCGCACGTGGCGCTTCTGGCGCGCTCCTTCGGGGTGCCCTTTGCCCGCGTGGCGGCAGAGGCGGCGCAGGCGGAGCTCAAAACCTGGGCCGGCCAGGAGGTGGCGCTGCGGGTCGAGCAAGACGCCTGGGGTTGCCGGGTGAAGGTGGTCAACGTGCAGGGTCAACTCACCCCGGAGCAGCGCGCGGAGCTGCTGGCCCTGAAACGGCCGCCGCCCCTGAAACTGCCCGCCAAGCAGGCGCTGGGGCAGATCAGCGTCAGCGCCGAGGGCCTGCGGCCGGCGGACATCCGATATGTGGGTGGCAAGGCGGCGAACTTCGGCCTGTTGCGCCGCGCCATTCCCACCAATGCGCCCGCGCCCGCGCTCGCCTTTACCTTCGACCTGTGGGACGCCTTCCTGGACCAGCCGCTGCCCGGCGGGCGGACGCTGCGCGCGACCATCGCCCAGAAGCTGGCCGGGTTCACCTGGCCGCCGGACATTCCGCGATTGCGCGTCGCGCTGGACGAGATTCGCACCCTGATCCGCCAGACCGCGGATTTCAGCCCGGCGCAAAAGGCGGCAATCCTGCAGGCGCTGGCGCAGGCGGGGCTGGACCCGGGGCGCAAAATCCGGTTCCGCAGTTCGACCAACGTCGAGGACAGCGAGCAGTTCAGCGGCGCGGGGTTGTACGACAGTTACAGCGGTTGCCCGGCCGACGACCTGGACGGGGACAACGCCGGCCCCAGCGCGTGCGACCCGACCGAGCCGAACGAGCGCGGGGTCTTTCGCGCGCTGCGGCGCGTGTACGCCAGTTTCTACAACGAAAACGCCTTCCTCGAGCGCCTGCGCCACGGCGTGGACGAAGCGGTCGTGGGCATGGCCGTGCTGGTGCACCACTCGACGCCGGACGCCATCGAGCTGGCCAACGGCGTGGCCACGGTCGAGGTGGACAAGCGCTTCGCCGGCTGGCGCGCCCTGACGTTGCGCCTGGCGACGCAGCCGGGCGCGGCGTCCGTGGCCAATCCCGAGCCGAACGCCCAGCCGGAGGTAGTCCGGGCCGAGACGTGGAGCGAGGGCCAGGTCAACCTGGTCCTGGAGCGCGGCTCGGGGCTCTTGCCGTTGGGCGCCACGGTGCTCGAGTGGGAAGGGGAGTACCAGGAGTTGATTCGGTTGCTCGACCGGGCCACCCGCGCCTTCGAGGCCGAATTCCCGGCCAAGCAGGAGTTCACCCTTGATTTCGAGTACAAAAAGGTCGCCCCGGAGGGCGTGCTGCGGGTGAAGCAAATTCGCGAGGTGCCGCGCCCGCCCGCGCCCGCGCCCGTGGAGCCGTGGCTGTTGAACGAGACCAATCAGTGGACGGTGCTCCAGGGCGAGTACGGCGAGTTGTTTGCCAATCACCGGCTCAAATCGTGGTGGCAGTTCCAGACGACCACGCGGCGGCTGACGTCCACCAACCTGGCGGCCTCGCCCCTGCGGCGCCTGGCGTTGACGATGCTGGCGGGCCTGGAACGGACCCACCGCGCCGCCGCGCTGGCCGAGTTGCCCGGCTACGAAACCCGCCGCGAGGGGACCGACTGGGTGGACCGCTGGGTGTGGGGTGAGGGGGCCGAACGTCAGCAATGGTCGTTGCGCACCAGCCTGCCGCTGGACCGGCCGCCGGGCAGCGCCCCGCTGGTGTTTTTGAGCGACGGCCGGCTCGAACTCACCGTGACGCACGCCCGGCCCCGGCCCATGCTGGACTGGTCCGGCCCGAGTACCACGTTGACCGACACGGTGCTGCTGGCGCCCCGGTCGCCGGTCAGCCCGCGCAGCCTGCGCCAGGTGCGGCGTTTGACGGGCAAGGGGCTGAGTGTGGAGACCGAGTTTTACTGGCCGCCCAACCCGACCGGGCCGGTGGCCGGTTACACCGCGCCCTTGCAGGCGTGGATCGAAACGCGCATCACCGGGCTGGCCTCGCGACGGCTGGTGTTGCGGGACGAGTTCGCCCAAACCTACCTGCCCGGGCACCACAACTTCACCGAGAGTTTCCTGTTCGACCCGCACCTCGAACCGGGGCTGGACCCCGCGCTGCTGGCCGAGTTGCGCGCGCGCAACATCCGGGGATTGGCGGCGCGCGCGGGCTTCGGCGAAAACCCCGAGTTGTGGCTGTGGGGCCTGGACGACACGCTGCGCGCGCCCTGAACCGCCCTCCCGCGGCGGGGCGGGCCGGGCCGGCGGGCGGCGGCCGCGCGCGTGCCTTGCGCGGAGGTGGGGCGCGGGGATAATGGCCGGGATGTCGCGGGCCGAGTTCGTCCATTTGCACGTCCACACCGAGTATTCGCTGCTCGACGGGGCGTGCCGCATTGACCGGCTGGTGGCGCGCGCCCGGGAGCTGGGGTTTCCGGCGCTGGCCATCACGGACCACGGCGTGTTGTACGGGGCGATTGACTTCTACAAGGCCGCCAAGAAGGCCGGGGTGCGGCCCATCCTCGGCTGCGAGGCGTATCTGGCCCCGGGCAGCCGCTTCGAGAAACGCACGCTCAGCGGCGGGCGGGACGCCTACCATCACCTGGTCTTGCTGGCGGAGAACGAGACGGGGTACCGGAACCTGATGCGGCTGAGCACCGCCGCGCACCTCGAGGGCTACTACTACAAGCCGCGGATTGACCGGGAACTCTTGGCCGCGCACCGCGAGGGGCTCATCGTCCTGTCCGGCTGCCTCAAGGGCGAAATCCCCGGGTTGATCGCGGACGACCGCTTGGACGCGGCGCGCGCGGCGCTGGACTGGTACCGGCAGACGTTCGGGCCGGACCATTTTTTCCTCGAGCTCCAGGACCACGGGCTGGCCGAGCAGGCGCGCGTGAACCGGCACCTGATTCCCTGGGCGCGGGAGTTCGGGCTGCGACTGGTGGCCACCAACGATGTGCACTACCTCGAACGGGGGCACTGGGCGGCGCACGATTGCCTGGTGTGCCTGGGCCGCCAGATCACCCGCGACGACCCCAAGCCGCGCTACGTGCCGGAGCA
>CAYXPA010000177.1:2802-5110 GCA_964466945.1 uncultured Verrucomicrobiota bacterium | reverse complement strand
CCCGAATTGAACTCCGAGTAAAGCGGGTGACCGCCGGCCGCGCGGAGCGCCGCGATGAGGTTCTGCGTCGAGGAACCCACGTACGGGTCGTCCTTGGCGCAAAACGCCCACAACGGCACGTCCTTGATCTTGCTGGCTGGGGCGCTTCCCTTTCCGCCCGCCCAGACCACGGCTCCGGCGAAGAAGTCGGGGCGGAGCCCAAGCAGGTCCCAGACGCCGGCGACACCCATCGAGTAGCCTCCGAGGTAAATGCGCTCGGGATCGAGGCGGTACTCCCGGGCCAGATGGTCCAACAAGTCCGGCACCCGTCCGACCACCCAGTCGTTGGGCCACACCATGATTACCGGATCGGTGGCCTGCTGACGGTACGAAGTGACCGCTACGACGTTCGGCCACTCCTCGAACCCGGCAGGCAGCGCGTTCTCGTTCCAACTTGCTCCGTGGAGGAAGCACGCCAGCGCGTGGCGGTGCGCGGGATTGTAGTTGGCCGGCACATGAATCACGTAGGGAATCCGCGCCCCGGCGGTGTTGGTGAAATTGCGCTTGAGGTACTGCGCCGTGGGCGGAACCACCACCAACCGCGCCGCCGGGCTGACCACCGTGCCGCCCGGATTGCGGACCTCGACGGTGTAATCGCCGTCGTCCTCCGGCCTGGTGGAGGAAAGGCTCAGGGTCCGGTTCGTCTTGCCCGGCAGGTCCACGCCATCCCGCCGCCACTGGTAGGTCAAGGGCGCGATTCCCGAGGCGGTCACGGTGAAACTGGTGGATCGGTCCTGGTGTGCCGCGGTGTGTTGAAACGCGGTCGAGGGTTGGATCGTGGCCGGCACGGCAGCCACGCGGATGCCACCCTGCCAGCACGGGTCGTGGCCGTCGCACGGGGAGAGTTGGTATTCGGCCCGCACGTGGGCGCCGGTGGACCAACCGGACGTTACCGTGCCCACCAAGACGGATAACCCGGTGTCGTTGTCCTGGTCCCCTTCGACCCGCGCGGTGAACGTTTTCCCGGCTACGGTGATGGCGTAATGGGCCACGATGTGGAGGCGTTTGCCATCCGCCGAAGGCGTGGCTTCAAGCACCTCCCCGGCGAAGGTGCCGGGGACCGGCGTCTCCTCGACCACCTCTTCGACCACCCCGGTCATCCGAGGCCATTCGGTGACCCATTTCCTGCACCCGAGCCAATACATCGCCGGCGGAAGTTCGGGGGAGGTGAACAGCACGCCCCGCAGACAGTCCTGCTGCCCAGGTTCGCACTGAACCACTTCAAAGAACATGGTTGTTCCCGACCCCGCCTGCCAGCCTTGCAGAACGGTCCCGTCGTAGAATCGGGCCTCGGCACCGTCTTGTTCGCCGGCGAGTTCGGCCACGAACAAGGGCGCGGCGGCGGGATCGTTCGAACCGTACACCTCGCATCGGGCCTTCAGCAGGATCCGCCCGGCGCCCACCTCCACGCGCTCCAGGACACGGGTAAGGATCCGGCCTCTGACGTCTCCTGCGGTGGGGCCTTCGTATGTCGCCACGAAGGGAGCCGGCCCCGTCGTGACGCGCCATTGGTCGAAGGTCAGCAGGATGCCCGCAAGCCCATTGGCAAGGCAGGGCCAGACGAGCACCGCCAGTAAGGCGAGGCCGGTGAGAATCGCCAAGAGAACGTGCTGAGGCTTCATGGGAATTCAGGGGTAAAGGTTGCGGGATCGAGGGGCTCTTCGACCGCCGCCGAGCCGGCCGTTCCTCGGGCCGGCCCGGCCAGCGGCGGGGGCAGGGCCGTGGTGGACTCACTCCGTCGGCGTCAGTGTGATGGTGCCGGCGGAGCACGCCCCGCCATGGCGCAGCTCCGCCCGGACCTGAACCCGCGCCCCGGCGAAGTTCGCCGAGTCGGCGGTCACCACCCCGGTCAGGACAATCTTGCCGTTATGGGTATTGGCCTGGCCGGAGCAATGAGCGGTGAAGGAGACCGTGTCGGTGGTGATCGCGTACCATCCCTCCAGGCGCACCCCGGAAGGGGCGGGTTCGAGCACGATGGTCGTATAGACCACGGTGCCGGGACCGCACTCGCCGGCGACCGTGCCGATCCACAGATCGGTGTCGGGGTCCCAACACTTCTCGAAGGTGAGAGTGGTGGGCGCGGCGTGCGGTGGGGGTGCCGCTGTGGCGACGAGGACGAGGCCGAGGGTCAGCGCGGCGGCCATACCGCCGGCGAGGATTTGAGTGAGTCGTTTCATACGATCTGACGGTGTTGTCTTTTCGGCCGGGCCTCCGGCGCGGTTCCACACGGAAAGGGTCGCAGGCCCGGTTCCAGTCCTGTTCAGAAACA
>CAYXPA010000177.1:0-2702 GCA_964466945.1 uncultured Verrucomicrobiota bacterium | reverse complement strand
GGAACCACAGGAGGAAACGAAGGTAGCGAAGCTGGACCACGCGCCAGCGGACACAGGCCCGGTGAAGTTCCGGCGTGTCCGTCGTTCGCCGTGCGCTGGTGGGGCAAGCGCCGGGTGTCCGAAGAATCACTGGGCGCGCCGCGTGGCCCGGTGTTGGAGCCAGACGAGGTCGCGGTTGCCAGGCGAGGGTACGCTGCGATCGTGGCCCAGAAACACGCCTTTCTGGACGGGCGGGCAGGTGCGCGGGTCCTGCCACTTCCGGATTTCCGAGTGCCCATCCGCGAAGGACAACCCGCCAGCCCAACCGTGGCAACTGGCCGGATAATCGCCAAAGAAGCGGCAACGTTCCGGGTGATCCGGATACCCGGCCATGTCCACGGCGAACGCCCCGCCGTAGAGCGTGTCCTCGGATTGGTCCAGGAAGACGAAAAGCCCCACCGGGTCCGGGTCGGTCATGTCGGTGAGGCGCTGGAACACCCGCCAGCCAGCGTCCCAGGAGGCATAGCTGGCACCGTCGGTGGCGCCGATCCAGTAGTTCAGCGAGAGGCTCCGAACCCGGGAAACCCACTGGCCGCGAAACGGGCCGGACGACGGCCGCACCTGGCTCCTGTCGCCCGGGCATTTGAAGAGGCCAGGGGCGCGGCCGGAATAGGGCCAAAGCGGACTCTTCATAATGTCGCGCTCCACGTCCCAGTTCGAGGCGTTGGCTGGATCGAAATCGAGTCGGCCGTTGACCCAGGCCTTTGCCATGAGGCTGGTCGCGGGCGGCACGCGATCCTGGTGGTCGTCGGCGTACATGAGCCAGGCGAGGGTGAGCTGCTTGAGATGGTTGAGGCATTGGATGCCCTGGGCCTTCTGTTTGGCCCGACCGAGCGCGGGCAACAACAACCCGGCCAGGATCGCAACGATGGCGATGACGACCAGCAGTTCGACCAGGGTGAAGGCACCCGCCCGCGGAAAGCGGCTCCCGGACGCCGGGTTCACTCGCCAGGCTGTCTTCATACCCCACAAATGAACCATTGAGCGCTGAAACTTACCGTCTTGCCGTGTAACAGTATGGTTCGAAAAGACGCATGGCGGACGCGCCGCCACGCCTGCGTCCGCCCCGTGACTTACCGCCCTACCGGTGAAGGGTGGCATCGGCTTTGATTTGTTCGGGCGACGCCGCCGGCCAGAGTCGCACCGCGCCGTCCGCACTGCCGGTGACCAGCAGGTTGCTGTCGGGCGAGAAGGCGAGCGACGCGACCGGGCTGCCGGGGTTCTTCAAGGTCAACGCCACTTCGCGGGTTTCCAGGCTCCACAATTTCGGTGTGCCATCTACGGCCGTGGAAGCCAGGGTGCGCCCGTCCGGGGCAAAGGCCAGCGAATAGACCCAGTCGGTGTGGCCGCGAAAGCGTTGCGCGGTCCGCTCCGGGTGGTCGGGATCCCACAGCACCACTGCGGCATCCGCCCCGCCGGAAGCCAGCCATCGGCCGTCCGGTGAAAAGGCCAGGCTGGACACGAAGTCCTTGCCCGCGACCCAGGCCCGCACGAACCGGCCCGTCGCCGCTTCCCACAGGCGGACGCTGCCGTCCCCGAACGCCGCCGCCAGCCCCGCCGCCGAGCTGTAACGCCGGGCCGGGTCCTTCTCGAGACACTTGAGGCAGATCGTCTCGAGGTCGGCATCCATTGCCGATTTGCGATCTTGGATTTTGGATTTCGGATTCGATTCCGCGACGCGGCCGGGAGGTTCCCGCCGGGCGCGTTGGCGGAGCCGGCTTGGGCGCACGGGCTCTTCCTCGGCCACCCGGCGCAACACCTCGACCAGCGAGCCGCCGTTAAAGGGCGGCTGGCCCGTGAGCAGTTCGTAGAGGACCGCCCCCAGGCTGTAGATGTCCGACGCGGTGGTGAGGTCGCGCGTCTGGCCGCGAGCCTGCTCGGGCGACATGTAATGCGGCGTGCCCAGCACGGCCATCGTCTGCGTCAGGTCCGCGCCTTCGGTCAGGACCTTGGCCAGACCGAAGTCCGTGACGTGCGGTTCGCCCGCCGGATCCAGCAGGATGTTCCCCGGCTTGAGGTCCCGATGCAGGATGCCGCGTTGATGGGCGTAATGCACCGCCCGGGCCACCTGCGCCACCAGCCGGGCGGCCCACGAACTTGAAATCTCAGATTTGAGATTTGAGATTCTTTGCAGGAGCGACCCGCCCTCGATCAGCTTCATGCTGAAGTAATGCTGGCCGGCGCATTCGCCGATCTCGTAGATGGGCACGATGTGCGGATGCTCCAGGCCGGCGGCGGTCTCGGCCTCGGCCCGGAAGCGGCGCACCTGCTCCGGCGTGGCCAGCCGGCCGGCGGCGATCAACTTGAGCGCCACCGTGCGGTTGAGGCTGACCTGCCGGGCCCGGAACACCACGCCCATGCCGCCACGGGCCACTTCCTCGAGCAGTTCGTAGTCGCCCTAGGCGTGGCACTGCACGCCCAGCGGCTCGACCGGATGGGCCAGCAAGGCGCCGAAGTCGGTGGTCTCGGGGGCCGGGGCCGGGCGGGCGGCGGCCAGACCCATCTCCAGCAGACACCGTCCACACACGCCCTCGCCCGCGTCCGTGCTCAGGGGCGCGCCGCATTCAGCGCAGACAGTTGGCATGGTCTTCACCCGTTCAGAACCGTTGGAACGACGGCCTTACACCCGCGCGGCGGCGAACGTCGGCGGCGGCGCGGGCGCG
>CAYXPA010000176.1:0-5121 GCA_964466945.1 uncultured Verrucomicrobiota bacterium | reverse complement strand
TTTCTGCGAACGGCGCCGGTGGACCCGCGCGACGTCATGCGCGGGGATTACGTGCAGTTGAGTTACGAGATCTCGAACGTCCCGCGCGAGCTATGTCGCGACGGCCTGGCCCGGGCCATGCAAGCCGGAGAGAACGATTCCGCGCCCGCGGGGCAAAGCCGCCGCGCGAGGTGGTCCGGCGGAAGTCTGCTGCCGCCGGATACGCTGCTGTATGCCGTGCTCAAGCCGACCGTCGGCGCGGACGGCGTGATGGAGTTGGACTACCTGACCGACGTGAAGCCCAGGTCCGGCCTCTACATCCGGGGCCGGCTCGAAGTGCTGAACGCCGGGGTGGCGCGGGTCCGCTACGGCCTCGAGGCCTATTTCATGCAACAGGGCGATGCGCTCGAGCTGGAACGCAGCCAGGCCGGCGCCAGCAGCCGCGCATCGCTCGAGATGCAGGTCGCGCTGGGGCGCGGCGGGTTGGCCGTGCTCAAAGGGCATCGTCGCGGCCCGCTGGAGATTGGCCTGGATTTGATCCGTCGGCCGGCCGAGCGGGTGCCGGGCGCTGCACAGCCGGGGAATGAGATCGTGGTGAGCGCAACGGTCCGCCTGCGCAACGCGAGCGACACCAATCTGGCGATCATCGCCCTGCCAGAGGGGCGCTCGTTCGCGCTCGTTCCTGACTTCGGCTGGGGCGCGAATCCGTGGCGTTGGCGCGGCACCAACCAGCCACTGCCCGCGTGCGACGCGACCCACGTGATCCTGTTGGAACCGGGCGCGGTCCATCGAACCCAACTCGACCTCACCCGGGAGGCGTGGTGGGTGGTGCCGGCCGGCGACGCGACCGCCGCGGCGCGACCGCTCACCGAGCTCACCAACGTCGGTTGGCCGCGGCCGCGCTTCCGTTTCGAGTACCGGCCGCCGCCGCCCGAGGCGCTGCAGGGGTTGCCCCATGCAGCCGCCATTTGGCGGGGCCGGCTGCTATCCCCCGCGTTCACGCCGTTCGGCAACGTGGACTAACCTGTCCGCGAGTTCTCCCGCGCGAGGGTTCGTTTGAGCGCGCACCGGCCTCAGTCGTCCGCGCTCGCTGCGATGAGCGCGTGGTTCACCCGAGCCGCCGGGCAGTGTGGCTCAACAAAAAAGCCGGCGTGGAAACGCCGGCCCGGGTCCGCGGTTCAACGCGGTGATGGCAAACGCGATTACTGCACGACCTTGAACCCGGTCGCGTCAATCGCGGCCAGGATGTCCTTGGTCGAGACCTTTTCGGGGTCGAAGGTGATCACGGCCTGTTTGGCCTCGTGGCAGACCTTCTGTTCGCTCACGCCCTTGAGGGCGGCGAGTTTCTTGGCGACCTTGTCCGAGCAAGCGGCGCAGGTCATGCCGTCCACCTTGAGGGCCACGGTCTCGGCCTGGACCTTGAAGCCAGCCTGGCGGATGGCGGCGGCAAGGTCGCGGTCCTTGGCCTTTTTGGGATTGTAGCTGACCTTGGCCAGCTTGGAGTCGGCGCAGGCGGAGGCTTCCTTGACACCCTCGATGGCGTTGAGGGCCTTGGTCACCTTGGTTTCGCAGGCGGCGCAGGTCATGCCTTCGACCTTGAACTGCGCGTGGATGAGCCCGTCGGCGCTGGGGGTCAACTGGGTCGTGGCCCCGGAGACGGGGCAGGTGGCCGCCTTTTCGGCGGCGCAACAGGCGTCGGTCTTGGCAGCGCCGGCCGGGCAGGTGTCTTTGTCGCCGGCCAGGGCCAGGACGGGCAGCGCGACGGCCACGCCCAGGGTCAGGAGGGGTTGGAACAGGTGTTTCATCGGAACGTTGCTGTGTTGTTGTTGTCCGCTTTTCCCGCCGCTCACCGTTGTGGGCGGCGGATTTCATGCCCGCAATCACGGCGGGTCATTGGCGCACAAAGTGGGTCAGCGCCGCCGCCTTGTCAACCCCGCAACGCCCCGAAGCGTCCGGCCGCAACATCCGCTCCGCCGCCCGGTCGGCGAAGCGCAATCCCCGGCGCGTGAGCCGGAAGCCCTCCGGCGTCCTTTCCCCCCAGCCGCGCGCCTCCAGCCAGGCCAGGTCGTCCGCCCATTCATGGCGCAGGTCGAAGCCCGTAAGCCGCTCGAAGTCGGCGAACGGCCAGCCGCTCACCAGGCGCAGGCCGAAGGCCGCCGCCTCGCCGGCGCGCGCCAGCGGGGAAAGGACCTCCCGGAATTCCACGTCCCGCCGGCCCTGCTCGAGCGCGGCGCAATACCGCGGCGTGTTGGCCGGGTTGCGGGTGCGCACGCCGCGCACGTAGCCGGTGGCGCTCGGACCCAGCCCGTAAAACGAGCCGCCGCGCCAGTAATTCACGTTGTGCAGGCAGGCGTGGTCCGGCAGCGCCGCGCCGGCCGGGCCGGTGTGGCGGGCGAAGTTGGCCACCTCGTACTGGCAACAGCCCGCGTCGGCGGCGGCCTCGACCAGTTCTTCGTACATGGCGCAGGCCAGGTCTTCGTCCACATCGAACCGCCCGGCGCGGAGCTGGGCAAAGAGCGGGGTGTCCTCCTCGTAAATGACCTCGTAGCACGAGAGGTGTTCGCTGCCCAACTCCAGCGCCTCGCGCAGGGTGGCCCGCCACAGCGCCAGCGTCTGGCCCGGGATGGCGAACATCAGGTCCAGGTTCAGGTTCGTAAACCCGGCGGCGCGCAGCGTCTCCCAGGAGTCGAAGACCTGCCGGCGGTTGTGGATGCGGCCCAGCCGCTCGAGCAGGGCCGCGTCCAGCGACTGCACCCCCAGCGAGAGGCGGTTGACGCCGAAGTCGCGGAACAGCCGGGCCTTGTCCGCGGAGACCGTGGCGGGATTGGCCTCGAGGGTGAACTCCTCCGCGCCCAGCAGGTGCAACCGCTCCATCTGCCGCAACACCCGCTCCCACGCCCGCACCGGCAGCAACGTGGGCGTGCCGCCGCCGAAGAAAACCGTGCGCGGGCGGACGTCCCCCGCCACCAGTTCCAGCTCCCGGCACAAGGCCGCCACGTACCGGTCCATCAAATCGCCCCGCGGCACCTCGGAGTAAAACGCGCAGTACTCGCACTTGTGCGCGCAAAAGGGCACGTGCACGTACAGGTGCCGCACCTGCGGTTCCCAGCTCACCGTGCCGCCCGGGAGCGTGGACGCCGCCAGCGCGGCGGCGGCCGGAGCAGTGTTGATCGTGGCGAACATGGCCGGGTTCGACGGCAAAGGCGGGGTCAAGGAAGCCGGTTGAGCCCGCGGAAATCAAGCCGCCGACCGGAGCGCGAAACGCGCCAGCACCGAATACACCGCGCCTTCGGGCCGCAGCTCGCTGCGGAAAAGTTTGAACTCGCGCACCGGCCAGTCCGCGGGCGGCGGGGGTGGCGTGCGGGCCAACAATTCGGACAGCGCCCGCGCCACGCGCGCGTCGCGGTCCACCACGCGCCCCAGTGTGAGGTGCGGGTGGAACTCCCGCTCCTCCCGGTGGTCGCCCAGGTCCGCGGCGGCGGCATCCACCCGGCGGACCAGCGCAGCCAGCGCCTCGAGGTCTCCGCGCAAACCCACCCAAAGCACGCGCGGCGCGGCCGGGGTGGGAAACGCGCCCGGGCCGGCCAACGCAAGCGAAAAGGCCGCACTCTCGGCGGCGGCTTCGGCCAAGCGTCGCTCGAGCTCGGGCAGGCAGGCCGGCGGGACATTGCCCAGGAACCGCAGCGTGAGGTGGCATTGCCCGGGCCGGACCCACCGCACGGCCCGGCGGGGCGCGGCGGCAGCCAAGCGGTCCAGCAGGGCCTCGAGGGCCGCGCGCGCGGCCTCGCCGGGTTCGATGGCCACAAACGCGCGCACCGGTGCGTCAGTATAGGAGGAAGCGATGGCGTTCACGGGAGACGCTGCCCCAGGGCGGCCTCCATGAGCCGGTACCACTGTTCCCGGGTGAGCTGGATTTCCGCGGCCTGGGCCGCCTCGCGCAGGTGCTCGGGCTGGGTGGTGCCCACGACCGGCACGATGCCCGCCAGGTGACGGCGCAGCCAGGCCAGGGCGAGGGCGGCGCGGCTCACGCCGTATTCGCGGGCGAGGATTTCCAGGGTGTCGTTGAGCCTGGCCTTGCGAGCGTGGTGCGGGTCGTTCATGGCCACGCCGATGCGCCCGCCGAGGGTGCCCCCGGCCAGCGGACTCCAGGCCATCGGGGTGAGGCCCTCGGTCAGGCACTGGTCCAACGTGCCGTCGAAGAACGGTTCGGTGTGCAGGAGGCTGATTTCGATCTGATGCACCACCAGCGGCATCGGACAGGCCTTTTGCAGCAACGCGACCTGCGAGGGCCGGAAGTTGCTCACGCCAAACGCGCGCACCTTGCCCGCGTCCCGCAGCCGGCTGAACGCGCTGGCCACCTCGGCCGGGTCGGCCAACAAGTCCGGCCGGTGCAGCAGGTACACGTCAATCGTCTCCACGCCCAACCGGCGGAGCGAGCCTTCGCAGGCGGCGATGAGGTGCTCGGCGGAAAAGTCGTACCGGTATGGCGCCGCGGGGTCGGGGTCGCCGGCGAAGCGGATGCCGCCTTTGGTGACGATGCGAATGCGCTCGCGCATTCCGGGCACTTGCCGGAGCACTTCGCCGAAGAGGGTCTCGGCCATGCCCTGGCAGTAAACGTCCGCGTGGTCGAACAAGGTGAACCCCAGTTCGTAGGCCGCGAGAATCGCCGCGTGGGCCGCGGCGCGCCGCTCGGGGGTAACCTGGGCGGGGTCCTGGGTGCCGGCCAATCGCCAGCACCCGTAGGCCAGCACGCTGCCTTCGATGCCGCTGGAGCCGATGGGGATGGTTTTCATGACGCGAGACAGCCCGGAGTGTAGGCCCCGCCTCGTGCGGGCGAAAGCGATTTTGCGGCGGCGATTCCCGCGCGGAACGCGGGCCGAATCCGCCCGGCCCGGTGGTGGAGCGGGGCACGCCCGGTTCGGCGCTTGCCAGCCCGGCAAGGATGCATCATTGCTTGCTTCGTGGGTCAGCCCGACGCCGCCAGTCCGCAACGCCGCACGCGTGGCTGCTTTGCCACCACGCACTGGAGCCTGGTTTGTGCCGCCGCGGAGGCCGGTTCCCCGCGCCAGCCGGCGGCCCTCGAGGAATTGTGCCGCCGCTACTGGCCGCCTTTGTACGCCTACCTGCGCCGCAGCGGCCAGA
>CAYXPA010000175.1:0-5173 GCA_964466945.1 uncultured Verrucomicrobiota bacterium | reverse complement strand
CCTCGTGGTCGGTGGGATAAAAGCCGAACGCCGCCGCCGGCACGCCCGCCGCCAGCCCCGGGACCGCGAGCGGTTCCGGGGGCGGCCCCGGTCAATCGGCGCGCGGACTCCGCTCCGGGCGTCCGGCCCACCGCGTAATGCCCAGCCACGCCAGCAACCCGGCGCCAATGGCCGTGCCGCCGACCGAGAACGGCACCGCCGCGATCACCCCCAGCAGCGTTGCCCAGCGCAGCGCCCGCGCCCGCGATTGCCCCAGGCCGCGCCGGTGCAGGAAGTACGTGGGCACAAAAACTGATACGAACGCGGCCGGAATCGTCACCGCCCAGCTCACCACCGCCCACTCGGCCAGGCTCCAGAGGTTGTCCACCGCCAGCAAAATCAGCGCCGCCAGGGGATGCACCGGCGGCAGGGCGCCGACCGGGCGGGCGCGCGTTGCGCGCGGCCCGTCGGCCTCCGACACCACCTCGACCTCGATGACCGGCGGCTTGGACATGGGCGCAGCGACGTGGGCACAACTTTCACCCGGCCGGTGCGCCGGTCAACCCGGCGTTCACCTGCGGCGACGCCCAAGTGCCGGACCGTCCCGGGTCGCTCCGCCGGCAAGAAAGCTTGAAGCGTGGACCCGAATGAGCCATAAGGCGGACGTCGTCACCCGTTCCATGCCATGAACAAGAATTCCACTCCCACCCCCGTCACCCGCCGCGACTTTCTCCGGCGCTCCGCCACCGTCACCGCCAGCGTCAGCCTGGCGGGGCTGAGCCTCGAACGGTTTGCCCACGCGGCCGGCAGCGACGTGCTCCGCGTCGGCCTCATCGGCGCCGGCGGCCGCAACACCGGCGCGGGCGCCCAGGCGCTCAAGGCCGACCCGGGCGCCCGGTTGGTCGCCATTGGCGACATCTTCATGGACCGCGTCAAAAACGCGCGCGAGTACATCCGCGCCGAACTGGCGAAGGACGGCCGCGCGGACGCCGTCCAGGTGCCGGACGCGCACTGCTTCACCGGCTTTGGCGCCTACAAAGAGGTCATCGCCCTGAGCGACGTGGTGTGCATCGCCAACGCGGCCAAGTTCCATCCGCTCCACGCCCTGGCCGCCCTCGAGGCGGGCAAGCACGTCTTTGTCGAAAAACCCCACGGCATTGACCCCTACACGGTGAAGATGATGCGCCGGGCCTGCGACCTGGCGCGGGAGAAAAAGCTCAGCCTCGTCTCCGGCCTCCACAGCCGTTACCACCCGGGGTACGCCGAGACCATCCGGCGCGTCCACGAGGGCGCCATCGGCCGGATCGTCTCGGTCGAGGAAAACTTCCTGCGCGCGCCCTACGGCGTGACCGAGCGCAAGCCCGGCCTGAGCGAGCTTCAATGGCAGTGCAGCACCCAGTACCACTTCCGCTGGCTCTCGGGCGATGACGTGCCGCAGTCGCTGGTCCACAATCTGGACCGCACCCGTTGGGCCCTGAAGGAGGCCGTGCCGCTCAAATGCCACGGCCTGGGCGGCCGTTCCTCGATGACCGAGCCGATTTACGGCGACGTCTTCGACCACCACTCGGTCATCTACGAGTTCCCCGAGGGCGTGCGCGTGTATGCCTTCTGCCGCACCACCACCGGGTGCTACGACGAAGACTCGAGCCTGGTCTTCGGCACCCAGGGCGTGGCCAACATCAAGGCCTGCCGCATCACCGGCGAAAACCCCTGGCGCTGGCAACCCGCCAGCCAGGACCCGCACCAGGTGGACCCCTATCAGATCGAGCACGACCGGCTCTTCGCCGGCATCCGCGCCGGCCGGCCCGTCAACAACGGCGATTACCTGGTGGACAGCACCATGACCACCGTCATGGGCCAGATTTCCTGCTACACCGGCAAGGAAGTCACCTGGGAGCAAATCTGGGCCTCGGATTTCTACTACCACGTCAAGCCCGAGGATTGCCGCGACGACATGGAACCGCCGGTGCGGCCCGGCCCCGACGGCGCCTACCCGGTGCCCATCCCCGGCCGCACCCGGATGATTTGAACGCCGCTCCCGCTCGAGGCGGCGCGGACCCGTCCTTGCCGCGCGCGGCCGGGCTCCGCATTGTTGCCGGCATGCAACTTGCCCGAAGGTTCCCGGCCTTTCTGTCGGGCGTGTTGGCGCTGGCGGCTTCGACAGCAGCCGGCGCCGCCCGCAATCCCTTGCTCTGGCTGGACCTGCCGGACCCGGCGGTGATCCGCGTGGGTGAGACGTACTACCTCAGCAGCACCACCATGCACCTCAGCCCGGGACTGCCCATTCTCAAGTCGCGGGACCTGATCCGGTGGGACCTGGTGAGCTACGCCTATGAGACCCTGGGGGACCACGAGGCCCTCACCTTGCAAAACGGGCGCAACGCCTACGGCGCGGGTTCCTGGGCCAGCAGCCTGCGCCATCACGACGGCGTCTTTTACGTCACCACCTTTTCCTCGACCACCGGCCAGACCCATGTGTACCGCACCCGCGACCCCGAGCGCGGTCCCTGGGCGGCCAACGCCTTCCGCCCCGCGCTCCACGACCACTCGCTGCACTTCGAGGAGGACGGCCGGGTGTTCATGGTGTACGGCAGCGGCGACATCCGCCTGGTCGAACTGAAACCCGACCTGACCGGCCTCCTACCCGGCGGCCTGCACCAGGTCATCATCACCAACGCCAGCCGCGTGGCCGGTCCGAACCTCGGCCTGCCTGCCGAAGGCGCGCAGTTGCGCAAAATCCGCGGCAGATACTACCTGAACCTCATCACCTGGCCGCGCGGCGGGATGCGCACCCAGTTGATCTTCCGGGCCGACCAGTTGACCGGGCCCTATGAGGGACGCGTGGCGCTCCGGCACGAGGGCATTGCGCAGGGCGGCCTGATTGATACCCCCGCCGGCGACTGGTACGCCCTGCTCTTCCAGGACCACGGCGCCGTGGGGCGGATTCCGTATTTGGTGCCCGTGCGCTGGGAGGATGACTGGCCGGTGTACGGCGTGGACGGTCGCGTGCCGGAAACGCTGGACACTCCCGGCGCCACGAATGCCCTCGCCAACCTGGTGATCTCCGACGAATTCAGCCGCCAGCCGGGCGAGCCGCCGCTCCCGCTGGCCTGGCAGTGGAACCACAATCCCGACCCGCGCTTCTGGTCGCTCACCGCGCGGCCGGGCTGGTTGCGATTGATCGCCGGTCGCATGGACCCCGGCCTGCTTCAGGCCAGAAACACTCTCACGCAGCGCACCTTTGGCCCGGAGTGCGCCGCCGTCACCCTCCTCGACGCCTCCGGCCTGAAGCCGGGCGACTGCGCCGGGCTGACCCTGCTGCAACGGCGCTTCGGCCTGGTGGGCGTCCGGCAGGAAGACGACGCCCGCTGGCTGGTCATGGTCAGCGCCGAGTCCGACACGCCGCAGGAAATCGAGCGCGTGCCGTTGCCCGGCCCCACCGTTTGGCTCATGGCCGCCGGCGATTTCAAAAACCGCGCCGACGTGGGCCGCTTTTACTACAGCCCGGACGGCCGGCAATGGACCGCCATCGGCCGGCCGCTGCGCATGACTTACACCCTGCCGCACTTCATGGGTTACCGGTTCGCCCTGTTTCACTACGCCACCCGCACCGCCGGCGGCTGGGCGGACTTCGACTTTTTCCGCGTAACGGACCGCCTGCCCGCCGCTAACCAAACCCAACCACCATGAGCCCACCGCGCCTTGCCCGACCGGCCTCCGCGGCCCGGTCGCGCCTCGCCCTCGTCCTGCTGCTGCTGCTGGCGCCCATCCTTCTGCCGTTCCCGGCCACCGCGGCGGCGCCGGCGAGGATTCTGCTGGTCACCGGCGTGGACTACCCCGGCCATCACTGGCGCGAGACCACGCCGGTCCTGCGCGCGCAACTGGAGAAAGACCCGCGCCTGCGGGTCACTGTCCTCGAAGACCCGCACCTGCTCGACTCGGCCGCGCTCACGAACTACGCCGCCGTGCTGTTGCACTTCCAAAACTGGCAGGTGCCCGGCCCCGGACCCGCCGCGCGCGAGAACCTGCGGCGCTACGTCGAACAGGGCGGCGGGCTGGTGCTGGTGCACTTTGCCTGTGGCGCCTGGTACGGCGAATGGCCGGAGTTCAAGCACCTGGCCGGCCGCGCCTGGTACGGTCCCGATGGCGGCCGCCAGCACGACCCGCACGGGCCGTTCACGGTCACCATCCGCGACCGCGAGCACCCGGTGACGAGCGGAATCGAGGACTTCACGACCGTGGACGAACTCTACACCTGTCTCGAGGGCGATGCGCCGATCCGCGTCCTGGCCACCGCCCGGTCCAAAGTGGACGGCCGGGATTATCCCATGGTCTTCGTGCGCGAGTATGGCCGGGGGCGCGTCTTCCACACCCCGCTGGGCCACGACGCCCGGGCCTTCGGCGCGGAACCGGTGGGAGCACTGTTGCGGCGCGGCACGGCCTGGGCGGCCGGTCTGTTGCCGTAAACCGGCCCGACCGACGAGAGCGTACGCCCGGGAGCGCGCCGCCCGCGGAGGCTCGCCTCGGCTGGAACGATGCAGTCTGACCGGGGGTGGAACGGGCCACTGGCCCGTCGCGGCGGGGTTACCGGTAGGGCGCCGCTGTGTCGGCGCCGCCAGCGGCCGGGCCGCAGCCCGGCCCTACCCAATCACAGTGCGAGCACCCCTTTTGGTGGGGCGGTTTGAAAACCTGGAGTCGGCGGCAAGTTGCCGCCGACCGCGGCCAGGTTGGCCGTGCCACCGGAATCATCCCAATCGTTTCGCCTCAGGGGAACATCAGCCGCGGCTCGCGGGATGAAGCCGCGCCACCCGGGGACGCGCGTCTGGCTAGATGTGCAGTGCCCGGCCGTCCACCGCGAGGGCGGCTTCTTTGAGCGCCTCGGCCAGCGTGGGGTGCGCGTGGCACACGCGGGCGAGGTCCTCGCTGCTGGCCCCGAAGGCCATCGCGGCGGCCGCCTCGGCGATCAGCTCGCCGGCGCGCGGTCCCAGGATGTGCACGCCCAGCACGCGGTCGGTGCGCGCGTCGGCCAGCACCTTCACGCGGCCTTCGGTCTGCCCCAGCGACCGCGCGCGGCCGTTGGCCAGGAAGGGAAAGACGCCCTTGCGATAGGCGACCTGCTCCGCTTGAAGCTGCTCTTCGGTGCGGCCCACCGAGGCGATCTCCGGCTCGGTGTAGCACACGCCCGGGATGGTCT
>CAYXPA010000174.1:0-5273 GCA_964466945.1 uncultured Verrucomicrobiota bacterium | reverse complement strand
CCGGTCTTCGAGGTGGCCAACGGGGCCGGCCTGCCCAATGTGGGTCGCCTCAAGAAGCTCGGGGTGGTGCAGCGGCGCTACGTGGGCGGGGGGCCGAACGATCTGGCCCCGTACGGCCTGGCTTTGACTGAATCCGGTCACCTGTTGCGTTTCTATCTGGAACAGACCATCCCGCTGCTGCGGCCGGCAGTGGTGATTGCCACCGGCGTGACGGACTTCGCGGTCCGGCGCGAGGAGTTCTTCGACCCCGACCCTTTCCGGCTTTCGTATTTCGAGGACCAGCTTTATGTCAGCCTGGGGACCGCGCAGTGCCCGAGCGACCCGGCCGGCCGGATTGTCACGCTGGACCCGATCAGTGGCGCCACCAGGACGGTTTTCACCGCGCCGGACGGTTACATCGCCGCCATCGGGCTGGACCAGGAGTACCTGTTCGCCAGCACCTACGGGCGCCGGCAGTTGGGCGGGGCATTCGGCGGTTGCGAACTGGTGCCGCCGGGGGTGATCCGCTCGAAGCGCCGGCCCGCGCGGCTCTTCGTCGGGGGCGGTGGCACGGACCCGAACTGGCAGGCCATCGAGTTGTCCTTCGCCGGCGAGAACCTGCGCAGCGACGGCCAGTGGCTGTACTTCACCCGCGGCAAGGAGGTGCGCCGCTTGCGCAACAATTCCCCGCCGGCGCGGCAAAACCTCGCCGCCTTGGGCCTCGAAGCGGTGCAGGTCATCCAGGACCTGAACAACTCGGTGCGCCTGGTCGAGGGCAAGCGCACGATCGTCCGCGCCTATGCGGCGGTGACCGAGAGCTCCAGCATCCAGACCGACTGGTTTCCGCCAGCGGAATTGCGCGGCTGGCGGGACGGCGTCGAACTGCCGGGCCCGCTGTACCCCCTGGGCAACACGCGGATCAACCGCGAGCGCGACCTGGCGAAACTGCGCCCGTGGACCGAGCTGAGTTACCAGTTCGAACTGCCGCCGGAGTGGGTGCGCCGGGGCCGGCTCACGCTGCGGTTCACCGTCAATCCCAATCTGGCAACGCCCGAATTCATCGGCGGGGCCGATCCGCTGGCGGACAACTCCGTGACTGCGGCGAACCTCAGCGTGGTCGAGGTGCGCCCGCCCTGCTGGGTTTTCGCCTCGATTCACAGCACGACCGCGCCCAACTACTGGCCCTGGGAACATCCCGCGGCCTTTGCCGAGGCCCTCGAACGCGCCAAGGCGTTGCTGCCGGTGCCGGACCTGCACCTTCACCCCACCACCGAGCGCATCAGCGACGAGCGCGTTTGCCCGCGGACCTGCTCGGTGCTGGGCGTGCCCGTGCCTTGCGGCTTCATTTGTAACGAGCCCTTTGACCTTTCGCGCAACGAGGATTGGAACGAGGCCCTGGCCGAGCTGGCCGCCTATGATTCGTTCGACCAGAACCGACCCGGCTGCGGTCGCACGCATTACGTGGGCGCCATCCACCCCGCCGCCCGGGACGTGGCTTGGGGCGGCTTGGGCGAACTCCCCGGCACCCGCTTCATCGCCTTCATGCACCCGGGCAATTTCCGGCCGGAGAACTCCCCCTGGGCCGGACGCACCCTGGCGCACGAGTTCGGCCACAACCTCAATCGCCGGCACGTGGATCAGACCCTCTCGTCGCGCAACTGTGGCGGCGGCAAACCCGACGGGGCCGATCCCTCGTATCCTTACGACCCCTGCACCCTCGGCACCAACAGCCTGGCCCAGGCCGGTACCGCCCTGGGGTTCGATCTGCTCACCTTTAGACCCGTCCTGCCCGACCGCGCCGGGGATCTCATGAGCTACGCCCCCAATCGCTGGCCTTCGGTCTGGACTTACAATGCCATGCTCGACGCCCTCGGTCCCGCCGGTCCGGCCCTGGCCGGCCCGTTGCCCCAACCCGGAGCGCTGCCCCCGGGGCCGTATTTGCTGGTCCGTGGCCTGGTCAACCAGAGTCGCGCCACCGTGCGGCTCAAGGGCTGTTTCGAGGTGTCCGAAGGCGTGACGGACCCGGCCAAGGTGCTCGAATCGCTGGCCGCCGCGGCGCTTCCCGCCGGGCATGGCTACGAAATCCACAAGCTGGATGCCGGCGGCAACACCCTCGAGACCGTGCCGGTGGTGCTTCAGGCCGTGGATGACGGGGATGAAACCACGGCGCTGGTCCACCAGTTCATCACCCGCCCGCCGGGCATGACCGCCCTCGAGGTCCGCCGCCGCGGCACGGTGCTGGCGCGGCTCGACGCCTCGGCCCACGCGCCCGAGGTCGTTGACGTGAGCGCGGTCTTCGACCCGCTCGGGCCGGGACTGCAAATCCGCTACGTGGCCAGAGACGCGGACTCTGATCCGCTGCGGTTTGTCGTGCAGTTCAGCGCGGACGACGGCGCCACCTGGCGGACCCTGCGCGTGAACGAGGGCGCCCAATCCTTCACCGCAAACCCGCGTTTCCTGCCGGGGGGCGAGCGCTGTCGCGTCCGGGTCCTCGCCACGGACGGTTTCCTCAGCGGGGTGAGAGTGAGCGAGCCCTTCGCCCTGCCCCGGCACGCGCCCGAGGTCTTCCTCACCGGCGTGCGTGCCGGGCAACGACTGCCGCTGGGGAGCCTCGCTCGCCTCCAGGGCCTCGCGCTGGATGCGGAAGATGGCAGCCTGGCGGCCGACGCGCTCCGCTGGCGACTGGACGGTCCGACCCCGCGCACCGCCACCGGCGCCGCCCTTTCTCTGGCCGACCTTTCCCCCGGCGGATACTCCGCCACGTTGACGGCTTCGGACTCCGACGGCCTCGGGGCCACCAACACGGTCGCCTTCGAAATCCTCCCGCTGATCGTGCCCGAGACGCTGGCGCCGGTAGTGGATGGCGAAGTGGCCGATGCCGCGTGGGCCGCGGCCCCGACGTTGAACTTCCCCCGGGCGCCGCGAAGCACGGTCCGTCTGGTCCATGCCGGGGGTTCCCTGTTCGTGGCTTTCAGCGACCTGCCCTACGGCACGGCGGGAGCCCCCGCGCGGGTGGGCCTGTTGGTGGACGTGAACGCCTCGGGCGCAGGCACCCCGGGCGCCGGTCATGTGGGGTATCTGATGGACGAGAACGGCTTGCCCGCGCAACTCGAGGGGAACGGCACGCGCCTGCAACGCCGGACGAATCCCGCGGCCGGATTCCAGGCCGTCATCACCCGCGGGCCCGGCGGCTGGAACGCCGAGTTCCGGCTCCCTGACGGCCTGGTCGGCGGCTGGAACCGGGCAGTGCGCCTGGGCTTTTGGCAGGAATTCGCGGCTGCCGGCGGAACCCAGGCCGCCGGTTGGCCGGTCCTTCTCAACCCGGACCTCCCGGCCACCTGGGCGCCGGCCTGGTTCGGCAACGCGCTGCCGGCCGCCGAGAATCTCCCCCCGGTGGCGGTGGCGGCCGCGCCGCGCCAGCTTGATGCCCATGGCCCCACTCGCGTCGCCCTGGATGGCAGTGCCAGTTTCGATCCCGAGGGCGCGCCCCTGACCTACACCTGGACGCAACTGGCCGGCCCGGCGGTGCTCCTCGAGAACGCCACCAGCGCCGCGGCCACGTTCGTGGCCGAGGTGGACACCCCCACGCGATTCCGCTTTCAACTCGTGGTGCAGGACGGCGAGCGGTCCGGAGCGCCCGCCGAGGTCGAGATCGAATTGGTACCGCAGACCGCGCAAAACGTAAGCCTGCCGCCCCCGGCCACAAGGAACGAAGACGGCTCGGTCACCGTGCGCCTGTCCTGGCCGGGCGCCGCGGGCACGCCGGTCACGGTGCAGGTCTCGACCAACCTGATGGATTGGGAGGACCTGGACACGCGCCTGGTCGGGCCGCTCGAGCAGGTGGTGTACACCGATGCCCGGGCCGTGCTTTACCCGCTGCGGTTTTACCGGCTGACGGCGTCTGCGGATGAACCGCTCCCGGAGGCCGGCACCGCCCTGCAGTTCGACGGCGCGGGCAGCCGGGTGGAAGTGCCGCATGACCCGGCCTTCAACGCCTTCCCGCTGACGGTGACATTTTGGTTGAACACGGCCAACGCCACCCCCGAGGTGCGCGGTCTGGTCTCGAAGTACGCCGAGTCCTCCTTGAACGGCTACAGCCTGTTCCTGACCCAGGGCCGCCTCCGCGCCTGGTACTTCCGAAATGCGGCCAACTACATCTGGGACGGCGGGCTGGGGTTGGACGCCGGGTTCGTGGCCGACGGCCAGTGGCATCACATCGCCCTGGTGGTGGACGCGGCGGGCGCACGGCTCTACGTGGACGGCACCCGCCGGGCCGCGCGCGCCTGGCAGGGCACGCCCGGGGCGGGCGCTTCCCCGGAACCGCTTCAGTTCGGCCGTTATGCCCATTACACCACGGGCCTGGATGGCCAGCTCGACGAAGTCGCCCTCTGGAACCGCGCCTTGAGCGAGGCCGAGATTCATCAACTGGCGCCCGGCAAATTGCGGGGCGACGAGGCGGGGCTGATCGGCTATTGGCCGCTGGACGAAGGCGCGGGCTCGGTGGCCACCGACGCCACCGGTGCGGGCCGCGCGGGCGCGCTGGTTCAGAATCCGGCGTGGGTGACCTCGACGGCGCCCCTCACGCCCAACCCGGCCGCCGGGCAGGCGCTTCGCTTCGACGGAGTGGACGACGCGGTGCGCGTGGCCCACGCGCCGGAGTTGAATGCCTTCCCCCTCACGGTGGCGATGTGGGTAAAGACCACCCAGGTGTCGCCGGGCTATGTCGCGCTGGCCAACAAGTATCCCGGCGGCTCCGGCAACGGCTACTCCCTCCACCTCCACCAGGGCCGCGTGGCCGCCTTTTACTTCCGCGGCGATGGCGCCAGCCGCGTGTACGCGGCCGACCCGGGACTCGACGGCGGCTTCATCGCCGACGGCCGCTGGCATCATGTGGCCTTTGTGGTGGATGCCGCGGGCGGGCGGCTGTTCGTGGACGCGGTGCCAACGGCTTCCCTGGGCTGGACCGGCACCGCAGGCCCATGCACCACCACAGCCCCGTTGCTCCTGGGCACCTACCCGCTGGCCGGGCAAATCTTGAGCCTGGACGGACGCCTGGACGAGGTTGCCCTGTGGCGCCGGGCCCTGGCCCCGGAGGAGATTCGGGCCGCGATGCAGTTCAAAGTCAGCGCCGCGCATCCCGACCTGGTCGGCTACTGGCCCTTCGACGAGGGCGCGGGCAATGTCGCGGGCGACGCCACGGGCCGCGGACACGCCGGCGCCCTCCTCCAAGGCCCGGTCTGGGTGACCTCGGACGCGCCGATGTTCCCGTGAGCGGCGTCGCGGCCGCGGAAACC
>CAYXPA010000173.1:0-5348 GCA_964466945.1 uncultured Verrucomicrobiota bacterium | reverse complement strand
GACGGCGCCAACCTGCCCGACGCCTTCGGCCGCTTGGTGGACGTGGACGGCGACGGCCAGCCCGGGGGACGGACCAACTTTTTCTTCGACACCTTCAGCGCCACGCCGCTGGCGGCCACGGCGGTCATCGGCCGGGTCTTTGCCTCCGAGCCCGAGTCGGGCGGTCAGCCGGGGGTCTTTGTGAATCGGCCGCTGGCCGGGGTGACCATCACCGTGGACGGCGCCGAGGAAACGCTGCGCACCACCACGGACGCCTCCGGCTTCTTCAAGCTCCAGCCGGCGCCGGCCGGGCGTTTCTTTGTGCACGTGGACGGCCGCACCGCGCAGGGCAGCCAGTGGCCTACCGGCGACTACTACCCCGTGGTGGGCAAGGCCTGGGACGCCGTGGCCGGGCGCGAAGACAACCTGGCCGCCGGCACCGGGGAAATTTTTCTGCCGCTCATCCGCGCGGGCACGCTCCAGCCGGTCAGCGCCACGCAAAACACCCCGGTGACCTTCCCGCCGGAGGTCATCCAGCAAAACCCGGCCCTCAAGGATGTCGTGGTGGTGGTGCCTGCCAACTCGTTGTTCGCCGACAACGGCAACCGCGGCGGCCGCGTGGGCATTGCGCCGGTGCCGCCGGACCGCCTGCCCGAGCCGTTGCCGCCCGGCCTGGCCCTGCCGCTGGTCATCACCATCCAGACCGATGGTGCGATGAACTTCGACGTGCCGGCGCCCGTGCGCTTCCCGAATCTGCCCGACCCGCGCACCGGCAAGAAACTGCCCCCCGGGGCCAAGAGCGCCCTCTGGAGCTTCAACCACGATACCGGCCGCTGGGAACTGGCCGGCCCCATGACCGTCACGCCCGACGGCAACTACGTGGAAACCGATCCCGGGGTCGGCGTGCGCCAGCCCGGCTGGCACGGCACCTCGCCCGGTTCCGGCGGCGGCTGCGACAATCTCCTCGGCGGCGGTGATGGTGATGGCGACGGCGACGGCGACGGCGATGGGGATGGTGATGGCGATGGTGACGGGGACGGCGATGGGGATGGCGACGGCGACGGGGACGGCGATGGGGATGGAGATGGAGATGGTGACGGCGATGGAGATGGTGACGGCGATGGAGATGGGGACGGGGATGGCGACGGTGACGGCGACGGTGACGAAGACCCGTGCAAAGACGCCGGCCCCGCTTGCGGCCCGAATGCCCCCGGTCCGGTGGACCAGAGCGATTGGCCGATCACCAACGACGACACCGACCCGAGCGGCAACTACACCCGCCATCGCGGCTTTGAGGTTCAGGGCGGCATTTGCTACGACGCCGCTACTAAGACCTGGCGGTATCGCGTGAACCGATTGGTCTGGCGGGGCAAGATCAACACCAGCCTCAACAGCGGCTTCGTCAGCACCGAGCCGGTCATCGGCGTCAACGTCACCTCGAACAACTACTGCGGCATCATCGAGGAAATGGCCGGCTACCTGGGCCGCGGCCGCGGCTCTTGGCATTTGCGGGCAGCCAGCCTGGCCCACGAGGTGCACCACCGCGACGTGGACTGGCCCGGCATCTTGAATCCACTCTGGCAGAACATCGAGACCGCCATCGAGGCGGAATCGGTGCCGTGCGAGCGGGACCCTGCCGAGGCCGAGTTGATCCTCAGCGCCCGGGTCGCGCAGCACCAGACGGCCTTGCACAACCAGTTCGTTCAAGGGGTCAGCGCCTTCAACGTGGGGCACGACGGCGCCCGCAACGACGGCGCCTATCAGGCCGGGCAAAACGTCCTCAACGGGCGCATCACGCAAATCCGGAATCACGCCACAAACCAGGGCTGGGCCCCCTGCCCGCCCTTCTTCCTGGTGCGCCAAAACCTGAGCCTCGCCGACAACGGCGCCCCGCGCCTGCTTGCTCTGGACGTCAATGCCCTGGCCACCATCGTGCCCGCCGGCCAGACCACCCGGCTCCAGGTCGTCGGCCGTTACAGCGATGGCACTGAGGTGGACCTGACCACCGCGCCGCTCATCGTGTACCAGAGCTCGGCGCCAGCCGTGGCGGCGGTCAACACCGCCGGCCAGGTCACCGCCCTCGCGCCGGGCGTGGTGCAAATCACCGCCAGCCACGCCGCCGGCGTGGACGGCCACCCGATCTTCGGTGCGGCCACGATCCGGGTGCCGCCGTCCACGGACCGCGACGGCGACGGGATGCCGGACGCTTGGGAAACGGCCCACGGCCTCAATCCCAACGAACCGCGCGACGCCATGCAGGACGCGGACAACGACGGCCTTCGCAACCTGAAGGAGTACGAAATGGGCACCGACCCGCGCAAAGCCGACACCGACGGGGACGGCCGCTCGGACTTCAAGGAAACCCTCGACGGCACCAATCCCCTCAACCCCGACACCCGCACACGGCCCTTCTCGCTCGGGTTGCACTACTTCGCCCTGATGAACCTCGAGACCGGCCTTATCGAGCAACGCGGCGTGACCGGCCGCAACGGCGAAGGCCACGAGCTGCTCATCATGGCCCCGGACACCCGCTACCGGCAGTGGGTCTTCCACCCCGCCACCGGCCGCATCGGCACGGCGGACTGGATCAGCGCCGCCGCGGGCCGGAACTTCCTGCTCCCGGCCGTCATCATGCGCCGCGACCGCTCGCCGGACCGGGACGGCGACGGGCTCCGCGACCAGGCCGAAATGATCCTGGGCACCAACCCCGACAAGGCCGACACCGACGGGGATGGCGTCAGCGACGGCGCGGAAATCCGCAACGGCACCAGCCCGCTGGACGGTTTGCCCGTGAGCACCGGGGTGCTCGCCGCGGCCGACACGCCCGGCAACGCGGTGGACGTGGCCGCCCACAGCGGCTACGCGGCCGTGGCGGATTCGGACGCGGGCGTGGCCCTCTTCAACATCGAGACCGGTTTCACCCCCACCTTGATTGCCCAGGTGGACACCCCGGGTTCGGCCCGCGGCGTGGCCCTGGTCAACCGCCCCAACGCCCGCGACGCCCTGCGCGTCGTGGTGGCCGACGGCCCGGCCGGGCTGGCAGTGGTGGACCTCGAGCTGCCCGCCAACGCCCGAATCACGCAGCAGGTTAACCTGGGCGGCAACGTCAACGCCGTGGCCGCGCTCGGCGGCGTGGGTTTCGCCGGGACGGACCGCGGCACGGTCGCGGCGGTGGACCTGGCCACGGGCAACGTGCTCGAGCGCTTTCAAATCCCCGGCAACCCCAACCTGCAGGACCTGGTCATCTGGCGCCAAACGCTCTTTGCCCTGAGCACCGACCGCCTCTTTGCCCTGCCGCTGGACGAGGGCGAACTGCGCGTCAGTTCGCAGGTCAACTCACCGGGCGGGGTGGGCGCCGGGGGCCGGCGGCTGCGGCTCTTCGTGGCCGAGGGCCGCGCCTACGCCAGCCACACCAGCGGCTTCAACGTGTTCGATGTCTCGGACCGCGAGTCCCTCCGCACGCTCCGCAACCAGAACACCGCCGCGCGCGGCTGGAAGCAGATGGTGCCCAACGGCACCGGCCTGGGCATGGCCGCGGTGGACGCCAACAGCACTGATGACGGCCCGCACGACGTCTCGCTGTACCGGCTCGGGGCCGATGGGCTGGGGCTGGATTTCCTGGCCACGTTCCGCACGCCCGGCCTGGCCACAGCGCTGACGCTCTACAACGGCCTGGCTTACGTGGCCGACGGCCGCGCGGGGTTGCAGGTCGTCAACTTCCTTGCCTACGACGCCGGCAACCAGCCGCCCGGCATCACGCTCAGTGCCGACTTCCCGCTCGACCCGCCCGTGGCCGAGGAGGGCAAGTTGGTCAACGTCGTGGCCCGGGTCAGCGACGACGTGCAGGTGGCGCGGGTCGAGTTCTACGTGGACGGCGTGCGGGTGGGCACGGACGGCAACTACGAGTTCAGCCAGCGCTTCATCACCCCGGTGCGCACGCCCACCAAGGACACCTTCACGCTGCGGGCGCGCGCCTTCGACACCGGCGGCAATTTCGCCTGGTCCCCCGAGTACACGGTGCTCCTGGTGCCGGACGCCACGCCGCCGCGCGTGACCCGTCGCTATCCCGCGCCGGGGGCGATCGTGGGCTCGACCGACACCGTGGCGGCCTATTTCAGCGAGCCCCTGGCCACGCCGGTGGACCCGGCCGCGCTGATGCTGAACTTCGCCGGGCCGGACGGCGTGCTGGGCACCGGCGACGACCAGCCTGTGGCGGGCGGAAGTCTCAATTATCGCAGCACGCTCAACGCCCTGTTCCTCACCTTCCCGGAAAGCTTCGCCCCGGGGCTTTACGAGGCCGTAGTGCAGACCACGGTGCGCGACCGGGTCGGCAACGCCCTTCCCGCGCCGGTGCGCTGGCGCTTCTGGGTGCTCGGCCAGGTGGACAGCGACGGCGACGGCATCCCCGACAACGTCGAGGCGTTGCTGGGCCTGGACCCGAACAACCCGGACACCAACCGCGACGGCGTGCTCGACGGTCAGGAAGACTTCGACCGCGACCGCCTGCCCAACGCCTGGGAGCTGGTCTTCGGCTTCGACCCGCGGGTGCCCGATTCCAACGGCAACGGCGTCAACGACGATCTCGAGGACTCAGATAACGACGGCCTGAACAACTTCCGCGAGTGGCAGACCGCCGGCAGTCCGCTCAACCCGGATTCCGACGGCGACGGTTGGGACGACAACGGCGAAGTGGCCGACGGCAAGAATCCCGCCGACCCCAACTCGACGCCGGTGGTGCGGGTCAATTCGGTGGCTGCGTCCTTCCTCAACGCGCTGGCCCAGAACCCGCCGCCCGGGACGCCCTTGCTGGTCAGCTCCCCGACGACCAGTTTCCTCAACGCGCTGGCCCAGAGCCCGCCGCCCGGGACGCCCTTGCTGGTCAGCTCCCCGACGGCCAGTTTCCTCAACGCGCTGGCGCAAGTCCCGCCGCCGGAGGTGCCGCGCCTGGTTGTCACGCCCGCGGCCAGTTACCTGAACGCGCTGCCGGCCGCGCTGCCCGCGAACACGCCCCTCGAGGTTAATTCTCTGCCGGCCAGTTACCTCAACGCGCTCTCTGTGCCCTACACCGGTCCGGTCTTCCTGCCCTCGCCGGTGGTCAGCTACCTCAACCAATGACCATCCGTTCTCCGAAACCGCAGCTCCAAACCGAAATGCCCATGAAAACCCAACGCACCTCCCCGGTCCGCGCCGGCCTGTTTCTGGCCGCGGGCCTGTGTCTCCTGTCCCTACCCGCCCGGGCCGCCGACCCGGACCTGCCCTATTCGAGCGGCTCGACCGGCGCCGACGGGCCGCTCACGTTCCGTGAAATCGCCACCGGCCGGAACTCCCATGGCATGGCCTACGACGCCGTCCGCAAGGAGGTCGTGCTG
>CAYXPA010000172.1:149-5359 GCA_964466945.1 uncultured Verrucomicrobiota bacterium | reverse complement strand
GCTTCGATGGCCCGCTGCGGCTGACCGCCGAGGGATTCGAGGCCTGGCTGGACGCGCCGACAGCGGGAACGTACCGGGTGGAGACTTCCGGAGATTTGCGGTCTTGGGAGACGTTGGTCACGCTGACCAACCTCTCCGGGCGGGTGCGTATCCTCGACCCGGCAGCGAGCGGTGCAGCCCCGCGCTTCTACCGCGCGGTTCAGGTGCCATAGTTGAAGCAGGAGGGGTCGCAGAATTCCGCTGCCGTCGGCCGAAAGCGCCGGCGAGCCGGCACACTCCATGCGCTTCGCGATTAACCCGACGCCCGCGCCCCGCGCCAGCGTGTGGAGTGCGGCAGCTTGCTGCCGCTTTTTCTGCGGCTGGAACGGCCTACCAGGCAGTCCTTGGAAACATCCTGCCAACGACCCGACGCGATTGGTGCGCGCGTCTCGCATAGCGGGCGACGCACCTGCCCGCTGGTTGCGCAGAACGCCTTTCAGCCGGCGTGCCCCTTCCAAGACCGCCCTGGCGGGTCCCGAGTTTCGGCCAGCGGCCCCGGCTGCTCAGCCGAAGAGGTCCAGTTGCGCGGGCGGCTCGAGGGCTTGGAGGGCGTCCCGCTCGGCGCGGTGACGCGCGGCGCGGCGCACGTTGCCCTCCGGGGTCAGCTCGGAGGCCTCGAGGTTGCGCAGGATCACCTTGGCCCGCTCGATCACCGCGCGCGGCACGCCGGCCAGACGGGCCACCTGGATGCCGTAGCTCTTGTCCGTGCCGCCGGGGACGATGCGGCGCAGGAAGATGATCTGGTCGTTCCACTCGCGCACGGCCACGTTGAAATTGCGCAGGCGCGGCAGCCGCGCGGCCAGTTCGGTCAGCTCGTGGTAGTGCGTGGCAAACAGCGTCTTGGCGCCAACCTGGTGATGGAGGTGTTCGACGATGCTCCAGGCCAGGCTCAGGCCGTCGAAGGTGCTGGTGCCCCGGCCGATCTCGTCCAGGATGACCAGGCTGCGGGCGGTGGCGTGGTGGAGGATGTTGGCGGTCTCGGCCATTTCGACCATGAAGGTGCTCTGGCCGCGGGCCAGGTCGTCGCTGGCCCCGATACGGGTGAAGATGCGGTCCACCAGGTCCACGCGCGCCTCCCGGGCCGGGATGAACGAGCCGGTGTGGGCCAGCAACACCAGCAACGCCACCTGCCGCAGGTAGGTGCTCTTGCCCGCCATGTTCGGGCCGGTGATCAGCATGATCTGCGGCGCGGCGGGCGCTTCGGTTGGGGTAGGCAAGGGAGCGGCGGGCGGGGCAGACGGAGGTGTCGCAGCGGCAGGCGACGCTGCCGCAGCCTCTGCGATTGTCCCGCCCCGGGCGCCGGCCAGGTCGGTGTCGTTGGGCACGAAACGTTCCTCGGCGAGGGTCAGTTCGAGCACCGGATGCCGGCCGTCGCGGATGCACACGCGGCCGGCGTCGCCCACCTCCGGGCGGCAGTAATTGTGCAGGTGGGCCTGTTCGGCGAAGGCGGCCAACACGTCCAGTTCGCCCAGGGCCGCGGCGGTTTGCTGGAGGTCCCGCAGCCGGGCCAGGGCGGCCTCGCGCACGCGCAGGAACAGGTCGTACTCGAGCCGGGCGGCGCGCTCTTCCGCGCCCAGGATGCGGGCCTCCATTTCCTTGAGGGCGGGGGTGATGAAGCGTTCGCCGTTGGCGATGGTTTGTTTGCGGATGTAGTCCGGCGGCACCTTGTCAAGGTTGGCCCGGGTGACCTCGAGGTAGTAGCCGAAGACGGAGTTGAACCCGACCTTGAGGGACTGGATGCCGGTGCGGGCGATCTCGTCGCGCTGGAGGCGGGCAATCCAGTCCTTGCCGCCGCGCATGGCCGCGCGCAATTCGTCCAGGGCGGGGTCGTAGCCGTCGCGGATGAGGCCGCCTTCCTTGAGGGCCAGGGGCGGGTCGTCCACGATGGCGCGGCCGATGAGGTCCGCCAGGTCCGGGCAATCGCTGAGGCGGCCGGCCAGTTCACCCAACAACGCAGGCTGGTCCGGCGCGGGGGCCGGCGGGGCCGGCGGGGCGGTCTCGGCCAGGCTTGGCAGCTCCGCCAGATGTGCCGGCCCGGCCGGGGCGGCGTCCGCCACCGAGGCCAGCGCGGCGCGGACCCGGGGCACTTGGAGCAGGGCCGCGCGCAGGGCCACCAGATCGCGGGCGTTGCCGGTGCCCACGCTCAAGCGGGCGAGGGTGCGTTCGAGGTCGCGCACCGGAGTGAGCGCGGCGCGCAGGGCCTCGAGCCGGGCGGGCTCGGCCAGCAAAGCAGCCACGGCGTCCTGCCGGCGGCGAATCGCGGGCACCGAGGCCAGCGGCTGGGAAAGCCAGTCGCGCAGGCGGCGCGCGCCCATGGGGGTGACGGTGCGGTTGAGCGCGCCGTAGAGTGTGGCCGAGCGCGGGGCGCCGCGTTGGAGCGGCTCGATCACCTCGAGGTTCCGCAGCGTGGTGGCGTCCAGCACCAGGTATTCGCCGGCCTGGTAAAACCGCAGGCCGGTCACGTGCCGCGCGTCGCGGCGCAGGTGGTGGACCACGTAATGCAAGACCGCCCCGGCCGCGCCGATGGCCAGCAGCCGCCCGTGGAGGCCGAAGCCATCCAGCGTGCTCACCTGGAAATGTTCGCGCACGGTGAATTGCGCCGTCTCCGGGGCGAAGGTCCAGTCATCGTAGGCGCTGAGCGCGGCGCCCGTGCCCTGGAGCAATTGGCGCAACGCACCAGCCTCGGCAGGAAGGACCAGTTCCGCCGGGCGCACCCGCTCCAGCTCGGCCAGCAGGGCCTGTTCCGAATCGAGCTCGGTGGCGCGGAAGTCGGCGGTGGTCAGGTCCAGCAGGGCCAGGCCGTAGCGGGCGCCGCCGGGCGAGACGGCGGCCAGGAAGTTGTTGCGCTCGGCCGCGAGCATCCGCTCGTCGAAGTGCGCGCCGGGGGAAAGAATCTGCGTGACCTGGCGGTGGACCAGCTTGCCCGGGCGGGCGTCCTCGAGTTGGTCGCACAGGGCCACCTTGCGGCCGGCGCGGAGCAGGCGGGCGATGTAGCCGGAGGCGGCGTGGTAGGGCAGGCCGCACATGGGCACGCCCTGGCGGGCGGTGAGGGTGAGGTTCAACAGGCGCGCCCCTTCCTGCGCGTCCTCGAAGAACAGCTCGTAGAAATCCCCCAGCCGGAACAACAGCAGCGCGTCCCGGGGCAGTTCCGCCTTGATGCGGCGGTACTGCGCCATCATGGGGGTGAGCGGGGCGTCCGCGGCCATGCGCCCAAATTAAGGGCAGGCCGCCGGGCGGCGGAAGACCAATTCGGGGCGGCGCCCGGCGCGCGTTGGCCCCCGGACGGCGCGCCGAAGGAGCGTGGTTTACTGGTCGGGCGACTCGAGGTCCGCGCGGTCGAACTCGACCCGCCAGGCGCCGCGCAGGTCGCCCAACTGGAAGCCCGTGGCCTGGTCCTGCGGGTAAAGCCTTTGCAACAAGGCGAGCGTGGCTGGCAGCAGGTCCCTCCCCGGCACACCGTGGCACTGGAGGCAGAGCGGGTTGGTGATCACGATGGGCGAGTAAAACACCACGGTGTTGCTGGACGTGGCCCGGACCACCGGCGCGGGCGCCTCGCCCCGGCCCAACGCGAGTTGGAAGCCGCGCAGCACGGCCAGCTCGCCGGCGGCGGGGGTGTTGGTGGGGTTGCGCGGCTTGTGGGTGATGCGCCGCAGCCGCACCCGGTTGGTGGCCGCGACCTGTTCCGTCAGCGGGTAGGCGCGTTCGGAGCAGTACGGCAGGGCGTTGGTGATGCCGCCTTCGGCCAGCGCCCGGGCCAGGTTGGTGCTCAACAACGCAAAGGCCCGTCCGGCGATGGCGCGGCCGCGCTCGAGGGCGGCCGTTTCCAGGGCCGGGGGCAGCCTGCCTGCGGCGGCGGCGGAGTCCGCGCCCGGCCGACAGGCCGCCAGCATGGCGGCCGCGAAGAGGCCGCCCAGCATGGTGCGCGAGAATGGTTTCATGGGAGCCAAATTTGCATGTCGGTTTGGCTGCAGCCAAGGGCCAGGGTTATCCGCGCGGCCGGGATTCGCCGGTGATGCGGCCGTCTTCCATCTCAAGGGTCCGGTCGAACACGTCCAGCGCGCGGTGGTCGTGGGTGACCACGATCACGCCCGCGCCCTGCTCGTGGGCCACGCGGGCGAACAACTCCATCACCTGCCGGCCGCGCTGGCTGTCGAGCGCGGCGGTCGGCTCATCGGCCAGGATGAGGCGGGGGCGGTTCGCCAGGGCGCGGGCCACGGCCACGCGCTGCTGCTGGCCGCCGGAAAGCGCGTCGGGCCGGTGCCGCGCGCGGTCGGCCACGCCCAGGTACTCGAGCAGCTCGAGCGCGCGCTGCCGCGCCCGGCGGGGCGGGGTGTCGTTGATTTCGAGGGCGACCTGGACGTTTTCGAGCGCGGTCAAAAACGGGATGAGGTTCGCCTTCTGAAACACAAAGCCCAGATGCCGCCGGCGGAAGGCGCGCAAGTCTGTGAGCGCCCGCTCGCCGTCCAGGACCGGCCGGCCGCCGATGCTGATGCGGCCGCGGGTGGGCGGGTTCACCAGCCCCAGCGCGGTGAGCAGGGTGGATTTGCCGGCGCCGCTCGGCCCCAGCAGGGCCACGACCTCGCCGGGGCGAACCGTCAGGGAAACGTCGCGCAAGGCCACGACTTCGGTGTCGCCGCGGCCATAGACCTTGGTGAGGCCGTGGGCTTCGACGGCGGGGGGTGCGTCGGGGTTGCGGTTCATGCGGCGAGCACTTTGTTGGGTTCCACCCGCAGGGCCTTGGCGATGCCGAGCAGGCTGGCGGCGACCGAGATCGCCAGGACCAGGAGCGCCAGGGTGGCGAGGTCGCCGGGCTCGATCACCACCAGCCGCGGAAACCGCGGGAAGGCGAAGGTGCCCAGCCCCCACGCCAGGGCATAGCCCAGCGCGCCGATCAGGAGCGCCTGCTGCAGGATGAGGCCCGCGATGACCCCGTGGCGGGCGCCGATGAGTTTGAGCATCGCAATGTCGTGCAGCTTGTCCAACGTGAGCGTGTACAGGATCAGCGCCAGCACGAGGGTCGAGATGATGACCAGCAGCGCGCGGAACAGGCCGAGCTGGCGCCGGGCCTTGTCCACCATGCCGGACAACAACAACTCGCGCTGCTGCGCGGTGCGGTACACCGTCACGTCCGGCCAGCGGCTGAACGTGGCGGCCACCGCGGCGGCGTCGGC
>CAYXPA010000172.1:0-139 GCA_964466945.1 uncultured Verrucomicrobiota bacterium | reverse complement strand
GCCCAGGGCGGGGATGCCCGCGGCGGCGCCCGCGCCGCGCTCGAGCAGCAGCGGCTGGGTCTGGCCCAGGTCCATGGCCTCGGCGCGTCCGCGGCGCGCGGCACGCTCGAGCCGGGTCGCCTCCGGCGGCACGTTGAAC
>CAYXPA010000171.1:0-5505 GCA_964466945.1 uncultured Verrucomicrobiota bacterium | reverse complement strand
CCGACTGGAAGTCGGCGATACAGCAGGTTGGAAACCTGCGCTACGAGGCAAGGCCGACGGCGAGGCGCCGTCGGCGGCACGCGGGGCGCGTGCGCTCCCCGAAACGGGTCGGCGGCAAGTTGCCGCCGACCACGGCCAAGTTGGCCGTTCCAGCCCGAGCAGAAAACGGCAGCAAGCTGCCGCATTCCAAACGCTGGCGCGCGAGTCGAGCGCCCGGGCCGTCGCGGAGCGTCTGGAGTGCGCCGGCTGGCCGGCGCTGCGCGACGGCGCGCATCCCGCTTGCCGCTGCTGGTCTGCCCGCCGGCTTCAGCGCGTCGCGGTCTGGGCCGGGGCGGGCGTCACGTCCAAGCAGGCGCCCTCACGGGTGGAGCGCACCCACACGCGCCCGTCCGTGACCACGGGGCGGTTCCAGCATTTGCCCGCGATGGCCTTGAATCGGGCCAGCTCGGTGTACCCGGTGGGCTGCGGGTTCACCAACACCACCTCGCCGCGGTCGGTCAACGCCACCAGCACCCCGCCCGCCAGCGCCACGCCGCCCGGGCCGAAATCTTTTTGCGACCACACCACGCGGCCGGTGGCCAGCTCGACGCATTTGAGCGGGCCGGAACCGTATTCCTTGAAGCTGAACATGCCGTACAGGTACCCGTCCAGGACCACCGGCGTGCTCCAGTGGTTGGCCAGTTCGTTGCCGGTCTTGCGCCACATCTCGGTGGATTTCCAGGTCTCGCCCTCCCGGCTGATGCGGTAGGCGCCGGCGCCCACCCCGTACCCGGCCGAGCAATAGACGATGTCGCCGCTGACGACCGGCGAGGCGGCGGTCGAGACGCTGAAACGGTAGGGCTGGCGCCAGAGCTCGCGGCCCGTGGTGACTTCGCAGGCCACCAGGCCGGACTGGGTGAAGAAAATCACCTGCCGCACACCGTGGATCGTGGCCACGGTGGGCGTGGCGTGGGTGGGCGTTTCGGTGCCGACTTTCCAGGCCACGGCGCCATCGGCCTGGCGGAAGGCCAGCAGCGACTGCCCGGCGCCGCCGCCCGCCACCAGCACCAGGTCGCCCTCGAGCACGGGCGATGCGGCGTTCTGCCACGAAATCATTTTGCCGCCGAACTCGGCCACCAGATCGTGCGCCCAGACCGGCGCGCCCGTGGCGGCGTTCAGGCAATGGAGCTTGAACCGGCTGTCGAAGACGAAGACCCGCTCGCCCGCCACGGTCGGGGTGCTGCGCGGACCGTCACCGCCCTGGTTGTCGGGTGTGCCGGAATCGCCGCCGCCGTCGTACTTGGCAAGGTTGAGCGGCGCGGCCCAAAGCTCCCGGCCCGTGGCGGCGTCCAGGGCCAGGCAGACCTCCATTTTGGCGCCGTCCACTTCGCGCAGCACCACCGTGTAGGCGCGCCCGCCGGCGACCGCCAGCACGCTGAAGCCTCCCGGGGTGGGCGTCTTCCAAAGCACCTTCGGCGGGTGTGCGGACCAGTCGGTGGCGATGCGGGCCGGGGTTTTGCCGTCCAAGGTGGGCCCGTGATACTGGGGCCAGTCGGCGGCGCAAACGTTCAGGACGCTCAGGGCCAGGGCCAGCCCGGCCAGACGCGCGGCGGCGCGGAAAACAACGCATTTCATGCGCGGGGATAGTGCCCGCAAATGCCGCGGCGTCAAACCTGGCTCCACCGGCTCGTCACCGACAGCGCAGGAAGAAAAAGCCGGGGCGCAGGTCGCCGGGGCAGAACTTGGGAAAGGGGCAACGGCCGGGGAGGTGGGGCGGTCGGACTGTCAGCCGCAGGCTTACAGAACCGGTTTTTCGGCGGCTTGGACCGGGTTCTCGGGCTTGAGCCGAACCGCCACTACTCCTGACGTCCTCCCCAAAAGCGCCAGCAAGCTGGCGCACTCCACACGCTTCGCGGGTTTCAGGGGTCGCCTTCCCGCGCGCCCGCGCCTGGTGCCCTGGGGTCAGCCGGCAAGGGTAAAGCCGGGGGTTTTTGAGGAAGCGATTGGGGAGGACGCGGAGCGCGTGCAGGCGTCGGTAGGGCCGCGCTGCGGCGCGGCCGGCCGCGCGGCGCTGGCGCAGCGGCGCCCTACCCATCGGAGCGCAACGGCCCGCCGCTGCTTTCCGTGCCCGCCCTGCCGCTCGGACTCAACCCCGGCCACCCACCCTCGGTCACCCCCGGCTTCAGCCGGCTGGCGGCGGGCCGGCCTCGAGCCGTGTCCACACCTCCTGGGCGAGCACTTCGTAGGCGGCGGCGCCGGCGCTGTACGGGTCGTAGGCGATGATGGGCTGGCCGTGGCTGGGGGCCTCGGCCAGGCGGGTGGTGCGAGGGATGACCGTGTCGAACACCAGGCCCTTGAAGTGCTCCCGCACCTCGGCCACGACCTGCTGGGAAAGGCGCGTGCGCCCGTCGAACATGGTCATCACCACGCCCAGCAGGCGCAGACGCGGGTTGGCGCCGGCGCGGATTTGCTCGAGCAGGCGGGTGAGCAGGGTGAGCCCCTCGAGGGCGTAGTACTCGCACTGCAAGGGCACCAGCAAATAATCCGCGGCGGCAAAGGCGTTGAGGGTGAGGACGCCCAGCGAGGGCGGGCAATCCACCAGGATCAGGTCGTGCGTGGCCGCTTCGCGCAACGGGCCGAGCGCGACGGCCAGGCGGTGCAGATGGTTTTCGAGCCGGGGCAGCTCGACGTCGGCCCCGCACAGGTCCACTTCGCTGGGGATGACCTCGAGCCGCGCGAAGGCGGTGGGGCGGATGCGCGACGCCAGGGGTTCGCCGCCCAGCAGCGCGGCGTAGGCGCTGGCGCCGGGGGTCTTGTCCAGACCCAGGCCGCTGGTGGCGTTGGCTTGGGGGTCGAGGTCCACGAGGAGCACGCGCCGACCCAGCGCGGCGAGGCAGGCGGCGAGGTTGACAGCGGTGGTGGTTTTGCCCACGCCGCCTTTTTGGTTGGCCACCGCGAGGACCTGGGTTGGCACGGCGGGATTAAAGGCGCGCGGCCGGGCAGCTTCAAGGTTTTCGGTTCAGTCGGCCGCCCGCGCCAGGTTCCAGGGAAACCAGGCCCGACTCCCCAAAAGCGTTGGCCCGCCTCGCGGCGGGCCAACGACCGTAACCGGCGTGTCGAACCCTTCGGCCTTGGCGGCCGGGTAATGGCTCAATAGTAATCCGTGGTCTTGCGCGGGCTCTTGTACGAATACCAGCGCAGGTCCGGGTCACCCTTCACCGTGGAGATGTTGAGCTGGTAATCGCGCGCCGTGACCTTGAGGGCTTTAACCTTGGGCCCGGTCCACTTGTGGATTTCCGAGTGCCCATCGGCAAAGGCGAAGCCGCAGGCGCCGTTGTGGTAGTTGGCCGGGATGTCCACGATGTTCACCGAACTGTTCGGCGGGAAGCAGCCGGCGTCGTTGATGCTGTCCGGGAATTCATCCACGTACACCCACGTCTCCGTGGGGCCCGGGATGGTCAAGTCCGACGCGCGGACCGGATGGGCGTAAATAGAACCCATTGGCCCGGTCTCGGCGTTGCCTTCACCCACCAAGATGTCGCCGGAGACGCTGCGGACGCGCTCGGTCCAGCCTTTGGCGCGCTGAGCATTCGACACGTACTTGTCCGCGGGGCATTTGTACACGTTCTTCGCGTTGGCGAAGTAGTTGGCCAGCACCGCGTAGCGCGGGTCCAACAGGTACAGGGTGTTGGTGTTGTCCGGACTGGTGGTCCAGTCCAGCCAGCCGGTCACCCAGGGACGCTCCTTGGCGTTGGACCCCGGCACGAATCCCCCGTGGTAAGCCCCGGGGAATTTGTCGTTGTTGTCGCCCTGGTACATGTGGTTGGCGAGCATCAACTGCTTGGTGTTGTTCATGCACATGATGCCCGTGGCCTTGGACTTGGCCCGGGCCAGGGCCGGCAGGAGCATCCCGGCCAAGATGGCGATGATGGCGATGACCACCAGCAGCTCGATCAAGGTGAACCCGCCCACGGTCCGGCGGGTCCGGTTGGTTTGGCAGCTTTTCATGTCAGCAAGTTACTTCGGGGTTACAGGTTGACGACCGGCGGACTGTCGCAACCGCACCGCCCGGCGTCAACGCCGCTTTGCGGGGCTGCCCGCGGCAGGACCCACGCAGCAGGGCTCAGTTAATTCACCGGCCGCGCCGTGTAAATGTGCGTCTGGCCGCACAGTTGCGCTGGGCAGGCACCACGGCGGCGGCACGCCGTGTCAAGGCGCCGGGGGCAGCGTGCGCAGGTCAATCAACGCCACTGTCTCGTGCCGCCGCCCGGTGTGGAACTGCACGTACTGTCCGCGCCGGTCGAAGGATGGATGCGGATGCACCCGCACGGTGTCCCGCAGACCCGTGGCCAGCAGGCGCGCCTCGCCCGTGGCGGTGGTGATCAACCACAGCCGGCCCTCGAAGTCATCCGCCACGAGGCGGGCACCGTCCGGGCTGGCGGCGGCGTGCCAGTAGCGGCCTTCGCGCACCAGCCGGGCGCGGCCCTCGAGGTTCACCAGCATCAGGCCAAGCTTGTCGTTGACCAGACTCAACTCCCCGGTGCCGGCCACCCAGGCCTCGTGCGTGACCCATTCCTTGAGCGGGGTGAGCCACTCGGCCGGGACGGTGGGCGCGTAAAAGGGCCGGTTGCCCGAGCCGTCGGCGTTCACCAGCCAGGTCCGCTGCGGCGCGTAACCGCCGGTCTCCCAGACGTAAAAGAGCACCGGCGCGCTCGGGTGATGCTGCACGTGGCCGAGGCGGAAGCCCTGCGTGAGCACGGGGTGGTAGGCGCCCGTGGTGGTGTCGAACCGGCCGATCTCCCACGTGGCCGCGTCGCGTTGCCGTCCCGTGGCCAGCCAACGGCCGTCGCCGCTGGGGCTCAGTTGCAGGTAGCCGCCCTGATGCGGCGGGGGCAACTCACCCACGCGCCGCGCGGCGCCGGTCTCGACGTCCAGCGCCAGCACCTCCGGGCCGCGCAAGACGTAAGCGCGCCGGGGTTCCGCGGGGTCCGGGCAGGCGCTGGCGGGGGCGATGGCCGGGTCGTCGGTCAATTGCACCAGGCGGCCGGACTCGACCTCGACCCGAAACAGGTGCCGTGCGCCGGCCTCGGCGGCGACCAGGAGCAGGTGACGGTTGTTGGCGGTGAAGTTCGAGAAATGAAAGTAGAGGTTGTCCGCAGGGCGGTCCGGGGCGGTCAATTCCACCACCGTCACGCCGGTCACGGGGTCGGTGTAGGCGCGGCGCTCGCAGCCGTGGTCGCGCGGGACCGTGGCGGACGCGGCCGGGAGCCAACCCAAGGCCGCCAGCGCCAGCGCGGGGCAGAGGGGTTTCATGGCCCCGAGTAAGCCGGAACGGCTGGAGGCGGGCAACGCGGGAAATGCAGCGGCCGAAGAGGGAACGGTCGCGCTCGGAGACACCACCCCCAAGACGCGAGGACCCCATCAACCTAACTTCCGCACCTGGGCCGAGGAGATAAAAGGGAAACCACCGTCCGTGTCGGAATGGTGGGCCCAGAGGGATTCGAACCCCCGACCCAGCGATTATGA
>CAYXPA010000170.1:0-5576 GCA_964466945.1 uncultured Verrucomicrobiota bacterium | reverse complement strand
AGGAACCCTTCTTTCAACCCGCCTCCGGCTGAACCTCAACTGCGGAATCTAGGATCAAACCTATCTGGCGTTCATGCCCGGCAAGACGCTGGCGCGCATTTACGGCGAGCATGGGCAACGGCTGCTGGAGCGGAACGTCCGGGCGTTCCTGCAGGTGAAGGGCAAGGTGAACAAGGGTCTCCAGCAGACGCTGCGCGAGGAACCACACCGCTTCCTGGCCTACAACAACGGGCTGTGCTGCACCGCGGCGGAGGTGCGACTGGAGAAGCGCCGGGATGGCCAGATCGGGCTGGCGTGGGCGCGGGACTTCCAAATCGTCAACGGCGGGCAGACCACGGCCAGCATTTACCACGCGCAGAAGAAGGAGCGGTTGGACGTGGGTGAAGTCGTGGTGCAGGTCAAGTTGACGGTGCTGAACGAGCCGGAGCGGATCGGTGAGTTGGTGCCGCTGATTGCCCGCTTCGCCAACAGCCAGAACAAGGTCAACGCGGCCGACCTGGCGGCCAACGGGCCGTTTCATCATCAGTTGGAGCAGTTGTCCCGGAGCGTCTGGGCGCCGGCGGTGGGCGGGCTGGCGCGCGGGACGCACTGGTATTACGAACGGGCGCGCGGTTCCTATCTGGATGACAAGGCGCGCCAGGGCACGCCGGCCCGGCGGCGGGAGTGGGAGGTCCAGAATCCCAAGCACCAGAAGTTCACCAAGACCGACCTCGCCAAATACGAGCACGCTTGGCTGGGGCTGCCGCACTGGGTGTGCTTTGGCGCGGAGAAGAACTTTGTCCGCTTCGCCGAGCGCATGGAGGACGAGGGCGAGCCGGAGGTGAATCTGGACTATTTCCGGCACGCCGTGGCCAGGGCGATTCTGTGGCACACGGCGGAGAAGCTGTTCGACACGCTGGACCTGGAAGGCTACCGGGCCAACAGCGTGGCCTACGCGGTGGCGTGGCTGGCGGAGAAGTCCGGGCGGCGGATTGATTTGAACCGCATCTGGACGGAGCAGCGGCTGTCGCCGGCGTTGTGCGAGGCATTGAAAACGGTCTGCAAGGAAGCGTGGGAACATCTCAACCACCAGCAGGGCAACGTGGGGGAGGCGTCGAAGAAGGCGGAATGTTGGGAAGCGTTTCGGCAGAAGGAAATCGCGCTGCCGGGCGACTGGCAGGCGGAACTGGCGGCGGCGCCGTTCATCGCACCCCGTTCCGAAGAGGAAGCGCTGGCCGCGACCTGGGAACAACTCCGGCCCAAGTTCCTCGGGGACGCCCGCACCCTCGAGGGCCTAGAAGCTTACACCGGGCGCGAGTGGGTGCGCTCGCGCCGGCGCGACATGGTGTCCTCCTACGCGGTGCTGACGTGGGAGCAGTTGCGACAGCGGCCGGGACTGGGCTTGAAGAAAATTCGCGCGCTGGTGGAAATGTTCGCCATCGCGGCGCAGGGATAGGGGCGACCATCAGTCCCTTCAGTGTTTTTCGGGCATCTCGCGACTGATTATGCCTGACGTATTCACCCAATCCGAGCGCTCGGCGGTGATGGCGCGCATCCGCTCGCGCGGCAACCGGGAGACCGAGCTGGCGCTGGCACGGCTGTTGCGCCGGGCGGGTTTCACCGGGTGGCGAAGGCAAAGGGAAGTCCGAAGTCCGAAGTCCGAAGTTCGAGGGCCAAAGAGCGAGGGCCGAAGTGCGAGGGCCGGAGTCGGGAGTTTCCGGGTTCGGCCGGACTTCGTTTTCCCCAAGCAGCGGGTGGCGGTGTTTGTGGACGGGTGTTTTTGGCACGGCTGCCCGGTGCATTCGCCGCCGGCGCGCTGGTTGCGGAAAAGCGCCATGCCCGACGCGCCCGGGCGGGTGCGGGGCCAGGGCACGGGGCGCACGGGCAAACGGTTCTGGCGGGCCAAGCTGGCGGCGAACCGGGCCCGCGACCGGCGGGTGAACCGGGCGTTGCGCCGGGCGGGCTGGCGGGTGGTGCGGCTTTGGGAGCACGAGTTGCGCGCCCCGGCCCGTTGCCTGGGGCGGATTCGCGTAGCCATCAATCGGCCCGAGGACTTTGGGCGTGGCCGTCAAAGCAGGCGTTGCGCAAAGGCCGGGGTCAAAGCCACAATGGGGCCATGAAGTTTGACTACAACCGCTACTTTGAGCGACGGCGCGAGGTCTGCGGCGGGGAGTTGGTGGTCAAGGGCACGCGCGTGCCGGTGCGGACCCTGTTGGCCAGCCTGGCCGAAGGCGCGACGGCGGAGGAAATCCTGGCGGACTTTCCGACCGTGACGCGCGAGGCGTTGCAGGCCGTGGTGGCGTTTGCCGCCGCCTCGGCCGGGGAAGACCTGCCCGTGCCGCCCGTGCCGGTGACGGCATGAAGCTCAAACTCGACGAGAACTTGCCGGAGTCGTTGCAGGCGGCGCTGCAGGCGCTCGGCCACGATGTGGATACTGCGCGGCGGGAAGGTCTGGAGGGCCGGCCCGACCCGACGGTGTGGCAGGCCGCGCAAGAGGCCGGGCGGTTCTTGATCACGCAAGACCTGGATTTTTCGGATCGCCGACAATTCGCCCCCGGGACGCATCATGGCGTGATGGTGGTGCGCCTGGGGGCACCCGGGCGATTGGCCCTGGCGACGCGCATTGCAGAGGTGTTCCGGATGGAAGCGGCCGAATCCTGGTCCCGTTGCCTGGTTTTGCTCACGGATCACAAGCTGCGGGTGCACAGACCGCCCGGCTGACGCTGCTGGCCGAACGCGCTGTTCTTGTCATTGGCGATTAGCGGCGGAGGTCCGAGGCCGGGCGTGCGCCGCGTTCGATGTGGAAATGCTGATCCGACGCAACGAGCCAACCTTGAGCGGTCCGCGCGACGAGCGGTTGTTTCTAGACCATGCCGACTGCGCAATCTACGACAGTTTTGTCTGGCGCTTCCGCCGGCCTGGAGGCCCCGTACCCAGCCCCGAAGTTGAACTTCCCCGTCGGGGCTGGGTGCCGTGCTTTGCCGCCGCGGCTCTCCCCGGCCGAAGTGATTTGCCGCAACCGCCAGTTGCGCCACGGGTTCCCCGAAAGCCACCCCGTGACGGGATGGACGCTGGCAGACAAAGCTGTCGGGTGCTTTCCGTCCCTGAGCCTCCGCGGAAAAGCACCGGGCCGGCCTGCATGACCCTCTACGACCAGCTCCTGCGCGTGGCGGACCCCTCGGCTGACCGGCTGCTGGGGCGGTTTCTGGATTACGTGGCCGCCAAGGGCCTGACGCTCTACCCGGCGCAGGAGGAGGCGCTGTTGGCGCTGTTCGAGGGCCGCAACGTCATCCTCAACACCCCCACCGGCTCGGGCAAGTCGCTGGTGGCGCTGGCGCTGGTGTTTGCCGCCCTGGCCCGCGGCCGGCGGGCGGTCTGGACCTGCCCGATCAAGGCGCTGGTCAACGAGAAGTGGCGCGACCTGTGCCGCGAGTTCGGGCCGGACAACGTGGGACTGTCCACCGGCGACGCCACGGTGAACCGCGACGCGCCCGTGCTGTGCTGCACAGCCGAAATTCTCGCCAACATCGCCCTGCGCCACGGCGCGGACGCGCCGGTGGACGACGCCGTGCTGGACGAGTTCCACTGGTATGCCGACCGCGAACGCGGCGTGGCCTGGCAGGTGCCGTTGCTCACCCTGGCCCGGGCGCGCTTCCTGCTCATGTCGGCCACGTTGGGCGAGACGGAGTTTTTCGAGCAGGCGCTGACGAAATTGACCGGGCACACGACGGTGGCGGTGAAATCGGCCGAGCGGCCGGTGCCGCTGGAGTTTTCCTGGTCGGAAATCCCGCTGGCGCAGACGCTGGAGAAGCTGGTGGCCGAGGGCAAAGCGCCGGTGTATGTGGTGCATTTCACGCAGGCGGACGCCGCGCAGAGCGCGCAGGACTTCACCAGCCTGAACGTCTGCACCCGGGAGGAGAAGAACCGGATCGCCGCGCAGATCGAGGGGTTCCAGTTCAACTCGCCCTACGGGCCGGACATCCGCAAATGGGTCAAACACGGCATCGGCATTCACCACGCCGGGCTGCTGCCGAAGTATCGGGTGTTGATCGAGCGGCTGGCGCAGGAGGGCTTGTTGAAGATTATCTGCGGCACGGACACCCTGGGTGTCGGCGTCAACGTGCCCATCCGCACGGTCCTGTTCACCCGGCTGTGCAAGTTCGACGGGCAGAAGACCGCCATCCTGAGTGCGCGGGACTTTCACCAAATCAGCGGCCGGGCGGGGCGGAAAGGCTTCGATGACAAGGGCTGGGTGGTGGCGCAGGCGCCGGAGCATGTCATCGAAAACCTCAGGCTGGAGGAAAAGGCCGCGCGCGACGGCAAGAAGGTGGTCAAACGCCGGCCGCCGGACCACAACTTCGTGAACTGGGACGTGAAGACCTTCCAGCGGCTCATCGCGTCGCCGCCGGAGCGGTTGACCTCCCGTTTCCAGGTCTCGCACGCCATGCTGCTGCACGTGCTCAGTCGCGAGGGCGACGGTTGCCGGGCCATGCGGCAGCTCATCCGCGACTGCCACGATTCGCCCCGGCAGAAACGCGAGCACTTCAAGCGGGCCTGGCAACTGTTCCGGTCGCTGGTCGAGCGGAAGATCATCGAGATTCTGCCCCCGGAGGAACGGGGAGCGCAGGCGCCCCGCCCGCCGGTTGACGCGCCCCCACGTCAACCAGCAGCGGCAGACGCCGCCTCCCACGGGCCACGGGCCGAGGTCCCGCAGCCAACGGCGGGGGCGCCGTTGGCCGCACGCGAGGCGCGCGCGCTCCCCAAACTGCGCGTCAACGTCGAGTTGCAGGACGACTTCTCGATGGACCAGACGCTGTCGCTTTACCTGCTGGAGACCATCCCGCTGGTGAATCCGGAGCAGGAGGACTATGCGCTGGTGGTGCTCTCGCTGGTCGAGGCCATCTTGGAAGACCCGGACCTGATCCTGCGCAAGCAACTGGACAAGGTGAAAGCCCAAGCCGTGGCCCAGTGGAAGGCCGAGGGCATCGAGTACGAGGAGCGCATGGCCCGGCTGGAGGAGCTGGAATACCCCAAGCCCAACCGCGACTTCATTTACTCGACCTTCAACGCCTTCGCCGATCGCCATCCCTGGGTGGGCCAAGAAAACATCCGGCCCAAGAGCATCGCCCGCGAGATGTTCGAGAACTTCCGCTCCTTCGCCGATTACGTGCGCGACTACGAGCTGCAGCGCGCCGAGGGGTTGCTCCTGCGCCACCTCAACAGCGTTTACAAGGTGCTCAGGCAAACCGTGCCGGAAACGGCCAAGAACGACCAGCTCCGCGAGATGGAGCTTTACCTGGGCACGATGATCCGGGCGGTGGACTCCAGCCTCTTGGACGAGTGGGAGCAAATGCGCGACCCGGACTACGAGCGCCGCGTGGCCGCCGAGCGGGCGAAGATCGCCGGCGTGGAGTTGAAGCCGCCCGGCGCGGAGGAAGCCGCTGCCGACCTCACGCGCGACCCGAAGGCGTTCACGGCGGCCATTCGGAATCGCATCTTCACCTTCCTGCGCGCGCTGGCGAACCGGGAGTTCGAGGCGGCGGTCGAGACGCCGAACGTGGCGCCGGTTTCAAAACCCGCCGGATCGCCGACTTCCG
>CAYXPA010000169.1:0-5607 GCA_964466945.1 uncultured Verrucomicrobiota bacterium | reverse complement strand
GACGGCAATGGCCGGTTTCATGGCAATTGGAGCGCACGCCCCATGCACCGCCGCCCGCGCGCTGGCGAACTCGATCAGGAAGCCGTCGCCGGTGGTTTTCACCTCGCGCCCGCCATGCTTGGGCAAAATGTCCCGCACGATGCGCCGGTGCTCCTCCAGCAACTCCAGCGCGAGGGCCTCGTTGCGCTGCGAGAGCGCGCTGTAGCCCACCCATATCGGTGAACATGATGGCCGCGAGCCGGCGGTGTTCGGTGGCGGCGCTCACCGCAGCGGGTTTTCCCACTTCACCCCCGGGAACCGGGCGAAATCGCCATCGGTCGAGCACAGCGTGAGACCGTGCTCGATGGCCAGGGCCGCCAGGTGCGCGTCGGGGATCAGGTTGGCTCGGGTCGCGCCGGCGGTCAGCAGCCGCCCGACCACTTCGCGGTGGCGTTCCGTCGGCACGGGCACCCACACGCACGGGCAGTCCAGCCACGCTCCCACCTGTTGCCACGCCGAAGCGATCGACTCGGGTTTGCTGAAAATGCGCGGGTTGGAGACCAGGCGCAGAAAACCCAACAAGCTGGGCCAGGGCAGGCCGACCGCGGCGTCCTCGTTCAATCGCTCGTCCAGCCATCGCTTGGCCGGCGGGTGCTGCGGAAGCGACGCCACGTGCGCGTAAACCAACAAGTTGGCATCCACCAGAATCACTGGAAGTTCTCCCCTTCCGCCACGGCCAGCACCTCCGCCACATCGTCGAGACTGCCCACCAGACAGCGCCCCAATTCCACGGTTTCGGTCTCAAAACGCGGTCGGGGTTTGGGCGGGGCCAGCAGGTGTCTCAGACCGTGTCGCAGGCCGTCATTGATCACGACCTTCTGCGACGCTTTGCGCACCTTCCGGACCCGCGCCAGCAGGGCGGCCACATCGTCATCCAAGGTTAGGGTTGTTCTCACGCGTCAGAACATAGTGAAGGTGATGTCTTGATGTCAACGCCCTTGCATCGTGGCATCATGGCGCGCTGCCGTGCCAATGTGCCTCCAGCAGACAGAGCGCGAGCGCCTCGTCGCGCTGGGCCAGCGGGCTGTAGCCCACCATGTCGGTGAACAGGATGGCGGTTAGCTTGCGGTGGTCGGTGGCAGCGCTCATACAACGCGTTCGACCAGGGCTGGAATTTCCTGCCAGGGAAGGGCGGTAACTTTAGGAGCGAGTTTGAAAGGCCTCGGGGTGCGGCAGATGACGACGCCTTCTCGGGCCTTGGGATATTCGCCCAAGAATGTTTGCAGGTGCGAAGCGTCACGCGGGAGGGGCGCTTCGCTCCACTTCACCTCGACGGGTAGCCAGCGATCTTCGGAAACCAACACCCAATCCACCTCCGGGCCGTCCGGGTCGCGCCAGAAGCGCAAGTGCAGCGGCGCGGATGTCTGCCGCGCGGCCCGCAACAGTTCCAGCCCGACGAACTGCTCGAACAGCGCCCCGAGCACCCGCGCGGGCAGTCGCGTCCCTTCCTCAGCCGCGGCGCGCCGCACGCCCAGGTCGAAGAACAGGTAACGCGGCGATTTGGTGAGCTTCTTGCGGGTACGGCTCTCGGACAGCGCCTCGACACGCTCGGCGATCAGGCAGTGTTCGAGGATTTCGTAATAGCCGGCGACGGTCGTGTGCGGCACGCCGAGTTCCTGCGCGAGGCCGCGAAAGTGGCTGATGTTGCCCGCTTCAAGTGCCGCCAGGTGCAGGAACCGGGAAAAGGTGCCCAGATTGCGGACCAGCGCCTCGGCCCGCACTTCTTCCTCCAGATAAAGGGTGGTGTAAGCGCGCAAGTCTTCCTCCCGCGCGGCGTCGTCCGCCGCCAGCGCGATGCCCGGCAGGCTGCCGAAGACCAACGCGTCTTCGAGCGAGGGCGGGGTGTGCTCGGCCAGGGAAAACGGGTCCAGCCGCAGCGGCACCACTCGGCCCGGCAGCCAATTTGCATTCCGACCCCGGCGGAGCTTGCGCGCCGAGGAGCCGGTCAGAACAAATTGGGCCAGCTTCCGGTCAATGAGGTCCTGCACGCTGTTGACGAGCTCCGGCACACGCTGCACCTCGTCGAGGGCGACGAGCGGCTTGCGCCCGCGCGTGCGTTCCGCCAGCGCCTCGACCTCGGCGCCGAGCAACTGCGGCGACCGTTCGTAGCGTTGGCGCACCTCGGGACGCAGAAAGTTCAGGGGCAGGTCTGGCTGCAACTGCTACAGGAGCGTCGTCTTGCCCGTCTGCCGCGGGCCCAGGAGCAGGACAGACCGCTGCCGGGCCAGTGCCTCGCGCAACGGGGTTTCGACTTGTCGGGGGATGAAATTCACGGACTCCAATTTCGCCGAAATTGGAGTCCTGCCAAATCGTGGCCAGCGCACCGTCACCCGTCATGTTCGGAGACAGGAGTTCGTCGAGTTTGCAGCACGCTGCGGCTGGGGTCACGGAAGCGCCCGGGTCACGAACTCCCGCCAGGGCAACGCCCGCACGCCGGGAGCGACCGCGTGCGATGCCCCGCCCGCCCGCGCCGGGCGATGCACCAGCACCATCTCCACGGAGCCGGGCGCGCCGCGACGCTTGCGCCAGGCCGCGGCCAGCCGCTGCATCGAGCCGGCGTCTCCCGGCGTCACCGTGCGCGCCGCTTTCGCCTCGACGAGCCGCACGGTACCGCCTTTGCCGGGCACGACAAAGTCCACCTCCAGACCTTGCTGGTCGCGGAAGTAGTAGAGTTCGCGCCGCCGGCCTGCGTTCAACTGAGCCTTCACGATCTCGCTGGCGACGAAGCCCTCGAAGAGCGCGCCGAGGAACGGCGATTTCTCCAGCTCCGCCTCCGTCTCGATGCCCAGGAGGTGACAGGCCAGGCCGGAATCGGCCACATACAGCTTGGGCGACTTGATGAGCCGCTTGCCGACGTTCTCGAACCAGGGTGGCACAAGGAGAATCTGCCCGGTGGCTTCGAGGATATCGAGCCAGCGGCTGATGCCCGGCACGCTCATGCCCAGCGGCGCAGCCAGGTCGGACTTGTTGAGCACCTGCCCGTGCCGGCTGGCGACCAGCGCCAGGAACCGGCGGAACGTGGCCGGTTCGTGCACGGCGCTGATGGACCGCACATCCCGCTCCAAATACGTCTGCAGGTAGGAACCAAACCACAGCCCGGCCACGGCGGGCCGTGCCAGCACTTCGGGAAAACCGCCCCGCAACAGGCTGACCTTCGGCGTCTCCCGCACCGACATCGGCAGCAACTGCAGCACGGCGGCGCGACCGGCCATGGATTCCGTGACCTGCCGCATGAGGCCCGCCTCCTGCGAGCCGGTGAGATACCACTGCCCGGCGCGGCGCGGCTGCCGGTCAATCCGAGCGCGGACGAAGTTGAAGACCTCCGGCACGTTCTGCATTTCGTCCAGGATGGCCGGCGGGCGCACGCCGTCGAGGAACCCTTGGGGATCGTGCCGGAATCGCGCCACCACGTCCGGGTCTTCAAACAGGTAATACTCCGCCTCCGGAAACAAATGCCGCAGGAGAAAGGTCTTGCCGGCGCGGCGTGGTCCGGTCAGCACGACGGCGGGAAAATTCCGGGCCGCCTTGAGAAGCTGCGGTTCGAGTTCACGATGGAGGTAGCGCATCGGTTGAGTTTTTTAAGGTGCCAGCTTAAAAAACTCAAGCGGCTCGATGCCGGGTCGCCCCGCGGGGAGGATCGTCCCGACCCGCGGAGCCGGAGCAGCTTGCCCGGCGCGACGTGGCGGTGTTCCTCCACCACCTCCAGCGGCGAGCCCCTCGTCGCGTCGGCTTACCGCGCGGTAGCCCGTCCGGTTCGTGAACCAGAGGACAACCGGCTTGCGGTGCACCATTTCGCGGTGCGTCCACAGCCGCGGGTTTCATGCCGCCCCCTTTTTACCGGTCGCGGTTCTCCCCCGCCTGCGTCCGTCCCAGCCCGCGGCAGCCTGTGGCTGGGAAGCTGGTTCACCGCGCCCCGCGCAGGCGGCGGGCCAGTTGCGGGCCGGGCGCGGGGTACAGCCCCGGGCAACAGCCGAAGTGCTCGTGGAAGGCCTGGCTGAAATGGCTCAGGCTCGAATAGCCCACCGCCAGCGCGGCCTCGGTGACGTTGTACCGGCCGGTGCGGAGCAGTTCGGCGGCGCGCTCCAGGCGCAGGCGGCGCAGATATTGGGGAATGGTCATGCCCATCTCGGCCGAGAAGGTGCGGCTCAGGTACCAGGCGCTGCAACCCACCCGCCGGCCCAATTCCTCGAGGTCGGGCGGCTGGGCGAGGTCGGCCTGCAAGATCGCCACGACCCGCTCGACGCGTTCGCGCGCCACGCGCTTCTGTCGGTCACAGAACAGTTCGGCGTCGGGCGCGGGCTGGAAGAGGAACAGGGCCGCCAGCTCGAGGGCGCGGCTCTCGTACCAGAGGGTGCGGGCGGCCTGCACCAGCGGGGGATGACGCAGCGCCTCGGCCAACCGCTCCAGCTCGGGTGTGAGCGGAGCGGTCTCCGCCACGGCGCCTTCGGCGGGCGGGGCCTCGAGCAGGGTTTTGGCCAGCGGATGCAGGCCGGGCTCGCGGCCGTTCAGGCGCCGGGCCAGGAAGGGGCGGGACAGTTCGATGGTGTAAAAGGCGTGGGGCTCGTCCGGCAGGCGCCAGGCGCGGGGGCCGTCCGCGGCGCAGAGGTAAAACACGGCGCTGCGCGGAGGCAGTTCGAGGGCGCGACGGCCCTGTTGCAGGCGACCGCGCCCGCTGAGGTTGAGGCAGATTTCCAGGCTCTGCGGATGGAAACTGCGGGACCAGTCCAGTTGAAACGGGCACTGGAAGCTGTGCCACTCGATGCTGAAGCCCCACTCGCGAAAGCCGGCAAACAGCGGACACCACCCGGCGCACACCTCCCGCCAGGCATCGCGCTCGGAGAAGCCCTCCGCCCCGGGGCACACAAAACCGCCCGCGCCGGTACAAGGCGCGACGGCACCAGCACCAGCGGCGGCTTCCGGCGGGCGGGCGGGCTCGAGGGGCCGGCTCATCGGGCGCACTGTACGGGCGCGCGCCGGACCCGGCAACCCGCCGCGGCGCAATCCGGGATTGCCGGCCGGGCCGTGTTCTGGTCCAACTGGCCCGGCCACGCATGAAAAAAACCGCCGCACCTTCGCCGGACCGGTACGCCGTCATTCTGGCCGGCGGACGGGGCGAACGTTTCTGGCCGTTGAGCCGGGAGCGGACGCCCAAGCAACTGCTCAAACTCCTGGGACCGCGCTCGCTCTTGCAAGAGGCCGTGGACCGTGTCCGGCCGCTGGTGCCGTGGAAGAATCTGCTGGTAATCACCACGGCCGTGCAGGCGCCGGAAGTGCGCCGGCAGTTGCCCGGTTTGCCGCGGGAAAACCTCCTGATCGAACCGGTGGGCCGCGACACCTGCGCGGCGGTCACGCTGGGCGCCGCGGTGGTGGGCGCCCGCGCGACCACGGCCGTCTTGGCCGTGTTGCCCGCCGACCACCTGATCCCGGACGCGAAAAAGTTCCAGCATGTGCTGGCCGACGCGTTCGACCTGGCCGGGCGCGGGCAGGTGATCGTGACCCTGGGCATTCAACCCACCGAGCCGGCCACCGGCTACGGCTACATCGAGCTGGGGCCGCAACTGCCGCCGC
>CAYXPA010000168.1:0-5651 GCA_964466945.1 uncultured Verrucomicrobiota bacterium | reverse complement strand
AACCCTTCTTTCAACCCGCCTCCGGCTGAACCTCAACTGCGGAATCTAGGTTGAATGTCCCCGCCGGCGGGCAGTCCAATCGCTTCATGCAAAACACCCTCACCCGCCGTGAATTCCTCGGCCGCACGGCCGGCGCTGTGGCCGTGGCGGCCACTGGTTCCCTGACCCGGTCAGCGCACGCGGCCGCCGCGCCCTTGCCCGAGCCCTCGCCCTGGAAGCTGCCGCGCTGGCGCGGCTTCAACCTGCTGGAAAAGTTCACCCACCGCGAGGGCGGCAACCCGCCGTTCCGCGAGCGCGACTTTGCCTGGATCGCCGACTGGGGCTTCAACTTCGTGCGCCTGCCCATGTCCTACCGGTGCTGGAGCGAGCCCGCGGACTGGCTGAAGCTGCGCGAGGATGAGCTCAAGCACATTGACCAGGCCATCGAGTTCGGCCGGCAGTACGGGGTGCACGTGAACCTCAATTTCCACCGCGCCCCCGGCTATTGCGTGAACCCGCCGCCGGAGCCGCGGGACCTCTGGACGGACCCGGTGGCGCTGGACGCCTGCGCGCATCACTGGGCCGCGTTTGCCCGGCGCTACAAGGGCATTCCCAATCGCCAGCTCAGTTTCGACCTGCTCAATGAGCCCAAGGACCTGCCCGTGGAGGCCTACGTGCGCGTGGCCACGCGCCTGGTGGCCGCCATCCGCGCCGAAGACCCGGACCGCCTCATCATCGCGGACGGCCTGCGCTGGGGGAACCAGCCCGTGCCCGAGTTGGCGTCCCTGGGCGTGGCCCAGAGCACGCGCGGATACCAGCCCATGCGCGTGAGCCACCACGGCGCCGGTTGGGTCAACGGCCAAAACTGGCCCACCCCCGACTGGCCGCTGAAACTCCGCGAGGGAGACGTTTGGGACAAGGAACGCCTGCGCCGGGAGTGCATCGCTCCCTGGCAGGCGCTCGAAAAACAGGGCGTGGGTGTGCACGTCGGCGAGTGGGGCGCCTTCAACAAAACTCCGCACCGCGTGGCCCTGGCCTGGATGCGCGATTTCCTGGACCTGTGGAAGGAAGCCGGCTGGGGCTGGGCGCTCTGGAACCTGCGCGGCAGTTTCGGCGTGGTGGACAGCGGCCGCAGCGACGTGACCTACGAAGACTGGCAGGGCCACAAGCTGGACCGCGCCATGCTCGAGCTCTTGCTGGCCGGGTAGGCCGCCAGATGCCCCGCTGTGGAGATCGGAAACCGGGCTGTTGGCGCGGCCCGCCGTCGGTGCCTGAGAGGGCCGGGGCCATCGTTTCGGTCAGCCCGCGAGCAAGGCTTCATACATCGCCACGATGTTTTCCGGCGGTGCATCGGCCAGGATGTTGTGCACCTGCTGGAAAACCCATCCGCCACCCGGACGCCAAATATCGGCCAGCCGCCGCACATGGTCGCGGACCTGGGCGGGCGAGGCGCGGCTGAGCACTTCCTGGGTGTTGCAGCCGCCACCCCAGAAGGTCAATTGCGCGCCGAAGTCGCGCTTCAAGCCCGCCGGGTCCATGCCCTTGCAGGTGATCTGCACCGGGTTGATGGCATCCAATCCGGCCTCGATCAAACCGGGCAGAAGCTCCCGTACCCCGCCGCAACAGTGGAGCATGATGCGCACCTGCGGGGCCAGCTCGCGCACCCGCCGCCACATGAGCTGCTGGCGCGGGAAGAAGAACTCGCGGTACATCCGCGGCGAGATTTGCGGGCCGGACTGCATGCCGAGGTCGTCGCCAAAGAGAACCACGTCAATGTAAGGCCCCACCGCGCCGAGAAAGCGCTCGAGGTTGGCCAGGTGCAATGCCACCGCGCAATCCAGGAAAGCGTGGGCGCGCCGGGGTTCGCCGGCCAACAGGAGGAAGAAATTGTCGTTGCGGTACAGAAACTGGCCCAACTCGAGCAGGTTGCCGCCAAACAGGCCGATGATGGCCCGGTCCGTCCGGGCGCGCAGCGCGCGGGCGCCTTCCCGGAGCGCTTCCAAGCCCTCCGGCCCGGCCGCCAACGGCCCCGGGGGAGTGGCGACCGCCGTCCACATGCTTTGTTCCAAGTGCTCGGGTAGGTGGTCCAGGTCGTCCCGCTCGGCAAACGGCCAGTAGGTTTGCTCGAAGTACAGGACGCCGTCGGGCATTTGGGCCAGTTCCCGGCCGGTGCGCGAGCGGATCACCCACCGGCCCGGCTCGCGGTGGAGGTTCACCCAGGCGGGCATCTGGCAGGGCGTGCCATCGGGGAGGGTCCAATCCTGCCAGTGGACGTCTTCGAGGGCAAAGGCCCGCCCCAGCTCGATGGTGTCCACGTGGAACAGGTCCAGCACGTCCTCGTCCACGAGGGCCAGTTGTTGCACCGGGTCATAGACCCGCAACGGGCGCTCGGGCAGGCCCAGATACCGGCGCAGCCGGGCGTAGGCGAGGGCGGCAATCCCCGAGGAGCGATGCCCCGAGAGGTCCAGTGGTGGGCGGTCGGGTTCGCGATGGTTCAGGGCGGCCAGGACGCGTTCACGTGGGGACATGGGCCAAGGCTTGGCGGCGGCGGCCGAATTGCAAGCCGTTTGAACCCGGCCAGCCGCGGGGCACTGGTTTTGCCCGGCGCCGGCGGACTTTACTCGCGGCGGGAGGGGTCGCCGCGGTCGCCCCGGCGCCCGGCGCCTCCCCAAAAAAGAACGGCGGGCACCTTTCGGTGCCCGCCCAACCCAAACAACCAAACGAACCTCCTCTCCGCTCGGCAAACCGGCCGAACGGATACCCTCACGGCCAACCGGCTAGCGGGCTCCGGTACCGCCGCTCGGGCAGAGTGTCAGACGCCGGAGCCGGGCCAAATGTTCAAACCCGGTATAACTGCTTGATTTTGGCCGGGTTGTCCGCTACCCAAGACCCAGCTTCGTGAAAATTCAGAACCTCAACCCCGCGCCGGACATCGGCGCCAGTGCCTGGCTGGTGGAGCTGGAGGGCCATCGCCTCCTGCTCGACGCCGGCACCCACCCCAAGCGCGACGGCAACGCCAGCCTCCCGCTTTACGGCGCGGTGTCCGGGACCGAGCTGGATGCCATCGTCATTTCCCATTGCCACCACGACCACGTGGGCTCGCTGCCGGTCGCGGTGCGGCGTTTCCCGCAGGCGCACGTGCTGATGAGCGAGTTGAGCTACTTCCTGGTGGAACGGGTGCTCCACAACTCGGTCAACGTCATGGTCCGCCAGCGCGAGGAACTGGACCTGCCCGAATACCCGCTCTACACCCACGACGAGGTGGACGAAATCGCGCCGCGGTTTCAAGCCTTCCGCTACGGTCGGGAAGTGGAATGGGCTGCGCACCACAAGCTGCGCCGGGGCGTGGTTTCGCCCACGTTGGAATTTCTTGACGCCGGCCACACCCTCGGCTCGGCCGGGGTCATGGTGCGCGGTCGCAAGGAGACCTTGTTTTACACCGGCGATGTGTCCTTTGCCGATCAGACCCTCCTGCGCGGCGCGCGCTTTGACGACGTGGAAGCGGAGGTGCTGATTCTGGAAACCACCCGCGGCAGCCGCGCCCCCCAACCCGGCTACAGCCGGGCGGCCGAAACCGAGCGCCTGGCCACGGCTCTCCTGCGCGTGCTCAAACGCCGGGGCAGCGTGCTCATCCCCACCTTCGCCCTGGGGCGCACCCAGGAAGTCCTGGCCATGCTCGCGCTGCTCACCCGCGAGGGCCGCCTGCGCCCGCAACCCATTTACATCGGCGGCCTGGGCCGCGTCTTCACCGAAATCTACGACCTCCAAGCGCATCGGACCTTCCGGCAACATCCCAGCTTGCAACTGCGCGAGGCGCTCCAACTCGAGGTCCTGGACCCCCGCCAGGCGCAGGGCATGAAACTCAGCCCGGGCCGGATTTTCGTGCTCACCGCCGGCATGTTGACCGAACACACCGCCGCCCACGACCTGGCCGCCCGGCTCTTCGCCGGCGAGCGCCACGCCATCTTTTTCGTCGGCTACGCGGACCCCGACACCCCGGGCGGGCGACTCAAGGCCTCCTGCGCGGGTGTGCCGTTTTACTTCAGCCGCGCGGCGGGCGAGGTCACCCGGCATTGCGAGGTGCTGGACTTCGACTTCACCGCCCACGCCAACCGCGAAGAGCTGCTCGACTTCGTCGGCGCGGTCGCTCCCCGCGCGGTCATCCTGGGGCACGGCGAGCCGGACGCGCGGGCCTGGTTCGCCCAGGCCATTCGCCGACGTCACCCGCGCATCCGGGTCTTCCAGCCCGCCCCCGGCGAGGTGGTCGAGGTGTGAAAACGCGCGCCGCGCGGCAGCGGCGGGTTGCCGGCGCGGGGCGGCGCACTAACCTGCCCGCATGGCTTACGATTCCTTTCGGGCATTCCTCCAAGCGTTGGAGCGCGCGGGCGAACTGATCCGGATTTTCCAACCCGTCGCCACGGAGCTGGAAATCACCGAGTTGGCCGATCGCCAGATGAAATCGCCCGGCGGTGGCAAGGCCCTGCTCATCGAAAAACCCACCGTTAACGGCCAGGTTTCGTCCTTCCCGGTCGCCATCAACACGATGGGCTCGTGGAAACGGATGGCGCTCGCGCTCGGAGCGGACAGCGTCGAAGCCGTCGCCGGCGAACTCGGCGCGCTCCTCAAGGCCAAACCGCCGATGAGCTTCCGCGAAGCCATCAAGCTGCTTTCGACTGCCCTGGACCTGCGCCACGCCAAACCCAGGCTCGTCAAAGACGGCCCCTGCCAGGAAGTCGTTCACCGGTTCGACGCCCCGCCCACCCGCACCGAGCCTTGGCCAAAAGCGCCGGACCTGACCTCACTTCGGACTTCGGACCTCGGACCTCGGACTGCAACCCTGGTTCCTACCCTCCTGGACTTGCCGGTGCTGCAGTGCTGGCCGCTGGACGGCGGCCGCTTCATCACCCTGCCCTGCGTCGTCACGCGCGACCCCGACACCGGCGAACGGAACGTCGGCATGTACCGGATGCAAATCTACGACGAACGCACCACCGGCATGCACTGGCAGCTCCAAAAAGTCGGCGCCCGCCACGGCCGCCGCTACTACGAGCGCGGCGAGCGGATGCCCGTGGCCGTTTTCCTCGGCGGCGATCCGGTGTTTACCTTCGCCGCCACCGCGCCGCTGCCTGATGGGTTGGACGAATTCCTGTTGGCCGGCTACCTCCGCAAGCGCTCCGTCGAATTGGTCCGTTGCCTCACCTGCGACCTGGAAGTGCCCGCCAACGCCGACTTCGTCCTCGAAGGCTACGTGGACCCGCGCGAGCCGTTGCGCGAGGAAGGCCCGTTCGGCGACCACACCGGTTATTACACCTTGCCCGAGCCGTATCCCGTTTTCCACCTCACCGCCCTCACCCACCGCAAGGATGCCGTCTATCCCGCCACCATCGTTGGCATTCCGCCAATGGAAGACTTTTACCTGGGCAGCGCCTCGGTGAAGCTGTTCCTGCCCGTGCTTAAGATGAACTTCCCCGAGATCGTGGACCTGGCGCTGCCGGCCGAAGGCGTCTTCCACAACCTCGTCTTCGTGAGCATCCGCAAGACCTACCCGATGCAAGCCTACAAAATCATGCACGGCCTCTGGGGCATGGGCCAGATGATGTTCACCAAATACCTCGTGGTGGTGGACGACGACGTGGACGTGCACAACACCAGCGAAGTCCTCTTCCGCCTCT
>CAYXPA010000167.1:0-5800 GCA_964466945.1 uncultured Verrucomicrobiota bacterium | reverse complement strand
CGGTTGGTGTACTTCTTGGCGATGGAGATGACCAGGCGCAGGTTGGCCTCGACCATTTCGGTTTTGGCCTTGTGGGCCATCTTGGTGAAGTGCTGAAGCTGCTGGTAGGCCTGGAGGTAATCCGAGTAGGGCATCCGCACGAACTCCTCGAGGGCCCGGATTTTTTGCCACTCCGAGTCAATGATCTGCTGGAGTTGCGGGCTCTTGGGCTGGGCTTCCAAGTCTTGGATGACACGCAGTCCGGCCTGAATTTTGTCGTGGATGTTGTCGGCCACCAGCGCCATTTCCTCGATGACCTTTTGCTTGTAGTAAAACTTGGGGAAGGCGGCCTGGAGGCGGCTGTCGGCCTTGCGGAACTCGGCGAAGAGCTTTTCCTTGCGGGCCTTGTTGGTTTCGCGCACCCAGGCGGCGTACTTGGCGTCCACTTCCTGGTCCAACACCCGCACGTCCTTGACCAGCTTGCGCAAGGCCTTGAGGTGGTTGTCCCGGCTTTCGATCTTCTTGTCCAGGATCACCCGGTCAAACCGCTCCTTGGGCGGCTCGGAGATAAGCTTTTCCGCCAGCGCGATGTGCTCCTTGCCGGCAAATCCGAAGCTGTAAATGATGCGTTTGACCTCGTTTTCGTTGTCCTCGATGCGCTTGGAAATCTCAACCTCCTGCTCGCGGGTGAGCAGCGGCACTTGGCCCATTTGTTTGAGGTACATCCGAACGGGGTCGTCCAGGATGTCCAGCCGCGCTTTCTCGTCCTCCTCCTCCGGCTCGGGCTGTTTGACGCGGTCCACCTCGGCCTGGTCCACAATCTCGATCTCGAGGCTGCGGAGCTTCGAGTACACCTCGTCCAGGTCTTCCGGGGAAATGACGCTGTCCGGCAGGATGTCGTTGATGTCGTTGTAGGTCAGGTAGCCCTGCTCCTGGGCCAGGCGGACCAACTCCTTGATCTTCTCGGTCAGGTCCAGCCCGGATTGGGTATGCATTTCCGGGCTGGCGGAGCCGCCCGGCGCGGCGGCCGGCGCGGAAGGGGCAACCGGGGCGTCAGCGCCCCCCTCGGCCACGGGCTGACCGCTGGGCTGAGACGGGGCGGGGGAAGACCCCGGCTGAGGTGGCGGTGCTGCGGCAGGGGCGATTGTCGTTTTGCTCGCGTCCGCTGGTACGGGTTGGGGGGAGGCCTTCGAGGGGCGGGGCTTGGCCGCCCCGGCCTTGCCGGCCTTGTGCGGGCGGGTGGTCCCGGCTTTGGCCGGGGTGGCGGTTTTGGTTTTGCGGTGCGGGGAGGAAGTGCTACCCCGCCGGGATTTTTTGGCAACCGGCTTCGCGTTTTTCGGTTTCGACATAGTTGGCGACTCGCCCAGCTTTCGCCCGTGGACGGCGAAAACGTAGCCCTACATTATCCGCGCTGCCGAAGGCTTCGTCAAGGAAACCGCAAGGCTCGTTCAGATTTCGCAAAACCCCGAGACGGCGGACCGTTTCCCCGGGCGAAGCGGGCACTACTGATGGGGACACCCCGCCAAATAAGCGAAGCGGCTCTAGGCATCGGCTCTCCGCGGCCCGCACGCCGGCCAGCAGCAGCGACGCCGCGGCCGTGCCCGTGCCGGCCAGGGTGGCGCGGCGGGAAATGCGCGTGGGGCGGTGGGAGGCATTCATGGCTTGGGGATGGGGCGCGGGGTTCAATGCGTGGCGGTGCGCAACGGCCGTTCGCGGGCGGCCAGGGCCTTGAGGTCCGCGTAAAGGCGGCGGGCCAGGCCCACGCGTTCCAGCAGGGCGTCGCTCTGCCGGGCCAGCAGTTTGCGGTAGCGATCGGTTTCCAGCCGGCCTTCGGCGTCCAGTTTGCGCGCCTCGGCGATAAGGCCCTCGATCTGGCGCAGGCTTTCCTCGCGTTTGGCCAGCAGGTCTTCCAGCCCCTCGAATTTCCAGAAACGCAGCCCCTCGCGCACCACATACACCGGCGTGGTGTGCGCGCTGGTGCCGTCGCCCGCGCGGGCGCGGGCCGCGATCCAGAAGCCGTGGCCCGCCTCCACGGTGAAGTCGAGCCGCGCTTCGGGTTGTTGTGGGTCGCCGGAGGTGGCGGCGCGAAGGACTTCCCCGTGCCGGACCACTTCGACCGTCACCGGCGCCATGCGGCGGGGGTCGCCCCAGGCGCGGGCGCGCACGCGCAGCTTGCGGTTGGCCTTTACCGGCAACTCGTCGCCCGGCAGGGCGTCGTCCACGCGAAACTCGAGCATCGGCCCGCTGGTGGTGAAGGTGCGGCCGCGGCCGAAGGCCTTGAACCAGTTGTCCGCGTTGAACGGCTCCCGGCCCAGGTAAGCATAGGCGCGCACTTCGCCGAGGGTGCCGCCCCAGGGCACGTCCGAGCCGGCGCTGGCGGTGAGTTTGCAGCCCAGGTTCAGGAAGTCGTAGTAAAGGTCCGTGCCCAGGTGGTTGAACTGGAGAATCTCCACAAAGTCCACCTTGCCCCGGGGCACGTTCAGGCTCATGTCGCGATGGACGTGAAACAGGCCGGAGTTGACGTGGGCGTAGCCGGCGAGGCCGCCCTGGGCGTGGACGGCGTCAAACACCGTGTCGTAAAGGAAGTAGCGCTCCGGGACGCGCACCATCGCGGTGATGTTCAGGGCCAGCGTGTGGCCGAGCTGCTCGTGCGTGCGCGGACATTCCTGGCCGGGGACCAGCACGAACTCGCCGTCCACCACCCGGTGCGCCGGGCCGAACCCGCGCTGCTCGAAGTAGGTCCGGTAGATGTCGCCCATCTTGACGATGTTGGCCAGGTGCACGTCCTCGGCCCGCGCCCAGGCCAGCACGTGGCGCGCGTCGTCATCGCTCAGGATGCGCGTGTGGACGTGGTCGTCGCCCGACCACCAACCCCGCCGGCGCATGTCCACCCAGCGGCGCGGGCGCAGCGTCACGGTCGTGACTTCGCCGGACCGGATGGTCACGTCCTGAAAGACCACCTCGTGCTCGACCCCGCGCCGCGCGCCGATCTGCCAGACGCCGGGCGCCAGCGCCATGTCGAACGGCCCGGGCACGCACCAGAAATGCACGCCCAGCGGGCCGGGCAGATTCGCCGCGCGCACCCCGGTGGCATGGCCCTGGCCGTCAAACTGCGGGGCGAACTCGATGCCGTTGGCGGGCCGGCGCTGCAACCCGTCCACGCGCCACATCAACCGCACCATGGCCGGCTCGGGCCGGCCGGTGTCATCGGAGAGCACCGTCAGTTTCAAGCGGCCCGGCGCGGGCGTCACCACGTCCAGCGACAGCACCTGCGGGGGCTGGCCGGGCCGGTTGACCTGGAGCTGGAGGGTCGTGCGGCCGAAAGGCAGGTGCTCCAGCCCCGCCACGGCGTAAGTGACGCCCCGGCCGCCCGCCTCCACGCTCACCCGGCTCGTCTCGCCGCCCGGCGCGGACAGGTCGGCCGACTGCGCGCTGTAACCCAGCCCCTCGCCGCCGGCGTGAATCTCGAACAGCAACGCGCCGGACTCGCCCGGCTGCTCGACCGGCCCGGCGGGCGCAAGCTTCGGCGGCGACGCCGTCAGGTCCAAACGCAACAGCCGCGGGCATTGCCGGACCAGCGCCAGCAACCGCTCCGCGGCCCTGGCCGCGCGGGCGGCGGCCGCCTGGCGGGCGGCATCGTCGCGGGCCTCGCGCAGTTGCTGGTCGGCCTGGCGCAACTCGCGGTTGAGCGCGTCCAGCTCCGCCCGACGGGCCTCGCCGAACAGATGCCAATGGTTATGTGAGACGCGGCCGGCGAAGGTCAGGATGCCGGGCGGCAACGGCGGGCTCTGAGCGCGGAGCGCGCCCGGCCACGCGAAGGCCAGGGCAAACGTCCACAGGCACGGGAAGAAGCGAGCGGTCATGGTTCGGGGGGTGAGCGGATCAACGTTTGCGGGGTTTGCGGGAAAGCTCGGCGGCTGGCGCGGCGCGGGGCGGCGTCAACACCCGCGCCTTGAACGTGCGCGGCTCGCCGTCGCGGGCCGGGGGCAGCAACGAGTCGCCAAACGGCACCGCCTCGAGCCGCGCGCCGTCCCGGCCCTCGACCCGGAGCGCGACCAGGGCGCGGACTTTCGGCCAGAGGCGGTCTTCCACGACCACTTCCGCGCCGGGCGCCAGGTCGGCCGGGGTGGAGGCGAAGAAAAACAGGGTCAGACGATGATGGCCCCGGCCCACGCGCCAATCGCCCAACAGGTCCAGCTCGGGCGCGCGCAGCGGGATGAGCGACACCGGCCGGCCATCCACGCGCAGCGTGATCGCCTCGGCCAGGCGGGGTTCGAGTTGGCGGAGCCAGGCGTCGGTTTCGGCGCGACTGAGGCGGCCGTCGCCGTTGGCGTCCATGTGTTCGCGTTCGTGCTCCGAGCCGTCCTCGAAGAAGGTCAGTTCCACCGTCACATCCACATGCCGCGCGCCCAGCGTGAGGGCGACCCGGTGCTGGAGGTATTGGACGAGGACTTCGTGCGCCGGAGCCGGGACTGCCCCGCCCAACCAGCCGAGGAGTAGCAAGAGCGCGCCGAGGCGGTCCGGGCACCGGGCGAACTCCGGCCGGCGCGGGCGCGGTGTCCCGGCGAACCGGAACGGGCGCGCGGTCGGGCACGGACCGAAGCGGCTGACGCGGGGGCTTAAACGCACCGCAAATGCCGGGGCGGATTTCACGAGCAGACCGGGCTGATGGGGGACATCTGAACCGAAGGCTGCGGCGACGGCAACGAGTTTTCGCGGCCCGTCTCCACCTCTGAATCCTTCGCCAAGGTGGGCAACGTTCTAAGACAGGCATTGGGGGCAGGACGGGAACTCCTTCCGCGCTTGAAAGCGAGATGCAGGGCGCAGCAATGAATCGTCTGGCCAGGCACAGACTGGGAAAAGCCGCGCCCCAAGGAGTTTAATGCGCGCCGCGGGCACGCTCGGCCCGTTCGCCCGACACGCCGCTGGAGCTAGCCAACTTTCCGCTGCTTACCGGTTGGCGGGCCGGGCCGCCCTACCGGCTCCCCGGCACGCCGGCTCAGCCAAGCCGAAGTGCCCATCTGGGACCGATACTTTCTCCGGCATTCTGCCCCAAAAAATGTTGACTGCCGGCACCTAACGGCTTATCTGCACCATCATCCCTATGAGCTTGATGCCGCCATCAAGGCCCAACGAGGGATTGAGGGCAGACTCGCCAACGGTCCGCGTGGACCGTATGCAGCGCGAGTCTTCTTCTGCCGGTTCCATTTCCCGGCGTCCAAAACGCCGGCTTCACACCGGCGCCCGCGCGGGTCTGGCCTGCTCCGCCCTTGGCTGGCTCAACCCAATACCGCATAACTTCCACTGCAAACTCACCCCAATACCTCCCGCCTGACGGCGTGCAACGCACCGGCAGCCCCTGGCCGTAATCGCACGAGCGCATTGACCCACGACCCAAGGCCCTTGCGGCTGGGGCGGCTGCCTGGGCGGCGTGCGCGCCCGGCCGGGCCAGGCTTTGGTGGGCGCCGGCCACGGAGACCAACTGGAGCTTGCAGGAGCACCCGAGCCTGACCACTGGCACTTGGATCAATTCGCCCGGCGGCCCGACCAAACCGTCACTGTCCCGGCCACGCTGCCGACGAAGTTTTGCCGGCTGTTGAAGCCTTCGAACGGCAGCCGGCTTGTCCGAAACAAAATACAAACCTCAAACAACACAACAGCAACACTCGCATGAAAACATCCATTAAGATGACCATTGGGGCCGTCCTCTGGGCGGCCCTGTCTCTGCAACCCTCAGCCCTGCTGGTCCTGGCCGGACCCGGCCAAGGGGATGAAGTCCACTTGGAACGGGTCGGCCAATGGCCGGGCTTCCCTCAAGGGA
>CAYXPA010000166.1:0-6003 GCA_964466945.1 uncultured Verrucomicrobiota bacterium | reverse complement strand
CGCCCAAGGGATGAGTCCATCGGCTTGGAAACCCAGACACCCTATGCCCCCCCCCGCAGGTCTTCCTCCGGTCAACCAGGCTGCAACGGCCGCGGCTCGATTGGGCACACCCAGCTTGCGGCGGATGTGCCGCCAATGGCTGTCCACCGTGTGGACGCTCAGGCCCAAACGCTCGGCGATTTGTTTGTCGGTTAGTCCCAAGGTGGCGCCATCGAGCACGCGCTGCTCTTGGGAGCTCAAGCGGCGAGGCGGCCGGGCGTTGCGCGGGTTCATGACCCAGTGAACCTGCCGAGCAACAAGGTCGGTGTCAAGCCGTTGGATTCGTGGTTTGGAGCATTCGCATGAAGGACCTTAACCGGGAACACCTGCCCGGAGTTCACCGCCCTCCAACCCGCCAGCCGGGGTTTCCCTGCACCGGCTTACTCTCTGAACGCTCCGGCTTTTCCCGCGCGGCCAGGTGCGCGACGGCCTCCGCCACGACTGCAGCATCCAGGCGCCTCATGCAGGCGTGCGGCTCGACCACGCGCGTCCGGCAGGTCCGTTGGAAGCACGGGCTGCACGGCACGGCACTGCGCAACACGAGATGCCCCGGCCCGTACGGCCCGGTGTAGCCCGTGTCGGTCGGGCCGAACAGCGCCACGACCGGCGTGCCCGCGGCCACGGCCAGGTGCAGCGGGCCGGTGTCCGTGGCCAGCACCGCGCGGGCGCGGCGAAACACCGCCGCCAGCACCGGCAACGGCGTGCGGCCGTCCAACCGACGCATCGGCGTGCGCATGGCGGCGGCGATTTCGTCCAACGCCGCGCGGTCCGCCGGCGCACCGGTGAACACCACCGGCAACCCGCGCCCGGCCAGCATGTCGGCCACGGCGGCAAAACCGGTCGCGGTCCAGTTCTTGGTGGGCCAGCGGGTCTGCGGGCAGGCGGCGACAAAGGCCGCGCCGGCCGGGAGCCCCGCGCCGGCCAACAGTGCGGCCGCCGCCTGCTCGGCCTCGGGCGCCACGGGCAGGTCGTATCGCACCGGGCCGCGCGGCACGCCCAGCGCGTCCAGCAAGGCCAGATTGCGTTCGACGGCGTGCGCGCCCGGGTCGGGCAACGGCGCGCGGCGGTCGTAGGCCAGCCAGGCCAGCTCGTTGCGTCGGCGGCCCGGGCCGGGGCCCCATTTGGTCGCGGCGCGCGCGGCGGCCACCCAGACGGCGCTCTTGGCCAGGCCCTGAAAGTCCAGGACCAGGTCGTAGGACGTGGCGCGCAGTTCGCGCAGGAATTGCCGCACCTGCCGGGCGGCGCGCAACAGGCGCCCGTGCCGGAGCAGGCCCGCCCACGCGCGCCGAGGCAGGACCAGCACACGGTTCAGGGCGGGATGGCCGTGGAGGATTTCGGCGGCGGCGGGCTCCACCAGCCAGGTCAGGTGCGCGTCCGGCCAGTGGCGGCGCAAGGCGGTCAGCGCGGGCAGCGTGTGGATCACGTCACCCAGCGAACTCAGCTTGACGATCAACACGCGCACGGCGGGGCCGGGGTTCAGGGCAACGTCGAAGCCTGGAGCAGCAAGGGCCGCGGGCGCGGCGTCCAGAAGGCAAATCCCTTCAAGCGCATCCGGTAGCGGGGTTGCGTGCGGCGCAGCCAGTCCACCATCTCCGCCGCGTGGGCGTCGCAATGGTAGGTGGTCACCGCCAGTTGCGGGGCGGCGTCGCGGATCAGGCCCGCGGCCCCGTGCAACACGTCCAGGTCCGCGCCCTCGGCGTCCACCTTGATCAGGTCGCGCGCGGTCAGCCCCAGGCTGCGTTCGCGGCAATATTCGTCCAGCGTGGTGCACGGCACCTCGGCACCGCCGGCGGCGTTGGCATCAATGCGCCCGGCCTCGGCGCCCGGCGCGGTGTCGAACCGCACCGTCCCGCAGCGCGCGCCCACGGCCCGCGGCTCGAGGCGCAGGCGCTCGGCCACACCGTTGGCAGCGGCGCCGCGACGCAGCAGGGTTTGCATGACCGGCGCGGGCTCGAAGGCCACCACCTCGCCCGCCAGGCCCTGACGCAGGCAGCGGAAGGCGAACAGGCCCTCGCACGCGCCCACATCCAGCACGCGGCTTCCCCCGTCCAGGCGCACCGGCGCGGTGGTGTAAAAGTGCGGGTTGCGCGGCGTCAGTTCCTGTTCGATGAGAAACCACAGGTTCGGGTCCGGCGCGCTCGGCCAGTAAAACACCAGCCCGCCGTGCCCGGGCAGGGTCACACGCCAAGCGTCGCCCTCCGGCTCGATCCGCGCGTGCCGGGCCAGGGCGCGGGCGGCGGCGCGATAGGTGAAGCGGGCGGGCAGCAGCACGCGATGAAATTGCCGCGCGGCGTCGCGCAGCGAAAACAGTCCCGGCCAGCGGCGGCGCAGCGCGATCCAGGTGCGGGCGGCGGTCAGGAGAAGGGCGAGCGGATTCTTCATGCGGCGCGGGCACGGGCGCGTTCCACCCGGTTCAAGGCCCAGAAGGTCAGGGTCAACAGGAGCAGCTCGGCGCCGAAATTCAGCCAGGCGGCCGCGGCGATGCCGTGCCGCGGGATGAGCCAGAGGTTGAGGCCCAGGGCCACGCCCACGCACGGCGCCACGCAGGCCACGGCCAGCCACTCGCGATAGTTGGCAAACAAGCCCCAGACCAGCAGGCCGCTGGCCACGGCCAGGAACTTCGCCGCCAGCAGTTGCGGCAACACCGCTGCGGCGGGCAGGAACTCGCGACCCCAGAGCAGCAAGATCACCGGCTCGCGCAACGCCCAGGTCACAGCCAGGCACAGGCCGCTGACCCCCGCCAGCGCGGCGGTCATTCCCACCAACCGGCGCCGCAACAGGCCCGCACCCGCCGCCCGCCAGCGCACGATGCGCGGGTTCATGATCAGCGCGAAATAGCTCAGAAACACCTGCACCGCCGCCACGAGCATGGCGGCGGAGCGGAAATACCCCGCCGCGCGGTCGCCCAGCAGGGCGGTACACAGCGGCAGGTTCATGTTGATGAGCGCGCTGTAGAGGAGATTGAACACCCAGGTGGGCCGGGCCTCGCGAAACAGTCGCAGCGCCAGCGGCAGGCTGGTCGGTTGAAAGAGGCCGCGCCCCAGCCGGGCGCGAATCCAGAGCCACACCCCGAGCGTTGCCGCGGCGTTCAGGGCCAGCGTCACCACCAGGTCGCTGCCGAGGCGCTGGCCCGGACGGAACGCCAGCAGAAACACCAGGCTGGTCGCGACGGTCGTGGCGTTTTGGACCAGCGAAAACCACGGCATCCGGTCCGTGGCTTGGTAGTACCAACTGAACCCGACGGTCAAAAACGCCAGGTGCACCAGGCCGAACCACCACACCCACCGCACCGGGACCGGCAGCGGCAGCGTCCAGAGCACCCCCGTGCCCGCCGCCAGTGCCGCCGCCGCCAGCAACACCCGCAGCGTGAACAGCGCCGGCGTGATCTCCGCCAGCGATACCGTCCCGGCGGCTACGTGCCGCACCGCCACGATGTCCAAGCCGAAGTCCAACACCAGTTGGGCCACCATCACGCTGGCCAGCACCGTGCCCGACACCCCCACGTTCTCCGGCCCCAGACACCGGAAGGCGTAAGACAGCCCCACCACCCCGATCAACTTGCCCAGCACCTGCCAGAGCGCCGCCCAGCCAAATGCCCGCACCACCCGGCCCACCCGATCAAAGGCCGGGGAGGCCGGTTCTGCGACGGACCACGCCGGGCGTGGGTTGGTTTTGGGGCCTGCGGCAGCCATGATTCCGAAAGCCGCAAGGTTTGCCGCACCGGCCGCCAAACGCGACACAAAGTTGGCCTTCGCTCCGTCCGCGTTGGCGCCGCCCACCCCGCCGGCCTCCTGTTTCCGGTATCAGGCATCCGGTATCAGGTATCAGGCATCCGGCCTCCGGCATCCGGCATCCGCTTTCTCACTCCTCGCTACCGACTTCTGATTGGGTAGGGCGCTGTTGTGCTGGCGCCGCTCACGAGGCCGCGCCGCAGCGCGGCCCTACCGACAGCGCCGGCAAGCCGGCGCACTCCAAGCGCTCCGCGATTCCCGGAGCGCTCGGCCGGCGCGCCAGCGTATGGAGTGCGGTAGCTTGCTGCCGCTTTTCCCGGCTTCGCGTCGGACGTTCGCCATCCGGCATCCAGCATCCGGTATCAGGCATCAGGCATCGGGCCTCCGGCATCCATCTTCCCTCGCCTCCCTCCTCCCTCCTCGCTTCTCACTGCTGATTCGGTAGGGCGCCGCGGCGCCGGCACCGCTTCTCGGCCGGGACGCAGCCCGGCCCTACCGGATTGCGCCGCACCGCTGCCCGGCCCTGCCGCCGACCCGGTCGGGGAGCGCACGCGCCCGCGCGTGCCGCCGACGGCGGGGGACGCCGTCGGCCTGAGAGCGCAAGCTGCCAGCCGCCCTATCGCCGATTGCCCATCGGCGCTGCGCCGCCGGGCAGCTCACCGGTGCCGCGAGAGGCGGCGTGCCGTCCACCTCAACTTCCGCCAGCCGTAGCCCGGGAACGGTGAGACGCTCCTCAGTTCAGTTCGCGGATGAAGACGTTCTTGAACTGCACCAGGCTGGGCGGGCTGTTCCAGTTTCCGTTGCGGTCCTTGCCACCGTGGTGTTGCAAGGCAAGGCGTCCGCGCGGAGGCAGGTCGGGGATGGTGGCGCCGGGGATCACGGTCACGCCGTTGAGCACTACGGTCACGGTCTTGCCGCGCACGGTGATCTCGAAGCGGTTCCATTCGCCCACCGGCTTGTCGGCCTGGTGACGCGGGGTAACGGCGGCGCGCAGTTCGGGCGAGGTCTTCGGGTCGGTGCGCACGCCGTACATCTCGCCCGAGCCGATGGGCCAGCACCAAATGTTCACCTGGAAGCGCCCTTCGCCACGCAGATAGATGCCCGAGTCCGAGTCCGGCAGCGCAAAACGGTGTTCCTTGCCGGTGATGTCCCGGGCGTGGGTGCCGTCGGGCAGCACGTAGGGCACGCCGGGGTTCACGTAAGGGGTGGCCTTGATGCGCCAGTCCACGCGCAACTCGAAGTCGCCGTACTCGCGCTCGCTCCAGAGCGATTTGTCGCCGGGCGCTTCGCTCTCGGCGTCGTAGTCAATGACGCCGTCGACGACCTTCCAGTGGCCGTTGTCGCCGGCGGGCACTTTCCAGCCGGTGAAGTCCCGGCCGTTGAACAGCGCGGTGAAGCCCGGCGGGGGCGCGTTGTCCGCGGCGGACGCGGGTGGTGAAGCCAGGGAGGTCAGCACGGCCAGGGCAAGGAGTGGGCGGACAGTTTTCATGGCGTGAAAAACATGGGTTTGCATGACCGGGACATGGCGACGTCCGGCCGCCGATTTGGCAAGCCGGAAGTGCGGGGGCTTTGCCGCGGGCAGGGCACAAAGGGACCGGTCTTGCAAAGCCGAAGGCCGCGGGCGGACAGGGCAGGCACTGCGCTTCTCAAAGGGCGCGCGCACGCCGAGATTTTTCAACTCCACAGATTCTTGTTGAAAAGCGGCTTGTCAAAAACAACAGACTCCCACAAATCTTTGGCGTGTTTTTCACCCTGTTGGATTGCTGAATGAAAAAAACGTCGCCCCCGCTGAACCTCTGGCCCGCGGCCCTTCGAGTATGGGTGGCTGAAGCCGAGGCCTTGAAGGGGCTGGCTCAGGTCGTGGACGTGGAGGCGTTTGAAGGGTGCGTGGCCGCCCTGGCGAATTGCCGGGGCCGGATCCTCACCACCGGCTGCGGCACGTCGGCCGCGGCGGCGAAGAAGATCGCCCACTCGCTTTGCTGCATCGAACGGCCCGCCGCTTTCCTTTCGCCCAGCGACGCCGTGCATGGCGGCTTGGGCTTGGTTCAGCCCGGCGACGTGGTCATCGCCATTTCCAAGGGCGGCGTCACCCGCGAGTTGCTGAACCTGGTGCCGGCGTGCAAAACCAAGCAGGCATTCCTGATTGCCGTGACGGAGAATCCGGATTCGCCCCTGGCCCGCGCCGCGGACCTGCTCCTGCGGGTGAAGGTGGAGCGCGAGCCGGACCCGTTCA
>CAYXPA010000165.1:0-6075 GCA_964466945.1 uncultured Verrucomicrobiota bacterium | reverse complement strand
GCCATGATGGCCGGCACCGAGATCATGACCATCGCCGACCTCAACGAGATGGAGGCGCGCGTCGAGGTGGGCGAGATTGACGTGCCCCTGATTCAGATCGGCCAGCTCGCCCGGCTCGAGGCCGACGCCTTCAAGGACCGCAAATTCACCGGCACCGTCACGGAGATTGCCAACTCCTCCCGCGGCCTGGTGCTGGGCGGGGGCGGCTTCGGCGCCCAGTCCCAAGAAGCCACCAAGTTCGAGGTCAAGGTGCGCATCCAGGACAAGGCCGCCTTCCGCCCCGGCATGTCCGTGACCGCGGAGATCGAAACCCGCTACCGCACCAACGTCCTCACCGTGCCCATCGTCAGCGTCACCACCCGCCTGCCCAAAACCACCAACACGGTCGCCCGCGCCGGCGCGTCGCCCGCCGCCCCGGCCGGCACGCACTCCAACGCGGCCGCGGCGCCCTCCACCCTTGGTGCGACCAACACCACCGCGGGTACTCGCAAGCCCGGCGAGGCCCCCAAGCCCATCGAGGTCGTCTTCGTCAAGGAGGGCGACGTGGCCCGGATGGTCCCCATCAAACGCGGGATCAGCGACGACACCTACGTCGAAATCCTCGAAGGCTTGCAGGAGGGCCAGGAAGTGATTTCCGGCGGCTACAAGGCCATCAGCCGCGAGCTCGAGGACGGCAAGAAAATCAAGGTGGGCCCGCCGCCGTTCGAGAAGGGCGGTCCGGGCGCCGACGAGAAGGCCGCCAACCGCTAAGCCGCGCCATCGCGCCGCGTCGCGCCGCTCCTGCCGAAAACCGCCGTGAGCCTGATCCGCCTCGAACACATCAGCCGCCGCTACGAAATGGGCAGCGAGACCGTCCACGCCCTGCGGGACGTTTCCCTGACCGTGGCGCGCGGCGAGTACGTGGCCATCATGGGTCCCTCCGGCTCCGGCAAGTCCACCCTCATGAACATTATCGGCTGCCTGGACACCCCGACTTCCGGCACCTACATCCTCAACGGCACCGACGTGAGCGACATGGACGACAACGAACTGGCCGAGGTGCGCAACCGCGAGATCGGCTTTGTCTTCCAGACCTTCAACCTCCTGCCCCGCGCCAACGCCCTGCACAACGTCGAGCTGCCCCTCATTTACGCCGGCATCCCCGCCGCGCAGCGACGCCAGATGGCCCTCGAGGCGCTCACCAGCGTCGGCCTGGCCGACCGCCTGACGCACAAGCCCAACGAAATGTCCGGCGGCCAGCGCCAGCGCGTGGCCATCGCCCGCGCCCTGGTCAACCGCCCCGCCATCCTCCTGGCCGACGAGCCCACGGGCAACCTCGACTCGAAAACCGGCGCCGAAATCATGGCCCTGTTCGAGGAACTGGCCACCCGCGGCAACACCATCCTCGTGGTCACCCACGAGGAGGACGTCGCCCGCCACGCCCGCCGCATCGTCCGCATCCGCGACGGGCTCATCGCCAGCGACGAGCCGCGCCGCCCCTGACCCGCCATGCGCCTGCTGGCCGAATTCCTCGAATGCCTGCGCATCGCCGGCGATGCCCTCCGCGCGAACAAGCTGCGCGCCACCCTCACCACGCTGGGCATCGTGATCGGCATCGTCACCGTCACCCTCATGGGCACGGCCATCGAGGGCCTCAAGCGCGGGTTCACCCAGAGCATCGCCATGCTGGGCACCGACGTGCTCTACGTGCAGCGGTTCGACTGGTTCATCAGCTCGCAGGCCGAGTGGATTCGGCAGAACCGCCGCCGCGAGGTCACGCTGGACCAGTTCCGCGAACTGGAGCGGCAGGCCGTGCTGCCGCTGGCGATGGCGCCGATCGTGGACACCTTGCAACCGGTCAAGCACGGCAACCGCAGCGCCACGGCCGTGCGCGTGGTGGGCACCACCGAGGCCTTTCTGCTCACCGGCGGCATCGCCGTGGCCCAAGGCCGGTTCCTCTCCGAGCGCGAGGCGCAGGGCGGCCGACCCGTGTGCGTGCTGGGCGCGCAGACGGCCACGAACCTTTTCCCGGTGGGCTCGCCCCTGGGCGCGCGCGTGTACATCGGCGGGTTCCCCTTCGAGGTGATCGGCGTGCTCGAGAAGCAGGGCGAGTTCCTCGGCGCCTTCAGCCTGGACAACCAGGTGGTCATCCCCATCGGCCAGTTCAGCGAGTTGTTCCGGCGCTTCCCCGAGATCGCCATCCAGGTCAAGGCCCGCTCGGTGGACGCGCTCGAGGACACCCGCGAGGAGGTGCGCGCCCTGATGCGCAAAATCCGCCGCCTGGCGCCGGGCGCGCCCGATGACTTCGCCGTGAACCAGCAGGACCAGTTCCTCAAGACCTTCAACCGCGTCATCGGCACCATCGCCACGGCCGGGCTGTTCATCACCGGCCTGGCGCTGTTCGTGGGCGGGATCGGGATCATGAACATCATGTTCGTCTCGGTGGCCGAGCGCACGCGCGAGATCGGCATCCGCAAGGCCATCGGGGCCAAGCGGCGGGCCATCCTGATGCTGTTCCTCACCGAGGCGGCGGCGATCTGCCTGCTGGGCGGGTTGATCGGGCTGGGCATCGCCTGGCCGGCCACGTGGGCGCTGGCGCGCTTCATGCCGGCCACGCTCTCGCTGCCCATCGTGGGCGCGGCCCTGCTGGTGTCGCTGTTGACCGGCGTGGTGGCGGGGTTCCTGCCCGCCTGGCGGGCGGCCCGGCTCAGCCCCGTGGACGCGTTGCGCAGCGAATGACCGGGCCATGAAACCGCTCCGTCCACGTCCGGGCCTGGCGCTGCTCCTGGCCGAATTGAAGGAAAGCCTCTGGATGGCCGCGGACGCCATCCGGGCGCACAAGCTGCGGTCGGCCCTGACCCTGCTCGGGGTGCTCATCGGCGTGTTTTCGATCATCGTGGTCATGACCGCCATGCGGGTGCTCCAGCGCAATGTCGAGTCGGAGCTGAGCCAGCTCGGCGCCCACACCTTCCAGGTGCGCAAGTGGCCGGCGGTGCAGTTCGGCGGGCCGGAGACCTGGGAAAAGTACTGGCGGCGCAAAAACATCACCGAGGCGCACGGCCGGGCGGTGATCGCGCGTGCTTCGCTGGCCCGCCACGTGGGCCTGGAGCGGGTCTTCTGGAGCGGCGAAGTCAGCTCGCGCTACGACAAGTCCCCGCCAAACGTCACGCTCTTTGGCGCCACGCCCGGCGGTTTCCCGGCCCGCAACTGGGTGGTGGCCACCGGCCGCGCCATCACTGATTCCGACGTGGACAGCGCGCGGGACGTGGTGGTCATTGCTGCCAACGTGGCCCGTACCCTGTTCCCGTTCGGCTCGGCCCTGGGCGAGCGGGTGAAGGTGGACGGCATCAACTACACCGTGGTGGGCGTGCTCGAACCCAAGGGCGCCGCCCTGGGCGGCGAGCAGGACAACTTCGTCATCATCCCGCTCTCCACCGGCCTCAACCGCTACGGCCGCCTCTGGTCCAGCCTGTCCATCCTGGTGCAGGCGGAAAACCAGGCGACCTACGACGACACGGTCGAGCAGGTCCGCGGCATCCTGCGCACCGTGCGCAAGGTCGAGCCCGGCGCCGAGGACGACTTTGAGATTTTCTCGAACGACTCGCTCATCCAGCAGTTCAAGAACTTCACCTTCATCGTGCGCGTGGTGGTGGCGGTGGTCAGCTCGATCGCCCTGCTCGCCGCCGGGGTGGGCATCATGAACATCATGCTCGTCTCGGTCACCGAACGCACCCGCGAAATCGGCATCCGCCGGGCGGTGGGCGCCAAGAAGCGCAACATCATGACCCAGTTCATCCTCGAGGCCATCGTGCTGTGCGAGGTGGGCGGGCTGCTCGGCGTGGCCCTGGGCCTGGCCGGGGGCAACGCCGCCGCCTGGTACCTCGAAGTGCCGCCGGTCATCCCCGTGGACTGGGTGGTGCTGGGCTTGGTGATTTGCTCCCTGGTGGGTGTCCTCTTCGGCACTTACCCCGCCTACAAGGCCGCCAACCTCGACCCCATCGAATCCCTGCGCTACGAGTAGGGCCGGCGCGTCGCGAGCGCCCGCTTGCCGGTTGCCCCGCGCCGCGGCTCGAGTAGTTTCCCGCCATGAACGAACCGCCCGCGCTCGAACTGACCCGCGACTGCCCCGCTGTGCAAATCCCCGCCGGCAACGTGGTGGTGCTGCCGGCCGGCACCGCCGTCGAGGTGACTCAGGACCTCGGCGGCACGTTCACCGTGCGCGCGCTGGGCGGGCTCTTTCAAATCGCGGGCCGCGACGCCGATGCGTTGGGCCGGCAATCCCCCGCGCCGGCCGACGCCGCGGCGCCCGTCGCGGCCGAAACCGTCGGCCCGCTGACCGAGGACCAGGTCTGGGCCGCGCTGCGGACCTGCTACGACCCGGAAATCCCGGTCAACATCGTGGACCTGGGCCTGATTTACGACCTCCGCCTGTCCGCGTTGCCCGAGGGGGGCAGCCGCGTGGAGGTGACGATGACCCTGACCGCCCCCGGCTGCGGCATGGGCCCGGTCATCGCTCAGGACGCGCGCGAGAAAATCCTCGCCCTGCCCGGCGTGCGGGAAGCGGCGGTCGAGGTGGTGTGGGACCCGCCCTGGCATCCCTCGATGATCTCCGCCGAGGGCCGCCGCCTGCTGGGATTGGAATGAGGCGGCGCCGGGAGTGAAGCACCGCCCGGCGGCCGCCGGCGCGGCCGGTTACACGCCGCGCGGCTCACGCCGGCTCGAGGTTCGTCGCGTCCATCCGCACCGCGGCGGCCTGGCCGATGAAGTCCAGGCGCAACAGCACCTCGACCATGCCCTTGCGGGATTCCACCCAGCCCTCCAGGCCCTGCAGCGGGCCGGACTTGATCCGCACGCGCATCCCCGGGCCGATGGTGGGCGCCAGCCGCACCTCGACCTCCTGTTCGAGCGCGAAGAGGATGTCGCGCAACTGCCGGTCGAACTCCTCCTGGTCGGGCACGTCCAGGAGGTTGGCCACGTAGTCGCTTTGATAGACCTTCTGCCGCTGGTGGGGCAGCAGTTTCAGAAACACGTAGCCCGGGAACAACGGCTTGAGGAACACCACCTGCTTGCCGCGGTATTTCTTCACGCTGCGGTACAGCGGCAGGGTGGTGTCGAACCCCTCCCGCGTGCAGTACTCGACCAGCTTCTTTTCGCAGCGCGGGCGCGTGTGCGCCACGTACCAGGGCAGCTCACTCATCGTGACGTTGGGTCCGGGGCGAACCCGCCGCCGGCGCGGGGAAAGTGGCAACGCCCGCCCGCCGCGGCAAGCGCGAATCCGCCCCGGCCCGGCCCGGCGCGCCGGGGCCGACGCGGGTTGCCGCCGGCCGCCGCCTTCGCTAGGTTGGGCGCGCTGTATGACGCTGACGGAAAAAATTCTGGCCCGCGCCGCCGGCAAGGCCCGCGTACGGGCCGGAGACAATGTCTGGGTGAACGCGGACATCCTGATGACCCACGACGTGTGCGGCCCGGGCACCATCGGGGTGTTCAAGCGCGAGTTCGGCCCGCAGGCGCGCGTCTGGGACCCGCACAAGGTGGTCATCATCCCGGACCACTACATTTTCACGGCGGACTCGAACTCGAACCGCAACGTCAACCTGCTGCGCGAGTTCGTGCGCGAGCAGGGCATCGTGTACTTCTACGATGTGATTGACGACCCCGCCGGTACCTGGCGGTTTGACCCCGCCCGCGGCGACCTGGCCCGCCAGTACGGCTCCCGCTACGCCGGCGTGTGTCACAGCGCCCTGCCCCAGAAGGGCCACACCCGCCCCGGCGAGGTGCTCTTCGGCACCGACTCGCACACCTGCACCGCGGGCGCGTTCAACGAGTTTGCCACCGGCATCGGCAACACCGACGCCGGCTTCGTCCTGGGCACCGGCAAGCTGTTGCTGAAGGTGCCCGAGACGATGCACTTCCGCCTCGAGGGCCGGCTCCAACCCGGCGTCATGGCCAAGGACCTCATCCTGCACATCATCGGCGAGATCGGCTTCGACGGCGCCACGTACCGCGCCATGCAGTTCGACGGCCCGGGCGTGGCCTCGCTCTCGATGGACGACCGCATGACCATCGCCAACATGGCCATCGAGGCCGGCGGCAAGA
>CAYXPA010000164.1:0-6129 GCA_964466945.1 uncultured Verrucomicrobiota bacterium | reverse complement strand
GGTGGACGCGGAATTCGAGGAGGTGACCGAAGGCGAGGAAATCGAGCGCAAAGAACGGCTCAAGACCAAATGGGCGCAGCTCGAAGCGGTGGTCGGCGCGGAAAAACGGCTCAAGCTGATCGCGCGGGACCTGGTCGAGCACTTCGAGCGGCGACTGGAGGCGCTGGACGGCAAGGCGATGATCGTCTGTATGAGCCGGCGCATCTGCGTGGAACTCTACCGTGAGATTGTGGCGTTGCGGCCGCAATGGGCCGGCGAGCGGGACGAGGAGGGCGCGATCAAGGTCGTGATGACCGGCTCGGTTTCCGACCCGGCGGAGTGGCAGCCGCATATTCGCGACAAACGCCGTCGCGAGGCGTTGGCCAATCGTTTCCGCGATCCGCGCGACCCGTTCCGCATCGTCATCGTGCGCGACATGTGGCTGACCGGTTTCGACGCGCCGAGCCTGCACACGATGTATGTGGACAAGCCGATGCGAGGGCACGGGTTGATGCAGGCCATCGCGCGGGTGAACCGGGTTTTCCGCGACAAGCCGGGCGGGCTGGTGGTGGACTACCTGGGTCTGGCCCACGAGCTGAAGGCCGCGCTGGCCACCTACACGGAAAGCGGCGGCACAGGCCGCACGGCGTTGGATCAGGAGGAAGCCGTGGCGGTGATGTTGGAGAAATACGAGGTTTGCCTGGGTTTGTTCCATGGACTGAAGTGGACGGAGTGGACGAGGGGGACGCCGCAGGAGCGGCTGGCGCTGCTGCCCGCGGCCCAGGAACACATCCTGGCGCAAGAGAACGGCAAAGACCGGTTGCTGGTGGCCGTGCGCGCGTTGTCGAAGGCGTTTGCGCTGGCCGTGCCGCACGAGGAGGCGCTGCGCATCCGCGACGACGTGGCGTTTTTCCAAGCCGTGGCCGCGGCGCTGGCCAAGCGCGCGCCGAGCGGACCGCGCGCGGAGGAGGAATTGGATCACGCCATCCGGCAGATCGTTTCCAGGGCCATCGCGCCGGAAGGCGTGGTGGATTTGTTCGCAGCAGCCGGGTTGAAGAAGCCGGATATTTCGATCCTGTCAGACGAGTTCCTGGCCGAGGTGCGCGGGATGCCGCAGCGCAACCTGGCGGTGGAACTTCTGCGCAAGCTTCTGGAAGGCGAGATCAAGACCCGCCGGCGCAAGAACCTGGTGCAGGCCCGGTCGTTTGCCGAAATGTTGGAACAAACGATTCGGCGCTACCAAAACCGCGCCATCGAGGCGGCGCAGGTGATCGAGGAGTTGATCGGCTTGGCTCGCGACATGCGCGAAGCCGACGCCCGCGGCGAGAAGCTCGGCTTGAGCGAGGAGGAACTGGCATTTTACGATGCGCTGGAGACCAACGACAGCGCGGTGAAGATGCTGGGCGAGCCGACGCTCCGGCAGATTGCCCAGGAACTGGTCCGCACCGTTCGCGCCAACGTGACGATTGACTGGACGCTGCGGGAGAACGTGCGGGCGCAGTTGCGGGTGCTGGTCAAGCGCATCCTCCGCAAACACGGCTATCCGCCGGACAAGCAAGAGAAGGCCACCGAGACCGTGCTCGAACAGGCCGCGCTGCTGTCGGCGGAGTGGGCGACGGGTTGAGGTTCGGAGCGCTCGCAGCGCGTTTGCATGGATAGCCGGGCGACCACAAAGACACCAAGGCACCAAGGAAAAAAGCTTGGTGTCTTCGTGCCTGGGTGATTGCCCTCCACAGACACCACGACCGCGCCCGGCCCAGCCTTTGAACCGCCCTCTCCCCCATGCTCGGGGGATTGTTGCTGCACCACCAAGCACCGCCGGACAACCACAAAGACACCAAGGCACCAAGGAAAAAAGCTTGGTGTCTTCGTGTCTTGGTGGTTGTCCTCCACAGACCACTACGAACGCGACCGGTAAGGGTTAAGAGGCCACGTGCCGCCGCGGTGCTGCGGGCGCCGCCAGCGCGCGTTCTCGGCGGCACGGTGTCCGGCGCCTCAGCGGTCTTCGGCGTAAAAGGCGGCCACGACCGGCCGGTGGTCGGACGCGACGCCCCAGTTCGGGAGGTTCGGCACATAGCTGCCCTCGCGGTGCCATTCCCGGGCCATGCCGGGACTCATGAGGATGTAGTCAATCCGTTCGTAGCTGTCTTCCTTGCCGTAGAAGTGGGTCCAGGTGATCCAGCGCGGGTCCCACGCGGGGTTGGGCGGCGGGGCGCTGTCGCCGTTGCGCTCGGCGGGGCGGGCGTCCACCAACTGCCGCGCGCCGCGGCCGAGGAGGGTGCGGATGGGCGGCCGGTCCTTGGTGTCGTTGAAATCTCCGGCGACGAGCACGTTGGCCCGCGGGTCGGCCTGGAGGCGGGCCTCGATGAGCGCGCGCAGCTTGAGGGCTTCCTGGAGGCGCAATTCCGCCTCGTCGCCGTACTCGACCACGCGGCGCGACTTGAGGTGGGCGGTGAAGAGCGTGAACTGGTAGCGGTCGTTGACCCGGATGTCCACCTCGGCAAAGCCGCGGCTGGTCTGGAAGCGCCGGCCCTGGAGGAGGAACGTCTCGTTGGTGTGGGGGCGGCGGGCCACGATGGGAAAGCGGCTGAGCACGGCCACGAAGATGTTGGTGTCGAAACCGCTCACGTGCTCCCAGTGCGGGTAATTCAGGCCCGCGGCCGCGAGGGCGTCCCGCAGTTCGAGCAGTGCGGAAGGCCGGCCGATTTCCTGCACCGCCAGCACGTCGGGGCGGAGTTGGAGGAGAATCTCGCGGATTTTGGCGCGGGCCTCGGGCGGTTTGGGCACCCGGCCCGGCGAGGCCACGTCCACGTAATTTTCCAGGTTGTACGTGGCCACGGTGAAGAGGGTCTGGCCCTGAGCCAGCGTGCTTGCCCAGGCCAGGACCAGCCCCAGAAAGCGGCCGAGTGTGATGCGGAGACGCATGGGCGAGATCAAACCGGGCGGGGAGCCGGGCGTCAAAACTTTGCCGCCGCGTGGCGCGCGCGGCGGGGGCTCAGCCCTTGATGCAGCCGAGGGGGCGCAGGCGGGCGACCTTGTTCGAGATGCCGGCGAGCTGGCAGGCGTCCACCACGTTGGCCACGTCTTTGTAGGCCTCGCTGATTTCCTCGTCCACGGTGCGGCGGCTCTGGCCGCGCACGATGATGCCGCGGGCCTCCATTTCGGCCACGATGTTCCGGCCCCGGGCGGCTTTCGAGGCCTTGACGCGGCTGAGGGCCCGGCCGGCGCCGTGGCAGGTGCTGCCGAAGGTTTCTTCCATGGCGCGCGCCGTGCCGGTGAGCACGTACGAGTACCGGCCCATGTCGCCGGGGATGAGCACGGGCTGGCCGATCTCGCGGTAGGCGCCGGGCACCTCGGGACGGCCGGGGGCGAAGGCGCGCGTGGCGCCCTTGCGGTGCACGCAGAGCTTGCGCGCGCCGCCGGCGACGGTGTGAACCTCGAATTTGGCGATGTTGTGCGCCACTTCGTACACGGTGCGCAGGCCGATTTCGGCGGGGGTGAGCCGGAGCGCGTGGGCGAAGGCGCGGCGGGCGTGGTGGGCGATCACCTGGCGGTTGGCGAAGGCGTAGTTGATGGCGCAGCACATGGCGCCCAGGTAGGCCCGGCCCTCCTCCGAATCAATCGGCGCGCAGGCCAGTTGGCGGTCGGGCAGTTGGATGCCGTACTTCCGCACCGCCCGGTCCATGACGGCGAGGTAATCCTCGCAAATCTGGTAGCCGAAGCCGCGCGAGCCGCAGTGGATGATGACGGTGATCTGGTCCGGGAACAGGCCCAGCACCTGCGCGGCGCGGGGGTCGAAGATTTCCTCGACGTAGCCCACCTCGAGGAAGTGGTTGCCGCTGCCCAGGGTGCCGAGTTGCTCGCGCCCGCGCTCCCACGCCCGCTCGGACACCCGCGAGGGGTCCGCGCCCTCGATGCAGCCGTGTTCCTCGATGAACTCGAGGTCCGCCTCGGTGCCCAGGCCGCGCTCGACCGCCCAGCGGGCGCCCAGCCGGACCACGCGTTTCAACTCCTCGGTCGAGACAGTCAGCGCGCCGGCCGCGCCCACGCCGGTGGGCACGTCGCGGAAGAGCTGGTTGACCAGGTCGCGCAGCTTGGGCGTGACGTCCGCGCGGGTGAGTTTCGAGGCCATCAGGCGCACGCCGCAATTGATGTCGTAGCCCACGCCGCCAGGGGAGATGACGCCTTCGCGCACGTCGAAGGCGGCCACGCCCCCGATGGGGAAGCCGTAGCCCCAGTGGATGTCCGGCATGGCAAGTGAGGCCATGACGATGCCGGGCAGGTGCGCCACGTTGGCCGCCTGCTCCGGCGCCTTGTCGGCGGTGATTTGTTCGAGCATGGCGGGCGTGGCGTAAATGCGCGCCGGCACCCGCATGCCGCCCTCGGGCGGGATTTCGTAGAGGGCGTCGCCGATTTTTTGGAATTTCATGGCGGGTTTTTGGTTCCTGGTTTCTGGTGCATGGCTCGCCGCCAGGCCCTCGCGATGACACACGCCTCGCGGCCGGCAACGAACCACAAACCACGAACTACAGGTCCAAGATGATCTGCGCCCGCCAGCCGCCGTCAATCTCCGTCAACTCCAGGCCGTGGAAAGTCACGGCCTTGACCTCGGTGTAGATGGTGTGCCGGCCGGGCACAATGGGTTCGCCGAAGATTTCGGCCCGCAGGCGGCAGGGGGCGGCTTCCGGGGCGGCCGCTTCGGGCGACGGCGGCGGGTTTGCGGGTCCGGCGGGCGTCGTCAACTCACGCACCTCGAACCGCGCGTAAAGCCGGTGCCGGGTGAGGTGGCGGAAGTTCAGCTCGGCGAGCCAGCGCACCAGCAGTGCGGGCAGGTCGTCGGCCTCGAGCGCCACCGTTTCCGCCTCGGCCGGCTGCACGCCGGCGGGGTCGCAAATCACGCTGAACAAGCCCCAGGCCGCGCGGCTGAAGAGCGTGGGCAGGTCGGGCGCGGTGACGATGAGGCCCGTGTCGGCAGTGTGGTCGAGCAGGGTCAGCCAGTCAGGACCGTCCGGCGCAACGTCCGGTGTGGTAGCGTCCGGCCCGGTGGCGGGCGCGGGCGTGGCGCGGCGGCGCAAGACCAGGCGCGGCTCGGCGATCCAGGTGCCGCGGCAGGCGGGGCACTTGGCCGGTTTGAACAACTTGTCCGGGCCGAAGGTGAAGCCGCACTTGCGGCAGCGGGCGGGGGTTATTTCAGCCGCAAACCCGGTGTGGGGCAGGCTGCGCAGCAAGTGGGCGAGGTCGTCGGCCAGCTCGCGCGGGGTGGCGCGGATTTCGCGGGCCAGTTGGGAGACCGTGCGCGGCTGGTCCAGGAGCAACGGGATGAGGTCGCGGCGCCTCATGGGACGGGCGATGAGGCGCCGGCGGCCGGTTCGGCGACGGGTTCGGCGGGGGAAGCCGCCGGCGCGGGAGCGGAGGCGGCCGGTTGGAGCAGGCGCGGGCGTTTTTCCTGGAGCGGGAGCCAGAGGCGCACGGTGGTGCCGCGGCCCACGTGGCTGTCTATGTCAATGTGGCCGCCGTGTTCGCGGATGATGCGGCGCACGATGAGCAGGCCCAGGCCGGTGCCTTTTTTCTTGGTGGTGTAGAACGGTTCGCCCAGGCGCTGGAGTTGGTCGGGCGGGATGCCGCCGCCGGTGTCGGCCACGCTCACCCAGACGCTTTCGGGGCCGGCGCCGGTGGCGAGGGTGAGGCGGCCGCCGCGGGTCATCGCTTGCATCGAGTTCTTGATGAGATTGACCAGGGCCTGCTTGAGCTGGGCGGGGTCGAAGAGCGCGGTCGGCAGGTCGGGGGCGAGCTTTTCTTCGACCAGGAGGCCGCGGTTGTCGAGTTCGGGGCGGAGCAACTCGAGGGTGTCGCGGACCACGTCGTTGAGCCGGGCGGGCTGGCGGCGGGGCGGGCTGGGGCGGATGGCCTGGAGGAACTGGGTGACGATGTAGTCCAGGCGGGTGATCTCGCCCTTGGCGACGGCGAGGTAGCGTTCGAGTTTGTCGGCGAATTCGGCGAGGTCCTCGGCCGTGGGTGCCGGCGCGCGCCGGGTCCGGCCGGGGCGGGCGGGCGAAGCGGGCGCGCCATCGGCGCGCAGTTTGCGCAGGGCCCGCTCCATGAGCTGGAGGTGGATGTGGAGGGCGTTGAGGGGGTTGCCGATTTCGTGGG
>CAYXPA010000163.1:0-6230 GCA_964466945.1 uncultured Verrucomicrobiota bacterium | reverse complement strand
TGCTATTGCTCCAAACCCGCTTTGCCCACCTTTTCAACTGCGGAGATTAGGTTCATCCGCCCACGCGGCAGCCGCCGCGCGCCATCGTGCTGCGGCTGCGGCATCCGGATGGCAGGCCGCTGCGCAGCGCCACGGTGGAGGGCGCCCCCCGGCCAGTCGTCTCCGCCGCTGACTCGACGATCCGCATCGGGCCTGCCCGCGGTCCGATCACCGTCCGCGCCGAGTTTTGAGCCGCGCTCGGGCGCTACCCAAAGGCGCCGACCGGGCGCGGGGCGAAGGGGGCTTGGTTGCGCCAGAAGTTCGGTTACCCAAGTCCCCACTTGGAAACGGAGGAACCCGAGGGGTGTTGCCACCCATCCTGGCCTCCCTCGTCCCGTCGGTGGTGGAAGTTTCTCGAACGGATTTCCCGGGCGGGCTCAAAGCCGGGAGCGGTTGTTACGCCGGCGTAGCCGGGCCAGGACTTGTGGCTTCGTTTCGGTGCTCCTGGGAGTGTGCCTCACGGGTCACACCGCCTTTGGGCGCCGCGACCGGTTCACCGAACCGGTGACCCTGCCCCCGGTAACAATCATTTTTGAGTCAATTCTTCCGCCACCGGCTCGCCTTCTGCGCTTGCGCCGCACCACGGGGCGAACATTATTTGGCTGTGGCCGGTCAAGTCGCGCGTGGTGGCACTGCCGGCCGCGGGTCGGGCGCTCGCTCCGGTGAACCGGGCGGTCCCCGACCCCGGTCCAAGCGCGCCGGGTCGAGGGCGTATGAACAACAACAATCGCAACAGCGTCATCGAAGCGCTCGAAGCCTCGAAGCTCTACCAGGAATACTGCCGGGCCTTCAACGACCTGACCGGGCTGCCGCTGACCCTGCGCCCGGTCGAATCCTGGCAACTGCCCTACCACGGCAAACGCAACGAAAACGCCTACTGCGCCCTCATGGCGCGCAAGAGCAGCACCTGCGCCGCCTGCCTCCAGACCCAGCAACGCCTCTCCGAGACCGCCACCGAGACCCCGCAAACAGTGACCTGTCCCTCCGGCCTGACCGAGACCGCCGTGCCGGTGCGCTTGGGCGAAAAGCTGGTGGGCTACCTCCAGACCGGCCAGGCTTTCCGCCGCAAACCCTCGCCCTCGCAGTTCGCGCGCCTGGCCAAAAGGCTCAAGGGCCTGGCCCCGGACGTTTCGACCCGCGAGCTGGAACAGGCCTACTTTCGCACCCGGGTGCTCTCGCCCACCGAGCACGAGGCCATCGTGCGGATGCTCTCGGTTTTCGCGCAGCACCTGGCGGTGGTCAGCAACCAGTTGCTCGTGCGCCAGGAACACCCCGAGCCGCCCATGGTCACCAAGGCCAAGGCCTACATCGAGGAACACCAGGCCGAAGACCTTTCGCTGAGCCAGGTCGCCCGCGCCGTCAACGCCAGCATCTTTTACTTCTGCAAGGTCTTCAAACGCTCCACCGGCATCAACTTCACCGAGTACGTCTCCCGCGTGCGCATCGAGAAGGCCAAGAACCTCGCCCTTAACCCCAACCTGCGCATCAGCGAAATCGCCTTCGCCGTCGGGTTCCAGTCCCTGACCCACTTCAACCGGGTCTTCAAGAAAATCACCGGCATGTCGCCCACCGCTTACCGGGCACAACTGCACCAACCCTGAGCCGCGCCCACCCCGGGGCCCGTCCTTCGCGGCGCCCGACCCAGCGCTTCAACGCCGGACCTGCAGGTTGCCGTTGAAGTCCACCTGAATCTCCCGCGCCCCCGCCGGCACCGCCGCCTCGAGCGTTTTGCCGCCCGACCAGCGCACCCGCACCCGCTCCGGCCCCGCCGCCGCGCCCAGCACCAGCACCGGACTGTTGACCGACCAATAGCCCGAGCCGGCCTGCACCTCGCGCACCGGCCCCCAGACCCCGCCCGCCTCCAGGCGCAGCGCCGCGCCCACGCCGTGCGGATTGTCCGGCGGCCCCGCCAGCCGCACCCGCAGACCCGGTCGCGCCGCGGTGTTTTGCAACAGCACCGTGGCCGCCGCGTTCTGGCTCACCGCCAGGTCCAGTCGCCCGTCGCCGTCGAAATCCGCCGCCGCGCACCCCCGTTGCTCGCCGTAAATGCGGATGCCACTCACCTGTCCCGGTACGGGTCGCAAACCGCCGGCGCCGTCGCCCACCAGCAGCAAACCCCGCCCGGCGTCCTGCCGCCACTCGTCCGGGTTTACCGCAAAGAAATTCTGGCTCAGAAACACGTCCTCGCGGCCGTCACCGTCGAAGTCGGCCACGATCACGCCCAAGGCCGGCGCCCATTGCGCCTCGGCCGACAAGGGGCGTAATTCCCAGGACTCGCCCCGGTTGAGCAACGCCACGCTGCGCGTCTCCACCACCGCCGCCACGGCCAGCGCGTCCAGTTCCGGCCCGTAAATCTCCCGCACCGTGGCCTTGCCGTAAGCCTCGAAACTGGGCACGCGCGCCTGCACCAGCGGCAGGGCCTCGCGCACCGGACGCAACCCGCGCACCGGTACTTCCCGGCCCGTGGCCGGGTCCACGTACGTCTCGATGAAATCGAACGTCCCGCTCTCGTCCAGGTCTCCGTAATGCACCCGCACCGGCTGCTCCGGCGTGGGCCGGTACCGGCTGTTGCCGCCCCAGTTGCCTGCCACCACGTCCGGCCGCCCGTCGCCGTCCAAATCGCCCGTCGCCACGCCGGTCCACCAGCCCGTCAGCGCGCTCAACGGCCCGGCGGCGCGCGCAGGGCTGCCGCCCGACGACCGCACCGGCGGGTCCCACGGCTCGAGGCGTCCGCCCCGGTTGCGGAACATCCGCAACGGACCCCAATCGCAGGCCAGGACCAGGTCCGGCGCGCCGTCGCCGTCCAGGTCGCTAAACACCGCGCCGCTCACCAGGCCGAGTTTCTCGAAGCGTTGCGCCGGCACCAGTCGCGCGCCGTCCTTGCGCAAGAGCACCGAGTCGGCCGGCTCCGGGTAACGCCCGGGCACGGCGCGCCCGCCCAGGAAAATGTCCAGGTCGCCGTCGCCGTCCACGTCCGCCGCGGCCAGGGGACCGGTGCTCGAGAGCCGGCCCAGCACGGCCTCGCCGCTGACGCCGGCGCGCAGGTCCAGCACGCGCAACGCGCCGCCGTTGGTCAGGCCGTCCTCGTAATTGCTCGAGCCGGCCAGCAGCGTCGCGCCGAAGGCCAGCACCGTGGTCTGGTCGCGCGCGTTGGGTTTGTTCAACGGCGCGTTGGTCAGCGCGGCAAAGCCCTTGCCGGCCAGGTTGCGGAACACGCCCGGCGTGCCGCCGCGCCCGCCGGCGATGATCAGGTCCTCCCAGCCGTCCTCGTCCACGTCCGCCCAGGTCACGCCGGGGCCGAGCTGGCTGAGCTTGCGGGGCAAGAGCGGCTGACGCTGGAAATCGTCGAACGGCTCCTCGACGTGCCGGTGCCCCAGCCACGCGCTGCGGTCGGCAAACCACGGCGCGGGCGCGGGCGGCGCGGGCGCGGGCGGCGGCGGGTCGCCCTCGGGCTCGAAGATTTCGTAGAGATGGTTGGGCCGGGCCCGGGTCACCTCGCTGCGCCGGCCGCTGCGCCAAACGACCTCGATCGTCAGGTTCGTGGCCGAACCCGTGGCGAACGCGCGCGCCGGCTCGTGCCCGGAGAGGTAATGACCGCCGCAGACGATTTCCTGCTGCTGCGCGGGCACGGGGCCGCCGCGGACGGTCACCCTGGCGCCGATGCCGCGGGTGTTGGGCGGCTGCCCGCGCAGGCGCACCAGCAGACGCGGCGCGGTGGCCTCGTTGCGACACAGCTCGGCCACGCCGTTGAGGTTGTTGACCACCACGTCCAGGTCGCCGTCGTTGTCCAGGTCGGCCAGGGCCACGGCGTTGCCCACGTCCGCAAAGTCGAAGCCCCAGGCGGCGCTCACGTCCTCGAAGGTCAGGTCGCCGCGGTTGCGGAAGACCACGTTGGGCGTGGCGTAGCGCGGGAACAGGGTGCGCAGGCGCTGGAGTTCGTGGCTGGACATGGCCTTCTGCGTCTTGAGCACCTCGGCCTGCTCGATGATGTCCGTGTTCATCATCTGCAACTCGTGCCCGGTGGTGATCAACAGGTCCTCGTACCCGTCCAGGTCCACGTCCAGAAAGTTCGGCGACCACGTCCACTCGGAGGCCTCGACCCGGGCCCACTGGGCCAGCTCGGCGAAGGTGTGGTCGCCGCGATTGATCAGCAGCGTGTTGTGCGAGTACTGCGGGCGGTTCTCGATGAGGCCGGGCGGCAGGTGCACGGGCTGGATTTCGCCGTTTTCGAGCATCCGCTTGGCGTGGTCCCGGCTGAGCATGTCCGACACGAAAAAGTCCAGGTGCCCGTCGCGGTTGACATCGGCGAAGTCCACGCCCATCGAGAAAATGCTCGTCTGGCGCAGCGCCAGCCGCGGCAGCGCGCGAAACCGGCCGGCGCCGTCGTTGAGCCAGATGCGGTCCGGGGACTCGAAATCGTTGCACACGTAAAGGTCCGGCGCGCCGTTGCCGTCCAGGTCGCGGAAGGCGGCGGTCAGGCCCCAGTCATACAAGGGCGCGCGCAGCGGGCGGCCGTCTTCGTCCAGAAAGGCGCCGCCGGTAAACGGCACCAGGGTGAAGTTCCCGCGGCCGTCGTTGAGGTAGAGCACATCGGGCTCGCCGTTTTCGATGATGCGCCCCTCGCGCGTGGCGGTGAAACGGCCCACCAGGTCCGCCTCGGTGGTGGGCCGGTCGTTCACGGCGATGACCTCGATGCGGCCGTCTTCGGACTCGCGCAGGCGCATTCGGGTGTTGGGCATGTCACGGATGGTCGTGGTGCGGTAGTTGCACACGTACAGGTCCAGGTCGCCGTCGCCGTCCACGTCGGCCAGCGTGGCGGTCATGCCGGCGCGCAGGTAATTGAGCGGGGCGGCGGGAAGGCGCGGCTCGAAACGGCCCTGGCCGTCGTTGAAAAAAAGAAACGTGCCCTCGCCCACGGTGTTCACCACCAGGTCCGCGTCGCCGTCGCCGTCCAGGTCCGCCAACACCGCGCCGGTGCAACTGTGGTCGGGCATGGCCACGCCGGCGCGCTCGGTCACGTCCTCGAAGCGCCAATCGCCGAGGTTGCGGTACAGCGCGTTGGGCCGGTCCAGCCCGGCGAAAAACAGGTCGCACCAGCCGTCGCCGTCCACGTCCTCGGCCGCCACTCCCGCGCCGTTGAGGTAAATTTGGTTGGTGATGTAACGCGACTGGGCGAGGAGGTTGGTGAAGGTCACGCCGGTTTGCGCGGGCGCCAGGAGCATGAATCCCACCGGCCGCGCGCCGGGTCGGGGCGCGACCGGGCGGGCGCGGAAGCCCGGGCCATCCTGCCATTCGGGGTCGGCCGCCGCAAAGCTGGCCGCGAGCAACGCGACCGCCGCGGCGGCGCGGAGGAGTCGGAGAAACATGCGTGCCCCCACAAACCGGGGCGGGCGGCGTTTGTCAACTGCGTTCGCCGGCGAGCGACCGGTCAGGGCAAGGTGGAAGGGGGCAACCGGGGCGGAGAAGTCGCGCTGCGTTGCGGCCACCGGCGCCGGCGCAGCGGCGCCCTACCCCCCGGAGCGTGACGCCATGCCGCCGCTTTCCCACAGCGCCGCCAAGGCGGCGCACTCCACACGCTCCGCGCCCCTCCCCGCCGCCCGACTCCTCGCGCCAGCGCCTGGAGTGCGGCGGCTTGCCGCCGCTTTTCTGACCGCTGCCGCCAGACCAAACCCGCCAGCAGCGGCATCCGGCATCCGGCATCCGGCTTCCTAACCTCTCGCCGCGCAGCCGACAGCGCCAGCAAGCTGGCGCACTCCATACGCTCCGCGCCCCGCCCACCGCCCGACTCCTCGCGTCAGCGCATGGAGTGTGGCGGCTTGCCGCCGCTTTGACCGGGCCGTCGGACTCCCCGCGCCGCCGACAGCGCCAGCAAGCTGGCGCACTCCATACGCTTCGCGACCCACCCGCCGCCCGGTTTCTCGCGTCAGCGCATGGAGTGCGGCGGCTTGCCGCCGCTTTTCTGACCGCTGCCGCCAGACCAAACCAGCCAGCAGCGGCATCCGGTATCCGGTATCCGTCATCCGAGTCTCTCGTCACCTGCTCCAGCAAGCTGGCGCTCGGCGCTAGAGCCCCGAAAACAAAAAGGGCCGGGCGCAAGCCCGGCCCCGTGATGGTGAATTCAGCCGTGACGGCTTAGCGCCGGATGCGGCCGAACTGCATTTGCTCGGTGGGGGTGAAGGTGAAGGGGCTGG
>CAYXPA010000162.1:0-6273 GCA_964466945.1 uncultured Verrucomicrobiota bacterium | reverse complement strand
AAAAGTCCGGCCCCCGTTCTTTTTGGGGGGAATGTTCAGTGGGGCAGCCGCGACATAGCGCGGCCCTACCCCAGCGGCCGCGGCGCAGCACGGCCCTACCGTACGTGGCGCGGCCCCGCCGCAACCGGCCGTGCCATGCATTGCTGAGGGGCTCCGCGCCGTTGCCGCCATTGGCCGTTTCCGGTGACCGTACCCGCGCCGCGCGGCGGAGAGCTCGATCTTTGCGCCAAGTCCGCATTGGACACCGTCGTGACGGGGTGTAGGGTGCCCCGACACCCGATTTGCCCCCACCATGAAACCTGCCCCGTTTTTTCCCGCCCGGGCGCTCGCGGCGCTGTGCCTGGCCGGTGTTTGCCTGGCGGCGGACATCCCCTCCCCTGCGCGCCGCGCCGGCGCACTTCCCTTGGACCTGAGCCGGACCCGTTTGCGCGGCACCAATTTCACTGTGCTCCAACGCACCGCCGAGGGGGTGCTCGCCACCGCGGCGGTGCTGCGCCCGACCCGCGAGACCCGGGAAAGCATCGCTGCCCTGACCAACGTTTTCACGCCTCCCGCCGCCGCGTCTCCGCCGCCCAGCCCCGGCCCGGTCCGGCCGCAGCCCTTCGAGCAGACCGTGGTCTTCGGCGAGCACCGGGCGCTGACCGGGCAACTGGCCCGCGCGCGGACGGAGTTTCCGGGCGAACTGGTGTTGCGCGCCCCGCAGGGAGCGCCGCGCGCGGGCACTGTGTTTCTGGAACCGCGCACCAGCCCGTTGCCCTGGGATGCGCGGGCGAAGGCCTACACCACCCGCCTGGTGGCCGGCGTGGACCTGCGGGAGGCCGGAGAACCGGCGCCCCTGGAGCCGCCGGTGGTGATCCAGTTCTTCGCCGAGCAGGCTGCTGTCACGCCCGCATCGGTCACCATCTCCCGCACGGGCACGGGAGGTTACCAGGAAGTGGAGGTGACCTGCCGCAAATCGGCGGCGCGTCCGCGGGTGACGGCCCGCTCGGATTTCGGGGAACTGGCCCAGCACATCCCGCTGGAGCCGCTGGGCCTGCTGGCCTTGCTGGAGAGCATCCTGCCGCTGCGCTTCCTGCTCGTGGCGCTGATCGGGGGCGGCCTGGGCGGCGGGCTGCGGACCGTGGGCCGCGGGGCCGGTCGCGGGGCCGGGCACGTGCTCGGCCTGATCCTGCAGGGCGCGGCGGTGGGGCTGGTGGTGGTCTGCGTCGTCTCCGCCGGCTTGGGCTGGGCGGGGCTGCCCGTCGAGGTGGTGGGCGCGGAAGTGGGCGTCTTCGCCGTCTCGGCGCTGGCGGGGCTGGCCGGCGTGGCGTTGCTGCACCGGCTGCGGCGCCGGGTGTTCGGCACTGACGGAGAGAAAACGCCGTGAACGACCAAACGGCCGGGCGCTGACGCCGCGTTTCAACCCGAAAATTGAATTGCACGGGTAACGCGCGCGCCAGCCATTCAGCAGGCAGGCCCCGGGGGCGGCTCGGCCGCTCGTGAGCAAAGCTCCCAGGCAAAGCTCCCAGGTTATCCGCGTTGAGCAGAAGCTTGGCGCTTCGAGCGCAACCCGGGGGCAAACATGGAAGGCCGCAGTCTGCCGACTGCCAGTTTGCCCCGGCTATTGCCCGCGTGCGCCGGCTGGCACTGAAGGGCCGGAAAGCGTCAACCCCACATCCCCCCGACCGCGGGCGGGGGGTGAACGACCCCGACCGCTCACTCCGCCGCGAGCGCCCGCGCGGCCAGGACGCGGCGGGTGGGCACGTAGCGGGCCGCAAACTCGCGCCGGTATTCGCCGAACGCGCCTGCCGCGATGGCCGCTCGCACCTCGCGCATGACCTGGAGGTAGAAGTGCGTGTTGTGAATGCTCACCAGTCGCAGGCCCAGGATTTCGTTCACGTTGAGCAGGTGCCGGATGTAGGCCCGGGTGAAGTGCCGGCAGGCGAAGCACTCACAGCCCTCCTCGATGGGCCGAAACTCCGCCTTCACCGCCCCGCCCTTGATGGCGAAGGTGCCGCGCCGGGTGAAGGCGGTGCCGTTGCGGGCCACGCGCGTGGGCAGCACGCAGTCGAAGAGGTCCACTCCGCGGGCGACCAGTTCGACCATTTGCGCCGGGGTGCCCAGGCCCATGGCGTACCGGGCCTTGTGGACGGGGAGGTGCGGTTCGGTGAGCTCGATGGCCCGCATCATCTCCGGTTCCGGCTCGCCCACACTCACGCCGCCGATGGCGTAGCCGTCGAAGTCAAGCGCCACCAACTCGCGCGCGCAGTGCGCGCGCAGCGCGGGGTCGCCCCCGCCCTGGACGATGCCGAAGACCTGCTGGCCGGGGGCGCGGGGTTGCTCGCGGCACTCGCGGGCCCAGCGGAGGGTGCGCTCGACGGCCAGGTGCAACTCGCGCGGCGGGGCGTCGTGGGGCGGGCATTCGTCGAAGGTCATGGCGATGTCCGAGCCGAGCACGCGCTGGATTTCCATGGTCTCTTTCGGGCCCAGGAACAGGGGCGAGCCGTCCACGTGCGAGCGGAACTCGACCCCGTGGGCGCGGACCTTGCGAATCTTGGCCAGGCTGAAGACCTGGAAGCCGCCACTGTCGGTGAGGATGGGGTGCGGCCAGGCCATGAAGCGGTGCAACCCGCCCGCCGCGCGGAGGATGTCCAGCCCGGGCCGGATGTAGAGGTGGTAAGTGTTGCCGAGGATGATCTGCGCGCCCATCTCGACCAACTCGCGCGGGTCCAGGGCCTTGACCGTGGCCTGGGTGCCCACCGGCATGTAGGCCGGGGTGTCCACCACGCCGCGGGCGGTGGTGAGCCGGCCCAGGCGCGCCTTCGAGCCGGGGTCGGTCTTGAGCAGTTCAAACATCGCGCCGCCGGTTAAAGCAGGAACGGGCCGCGCGCGCAGCAAGGTTCTGGGGCGGGGCGGGCCCGGCGGGTCGGCGGTCGGTGGGCCACCCCGGGGCCGGTCGTTCAAGGCAGCGGGCGCACGTTGCCCTCGCTGTTCATCTCGAAGGTCAGCGGGCTCAGCGGGTAGGGCTGGCGCCCGTAGTCCCGGGCAATCCGGGTGCGAAAGGCGGCCTGCGTGTCGGCGGTCGTGTCGGCCGACCAGCAAATGAGGAAGTCGCGGTTGGGGATGCCGAAGCGGAAGGGCAAGCCCAAATGTTCGCCGGCCAGTTCACGCCAGCGCGGCAGCAAAATGCGCGCGGCGTCGTAGCCGTCGCCCGTGGCCAGCATCAGGATGCGGTCCGGGCCGGCGCCGGCGTGGATTTGGATGCCGGACGAGCGGGTGGTGAGGTTGTCCAGGGCCACGGCCAGGACCTGGTCCAGGGACAGGCCCCAACCGTCCAGTTCATCCCGGCGCACGTAGCGGTAACCGCTGGGGGCGTCAATCACCAGCCCGATGCGCACCTCCGGGGCAAAGGGCCGCTCGGCCAGCGGCAATTGCTCGAGGAACGACTCGGGCATGAGCTGGGGCAGGAGGATGGGCTTGGCCTCGCCCCAGGAGATCGAGCCCACCAGCGTCGCCGCGTCGCGCAGCAACTGGTCGAAGTGCGCCTTGACCAGACGCCGAAGCGCGGCCGCGCCGCCGCCGGCCTGGCGGAACTTGGCGGCCAGGTTGCTCAGGCCGAACTGAGCCGAGCCCAGACGCAAGGTTTCGCCGTCCTCGCCCAGGGCGGCGGGTTGGTCCGGGTAGAGTTTGCGCACCAGGGCCAGCACGCGGCGGGCAAAGGCGCGGGGGTCATCCGGGGAGGCGGGCGTGCTCATGTGCTCAGCGAGAAGAACTCTGCGCGCGAACCGGCGGCTTGTCCACGCCCTTTGCCGCGGGACGGGAAAACCAGTTGTTCGGCGGCGCGAAATCCCTAGCATCCGCGCTTTCCGGCCCGGCCGGAAGACCAGTCTTTCACGCATGAAAAGCCACAACATCGCAGTCATTGGCGGCGACGGCACCGGTCCCGAGGTGGTGCGCGAGGCCCTCAAGGTGCTCGACGCCGCCGCGCCCAAGTTCGGGGTCCGTCTCAACTACACGCCGTTTGATTTCGGGGGCGAGCGTTACCTGCGCACCGGCGAGGTGCTGCCGGACAGCGCTGTGGCCGAGCTGCGGCAGTTCCCGGCCATCTTGCTGGGCGCCATCGGCCATCCCCAGGTCAAACCCGGCATCCTCGAAAAGGGCATCCTGCTCCGCCTGCGCTTCGAGCTGGAGCAATACATCAACCTGCGCCCGGTGCGGCTCTACGACGCGCGCTTCTGCCCGCTCAAGGACAAGCGGCCCGAGGACATTGACTTCGTGGTGGTGCGGGAGAACAACGAGGGCCTTTACACCGGGGCGGGCGGGTTTGTCTTCAAGGGCACGCCCCACGAAATCGCCGTGCAGGAAAGCGTGAACACCCGCCGCGGGGTCGAGCGCTGCCTGCGCTTTGCCTTCGACTACGCCCGCAAACGCCGCGGCGGCCGGCCCTGGCGGGGGCTGAAGCCGGAGGAGGTCGCCGCCGGCCTGAAGGCCCAGCTCACCCTCTGCGGCAAGACCAACGTGCTCACCTACGCCTTCGACCTGTGGGAACGCGCCTTCCACGAGATCGGCCAGAAAGATTACCCCGACATCAAGCGCGACTACGCCCACGTGGACGCCACCACCATGTGGTTCGTCAAGAACCCGGAGTGGTTTGACGTGATTGTCACCGACAACATGTTCGGCGACATCATCACCGATCTGGGCGCGATGATCCAGGGCGGCATGGGCATCGCCGCCGGCGGCAACCTCAATCCCCAGGGCACCTCCATGTTCGAGCCCATCGGCGGCAGCGCCCCCAAATACACCGGCCAGAACGTCATCAATCCCCTGGCCGCCATTTGCGCCGGCGCCATGATGATGGACTTCCTCGGCGAAACCGACATGGCCGCCGCCATCGAAAACGCTGTCATCCGCGTGGTGCGCGAGAAACTCCAAAGCCTGGCCGCCGGCCGCATGGGCTACGGCACGCGCGAAGTCGGCGACCTGGTGGCGTCCGCCCTGTAGGAGCGGCCGTGGCGCGCGGGCGGGTCAACTGGCTGGCCGCGATCGGCGCGAGGCCGGGCTTCTGGGCGGCCCTGGCCCTGGCGGCCTTGGCGGCCCGGGCGGCCGAACCGCCCTCGCCGCCGCCCCCGGCCCTGCCACGTTGGGACCCGGTTGAAGCCTACCGCGAGCGCCAGATCGAAGGCTGGCGCGTGCTCGTCCACGAAAAGCTCCTGGCTTGCACGAACCTGGCGGAGCAGACCCTGAAGCTGCTCGAAGTGCAGCTCTGGCAGATCACCCGCGTGGTCCCGGCTGAGGCCCTGGCCCGGTTGCGCCAAATCCCCATCTGGGTCGAGCTGGCCCACCCGCGCCATCCGTGCATGTGCTACCACGAGTCGCCCGACTGGCTGCGCGAGCACGACATGAACCCGGACAAAGCCGGCGCGGTGGAAGTGGCCAACGCGGAAAACTTCCTGCGCTGGACGCGCGACCAGCCCTGGATGGTCCTGCACGAACTGGCGCACGGCTACCATCACCGCTTCCTCGGCCACGACCATCCCGACATCCGCCGTTGCTTCGGGCAGGCGGTGGCGGGCAAAAGCTACGAATCGGTCCTGCGCGCCGACGGCCGCACCGGCCGGGCCTACGCCCTGCAAAACGCCAAGGAATACTTCGCCGAGCTGACCGAGGCGTTTTTCGGCACGAACGATTTTTACCCATTCGTCCGCGCCGAGCTGCGGGCGCATGACCCGGCCATGTTTGCCGTGCTCGAGGAGGTCTGGGGCGCCCGTACTCCTTGAGCGGCGCGCCAAGTCCGCGGAGCGCGGTGTGCGGGCAAATGTGCGGGGCGGGCGAAGTGGCGGGAAGCGGCGCCCGGTAAGGCCTACTGCGGGAACAGCGCCAGTTCCGCGCGCTGAGCGCCCGCGGGCTCGGTGCGGGTCCACACGTGGGTTTTGGGGTGGTAAGTCCAGCCGCGGCGCTGGAGTTGGGCCGCAAATTCCCGGCGGTCCAGATTCAAGCAGCCCAGCGCGCGGCGCATGCGACGGTCAAATCGGCGATGTCCACGGGTCGGATGAGTCCGACGGGAGCCTGCTCCGCTCCGCGCTCCCGCAACCACCGTTGAACCTCCCGCGCCCTTGGCCTAGCCTGCCCGCATGTCGCGTTCCTACCCCCGTCGGCTCGCAGGCGCGGTCCTGCTCCTGCTGAGCGTCAGCAGCTGCATCTCCCTCAACCGCGCCGCCCCCGCCCCGCCACCCGCCCCGTATGGTCCGCTGCCCACCGAGCGCCAGTTGCGCTGGCACGCGATGGAGTTTT
>CAYXPA010000161.1:0-6304 GCA_964466945.1 uncultured Verrucomicrobiota bacterium | reverse complement strand
GCGGCGCCCCGAGAAACACCTTTCGCACTTCGGACTTCGGACTTCGGACTTCGGAACTCGGAACTCGGAACTCGGATTTCAAATTTCTGATTTCAAACCGCAACCATGCCCCGCGAAACCGCCGCCGCCAAAGCCCGCCGCGTGGACGCGCTCCTCGAGGCGCTCCGGCGCACCTACCCGGACGCGCATTGCGAACTAAACTACTCGAACCCGCTCGAGCTGCTCGTGGCCACCATCCTTTCGGCCCAGTGCACCGACCGGCGCGTCAACCAGGTCACCGCCGAGCTCTTCCGCCGCTACCGCACGGCGGCCGATTACGCGAACGCGCCGCCGGGCGAGCTCGAAGAGGCCATCAAGTCCACCGGCTTTTACCGCAACAAGGCCCGCAGCCTCCGCGCCTGCTGCCGCGAGCTGGTCGAGCGCCACGGCGGCGAGGTGCCGCGCTCGCTCGAGGCCCTGACCCAACTGCCCGGCGTGGGCCGCAAGACCGCCAACGTGGTGCTCGGCAACGCCTTTGGCCTCAACGCCGGCATCGTGGTGGACACGCACGTCGCCCGCCTGGCCCGGCGCCTGGACCTCACCCGCCAGCGCGACCCGCTCAAGATCGAGCAGGACCTCCTGCGCCTGGTGCCGCGCGAGCTCTGGACGCTCTTCAGCCACTGGCTCATCTGGCACGGGCGCCGGCGCTGCTTCGCCCGCAAGCCCGATTGTGCCGGTTGCGAGATCGCCCGCCTCTGCCCGCGCCGCGGCGTGAAGTGACATGACCGAGCCCGCGCCACCGCTGAACGGGCCGTCGGCCCGCGCCGAGACGTGGCTCCGGCTGCGTACCGGTCCGGGCGAACCGGCCTTCAACATGGCGCTGGACCACGCCCTGCTCGAGGCCGCGCCGCGCCTGGGCCGGCCCGTTTTGCGCTTTTACGCTTGGGCGGTACCCGCGGCGAGTTTCGGCTACACCCAGCGCTACGCGGAGGCGGAGCGGCTCACCCCCTTGCGGCCGCTGGTGCGCCGGCCCACCGGGGGCGGAGTGGTGCCGCACGCGGCGGATTGGACCTACACGCTCGTGTTCCCGCCCGCGCACCCGTGGTACGCCCTGCGCGCGCGGGCAAGTTACCGGCGGCTTCACGCCTGGCTCCTGGCCGCGCTGGCCGCGCTGGGCCTGGAGGCGCGGCTGGCGCTGGACCCGGCGGGCGGCGCGCCCGCGCATTGTTTCCTGCGCGCGGAGCAGTTCGACGTGCTCTGGGGGGGAAGCAAAATTGCCGGCGCGGCCCAACGGCGCACACGGGACGGGCTGCTGATCCAGGGCTCGGTGCAACCGCCGCCCGGGCTCGGCCGCGCGGCCTGGGAAAGCGCCCTCTGCGCGCACGCCGCCGCGCACTGGGGCGTGCGCTGGGAAGATTGGACCCCGCCGGCCGAGCTGCTGGCCGCGGCGGACCACCTGGTCCGCACCCGCTACGGCCTCGACGCGTACCACCGGCGGCGGTGATGGCCGGCGGCGCTGGCCGGGGTTGCAGGGGGCGGAGGCGGGTTCTAAACTGCCTCGCGTGCCGCCAAGGCACGCTTTTCCGTCATGCAAGATTTCTTGTTGTGGGTGTACGTGGCCGCCGCCGTGGTGTTGATGTTCGGCGCCTCGGTGTTTGTCCACGAGCTGGGGCATTTCCTGGTCGCGCTGTGGCGGGGCATGAAGGTGGAGGCCTTCGCCATCGGCTTCGGGCCGCGCGTGTGGAGCCGCACGCGCGGCGGCATCGAGTACTCGGTGCGCTGGATTCCGGCCGGGGGCTTTGTGAAGCTGCCCCAGATGATCACGTCGGAGGCCATCGAGGGGGGCAAGTCCGACAGCCCGCCGCCGCCCCCGGCCCCGCCGTTGTCGAAGATTCTGGTGGCCTTTGCCGGGCCGCTCATGAACGTGGTCTTTGCCTTCCTGGTGGCGACGGTGGTGTTTTTCACCGGACTGCCGGTGCCGGTGAACCCGGCGATCATCGGGCACGTGGACGAAACCTCGGCCGAGTACGCCGCGGGCGTCCGCGCCGGGGACCGCATCGTGGCGATCAATGGGGAGCCGGTGAGTTCCTGGGAAGACGTGACCGAGCGGGTGATCCTTTCCCGGACCAACGTGTTCGCCGTCACGGTCGAACGCGCGGGCCGGCGCGAGACCGTCACCTTGAGCGCCTCGTTAAACAACGCGCTGGGCTTGAAAATGCTCAACCTCGAGCCGCAGGACCACCCGGTGGTGCGCGGCGTCCTGCCCGGCAGCGCGGCGGAAGCCGTGGGGTTGCAGCCGGGGGACACAGTGGTGTCTTTCGCCGGCGTGCCGATTGCGGGCCGCGAGCAGTTCATCAAGTTGATCCAGCAACGCCCTGGCGAGGCGACCGAACTGGTGGTCCTGCGTGAGGGGAAAGAGATGCGCCTGACCATCACGCCGCGGCTGAACCCCGCCACCGGCAAGGGCTTCATCGGCGCGGAAATCGGCGGCAGCGAGAAGGTGGTCTATCAGGTGCGCCGGCCCGGGCCCACGCCGTGGGAAAACTTCCGCGAGGTCTGGCAGCGGACCATCGGCACGCTGGGCGCGCTCTTGCACTCGAAGGAAACCGGCGTCGGCGCCAAGGACCTGTCCGGCCCGGTGGGCATCTTCGCTTTTCTGGCCGCCCAGGTGTCCATTGACTACCGGTTGGCGCTGAACTTCCTGGTCCTGCTCAACCTCAACCTGGCCATCCTGAACCTGCTGCCCATCCCGGTGTTGGACGGCGGCCACATCCTCATGGCCCTGGTGGAATGGGTGCGCGGCCGCCCGCTGAGCCTGCGCGTGGTCGAGTACACCACCACCGGCTTCGCCGTGCTGCTGATTTCCTTCATGCTCTACGTGACGTTCTTCGACCTCAAACGCATGCCCCTGTTCCGGATGTTGTTCTCCCGCGAAACGCAGGTCCAACAGGTCGAACCCGCGCCCGTTGCGCCGGCCGCTCCCGACGCGCCCGCGCCGGCCCCCGCCCGTCCATGAAGTACTGCGAATCCGTTTACCGCTACGCCCGCCGACCCAGCCGCCTGGTGGTGGTGGGTGACCCCGCCCGCGGCGGCGTGGTCATCGGGGGCGACGCCCCGGTGGTCAAGCAGTCCATGATCACCTGCGACACGCTGGACACCGCGGCGTGCGTGCGCGAGACCCTGGCGCTGGTCGAGGCGGGCTGCCGGTTGGTGCGCATCACCGCGCCCACGGTCCGGGACGCGGCGAACCTCGAGCACATCGCGCGCGAGTTGCGGCAGCGCGGCTGCCACGTGCCCTTGGTGGCGGACATCCATTTCAAACCCGAGGCCGCCCTCGAGGCCGTCAAGTGGGTCGAAAAGGTCCGCATCAACCCCGGCAACTACGCCGACAGCAAGAAATTCGTCGTCAAGGAATACACCGACGCCCAGTACGCCGCCGAGCTGGCGCGTCTCGAGGAACGGTTCACCCCGCTGGTGCTCCGGTGCAAGGAACTGGGCCGCGCGCTGCGCGTCGGCACCAACCACGGCTCGCTCTCCGACCGCATCCTCAACCGCTACGGCGACACCCCGCTGGGCATGGTGGAGAGCGCCCTCGAGTTCGCCCGCATCTGCCGCCGGCACGACTTCCACAACTTCGTGTTCTCGATGAAGGCCAGCAACCCGAAGGTGGTCATCGAATGCTACCGGCTGCTGGCCGCCCGCCTGGCCGAACTGGGCCCGGACTGGAACTACCCGTTGCATCTGGGCGTCACCGAAGCCGGCGAGGGCGAAGACGGCCGCATCAAGTCCGCCATCGGCATCGGCGCGCTGCTCTGCGACGGCCTGGGCGACACCATCCGCGTGAGCCTCACCGAGGACTCGATCCACGAAATCCCGGTCTGCGAGGAGCTGCTCCGGCTCACGCCCCGGTTGGTCCACACCGCGCCCGTGCCCGAGCTGCCCGTGCCGTTCGACCCGTACACCTTCACCCGCCCGCCCACGCCGGTCCTCGAGCTGGCCGAGGGCGTGCGCTGCGGCGGCGAGGAAACCGTGCGCGTGGTGGTGACCCGCGCCGCCTTCGAAGACCTCGCCCCCCAGGTCGGGCGGCGGGACGACGTCCGGCCCGAGGCGGTGTACGAGGAGCTGAACGTGCTCGAATTGGACCCGCGCCTAGACCTCGCGCCCGAGGCCATCCCGTGCGACACCCAACTGGTCACGGTCAAGGACGGCCTGGACCTGCCGGCCATTGCCGCCTTTCGCCTCCTGGCCGCGCGCCTGCACCGGCTGGGCCGCCGCAACCCGATCTTGTTGAAAGACACCCTGCGCCTGGAAGCGTCCCCCCTGCCGCCGGAACGCGCCCTCTTGCAAGCTGCCGTCGTGCTCGGCGCGCTGCTGGCCGACGGCATCGGCGACGCCATTCTGGTGCGGGGTGAGGCCGACGCGAGGCGGGCCCTGCGGCTGGCCTACAACATCCTCCAGGCGGCGGGCGTGCGGTCCTTCAAGACCGATTACGTCGCCTGCCCGAGTTGCGGCCGCACCCTGTTCAACCTTCAGACCGTCACCGCGCGCATCAAGGCCCGCACGCAGCACCTCAAAGGCGTCAAGATCGCCATCATGGGCTGCATCGTGAACGGCCCGGGCGAAATGGCCGACGCGCACTTCGGCTACGTGGGCGGCGCGCCGGGCAAGGTGAACCTTTACGTGGGCAAGACGCCGGTGAAGTTCAACATCCCCGAGGCCGAGGCCGTGGACCGCCTGGTGGACCTGATCAAGGAACACGGCAAGTGGGTCGAACCCGAACCCGCGCCGGTCAACGTCCCGGTGGCGTAAGCACCAGCAAAACTCGGAGGCCCATAGCGGGCTGGCGCATCGGCCAGCTCGCGGCCAGCCTTTGCTACGCGGCACAAGTTCCCGTTACCTGGGAAGCGTCAGCCGTGTATTCCGGTGGATGTCTCCTGAACCAGCGCGGTCCACCGGCGGGTCAAGCCGCCGCTCCCGAGCGCCCGCTTGGGTGTTGTTGTTGCTGGCCCCGACCATCGGGGAATTGCTCAGCGGCTCGTCGCCGCCGGCCGAGTTTTTCAACGCCTTTACCTTCGCGCTCCAGGTGGCCCTGTACGGCTGCGGGGCCCTGCTGGCCCGGGACTTGACCTGCCTCTGGCGGAAGGGCTGGCCCACGCTGCTCACCTTGGGCGTGGCCTATGCCATCATCGAGGAAGGATTGTGCTGCAAAAGCTTCTTTGACCCGCACTGGCCGGATGTGGGCGTGCTCGGCTCCTACGGGCGCTGGCTGGGGGTGAACTGGGTCTGGGCGGTCCTCCTCACCGGCTATCACGCCGTGTTCAGCATCCTGGTGCCGGTGGCTCTGGTGGAACTGGCCTTCCCGGCGCAACGCGGGGAACCCTGGACCGGACCGCGCTTCCGCTGGGTGTTGCTCGGGCTGCTGTTGACCGTGGTGGTGCTGGGGCTGCTGTTGTTCCCCGATGCCGCCAAGCCCTATCGTCCGCCCGTAGTGGGGTACGCACTGGCGGTGCTGCTGGTGTTGGCCCTCATTGGACTGGCCGCGCGCCTGCCCGCAGCCATTTCGCTCCGGCCCGCCAAGCGGAGCCCGGGCCGGGACGACACCTCGCCGCCGGAGACGCCAGCGAAGGCACCGGCGCGGCCAATCGCGTTCGGTGTGACGGCGTTTCTGGGCACCTTGGGATGGTTCGGGGTTTTCTGGGGGCTGCCCAACACGGCGTTGCCACCGCTGGGAACCCTCGCGCTCGGTCTGTTGGTGGTCGGCGTGGTTGTGGGCAGCCTGGCCCGCCTGGCCGGGGGCGATTTGTCCCGCCTGGAACCGCGGCACCGCTGGGCGCTCTGCACGGGCTGCCTGCTGTTTTTCATCCTGCTGGCCCCGATCCAGGAGGCCGCCAACGCCCAGCGGCCCGACAACACCGCCGGCATGACCGTCGTGGGGCTGGCCTTCGCCCTGGGGTTGATCTGGCTGCGCTACCGCCTGCGCCCGGGCCGGAGGCAACCGGAACCACGCCGGGAAGCCTGTGAAGCCGGGCACCCACCGTTGCCTGGTCCACCGCCGGCGCAGACCGGAACGGCCGGATAGCCCGGGGGGCCGCGGCCGCCACGCGGCAAGCGCCGCCGCCGGTTCCGCGTCTCACCGCCCTTGTTCCCCCTTGGGGGCGCTCTTACACTGGTGCCATGAAACGCGCCGCCCCACGCTCCCGGGTCACACTGGGCTTGCTCCAAACCGCCTGCTCGACCGACCCGGCGGACAACCTGGCCCGCACCATCGAGCGCGCCGACCGGGCCGCGCGCGACGGCGCCCAAATCCTCTGCACCCAGGAGCTGT
>CAYXPA010000160.1:0-6401 GCA_964466945.1 uncultured Verrucomicrobiota bacterium | reverse complement strand
CCAGCCCCTTCACCTTCACCCCCACCGAGCAAATGCAGTTCGGCCGCATCCGGCGGTAAAACCGACGGAGTTTGCCTACAGGGGGGCCGGGCCGTCGGCCCGGCCCCCTTTTTCTCGTACGACCCGGTCGTGGCGTTGCCGGGTGGTCTGTTCCGGGTTGCGGCAAGAGGTGCAGGGCCGCGTCCCGCGTTTTTTTGTAGCGCCGGGATGTTAACGTCAGAGACGCCTCACCGTGCCTGTGGTCTGATTTGATCTGTCCATGAAAATTCGCACCCTCATTATCTCGGAAGAAGCGGCCGCGTGCACCGAGCTGGCCGCGCTTTTGGCGAGTGAGGCGGATGTCGAGGTGATTGCGCAAACCCACCCGGTGGCGTTGGACCCGGCCCGTTGGCCCGCCTGGCAACCGGACCTGGTCTTTCTGGATGTCGGCTCGGAAACCGCGGATGTGTCAGCCCGCCTGACCGAACTGCACCGCGCCGGTGTGCCGGCGGTGGTGGTGATGGCGCGCACGGCCCGGCACGCCCTGGCGGCCTTTGACGCCGCCGCGCTGGATTATCTCCTCAAGCCCGTTCAGCCCGGCCGCCTGAGTCGCTCGCTGCAACGGGTCCGCGAGCATTTGCTCGCCCGGCAACTGAGCGGTTCCCGCGCACCGGGCTTGCGTCCGGCCCCGGAATTGGTGCCCGGACCCCTGTACTGGTCCCGCATCCCCGTGCGCGACCGGGAGCGGGTGGTGTTTGTGCCCGTGGAGACTTTGCTCTGGGCGGAAGCAGCGGAGAATTACGTGATCCTACACACCACGCGGGGCAATCACATCCTGCGCCAAACCCTCAGCGCGCTGGAAGCGGCCTTGAGCCCGGAGCAATTTTGCCGCCTGAACCGCTCGGCGCTCATCAACCTGGAGCACTTGACAGAGCTGCGTCCCCTTTTCCGGGGGCGGTTCGTGGCCGTGTTGCGGGATGGCACGCGGCTGACGGTCACCCGCCCGCTTCCGGAGCTGGAGCAAATGCTGAAGTTTTCGTGACCGGCGCGGGACTCATGTCCGGACCGCCGGACGAGGTCCGGCTGGTGCGTAGGCGGGAGGTCAAGGGGGCGAGGGAGCAGATGGTCGGGACGGTGAGATTCGAACTCACGACCTTCTGAACCCCATTCAGACGCGCTACCAAGCTACGCTACGTCCCGACCTCTGGACGCCGGGCCGTTTACAGGCCCGACCTTACGGGGAAAGATGCTACTCGCGGGCCGGCTGGTTTCAACCCCTTTTCCGGCGCAAGAACGTTTTCCAAAGCCGCCTCGACCCCGGCGATTTCCGGTCCTTCGAGGCGGCGCGTTTTTCCGGGTGAACCCGGCGGCGGCGCGGCGCCTTGACGGCCCGCTCAGGGCTGGCGGCTGGCCCGGTAAAAGGCACCGGGCACTCCCGGCTCGATGGGCGCGACCCATTCCCAGCGACCCGCGGCGTCGCTGCGGACCTGCGCGGCCTCGGTCCACGCGGCGGTGGGGCCGACCGCGTTCGAGCGCTCAATCCGGTAATTCGCCCCGGCCACGCCCTCGCCCTGCAGGCGGGCTTGCGCGCTGGATTCGGCCCGGATGCTCGTGAAACGGACCCAGGCGTCGTGGCTGAGGCGGTACAGGCGACCCGAGTTGCCGATGCCGCCCTGCGAGACCGTGCCGTAAAGCCCGCCGTCGCTGGCCGCGAGCAGGCCGGCCCACGGGCGGTAGCCGTCCAGGGTCAGGTCGCGAAAGCGCACCACCAGGGCGTAGTTCGAGCCGTCCGGATTGATGGCGAAGACCGTTCCTAAGCCGCTGAGCACGTCCGAAGCGGTGGTGCCGTACAAACGGCCGTCGCGCCATTCCGCCAAGCGGCTGCGGGGCTGGACGCCGACCGAGTTGGTGCTGAAATGGTGCAAGGTGGTATAGTCCGAGCTATCCCGCCGCACCCGGAAAATGGTTCCTTGACCGCTGGCACCGCCTGCGGCGCAGGTGCCGTACAGATAACCATCGGAGCGGCAGAGCAGCCCGCCCACCGGCAGTTTGCCGTCCGTGGCGGTCTGGCCGAAGTTGCGGAGCACCTGGTAGCCCTGGCCGTTGGGTTGGATGCGGAAGATCACCCCGCCGTCGAAGGCGCCCTTCGAGTTGAGCACCCCGTACAGGAAACCATCTTCGCAGGGGGTGAGGCCGTCGGCCGGAGCCGCGCCGTCATCGTCTTGGCCGAAGGCGTGCAGCACGCTGAACTCGCTGCCGTCCGGGCGCAGCCGGAAGCAGGTGCCGCCGTTGTTGGCGCCGCCCTCGACGGCCAGCCCCAAGAGCCAGCCGTCGCTGGTGAGGGTCAGCCCGGAGACCAAGAGGGCGCCTTCGGTGGCGCGGCTGGTGAAGCGTTTGAGCACCTGGTAGCCGGAGCCGTCGGGTTGGAGCTTGAAAATGGTGCCGCCAGCGGCGCCCCCCGCCCGGTAGGCGGTGGTGCCGTAGAGGGTACCGTTGGCGTCCTGGCAAAGGGGCGCGACAGGGGCTTCTCCGTCCTGCGCCGTTTCGCCGAAGTGGTGCAGGATTTGGTAGCCGGTCAGGTCCTTTTGGAGGCGGAAGACCGTGCCGCGACCGTGGTTGCCCCCTTGGGAAGCGGTGCCGTAGAGAAAACCGTCCCGGCCTTCGATCAGGTCCGCGGAGGGCGTGCGGGCGTCCAGGCCGCCGGGCAGGAAGGTGTGAAGGACCTGGAGTTGGCCGCTGGCGGTGTTCCAGGCCATCAAGGTGCCGCCTTGCTCCGGCCCGCCGGAGAGGGTCGCGCTCACCACCCGCCCGTCCGGGGTGAGCGCCAGTTCGCCGTAGGCAAATCGGCCGCTGCCCGCGCCGCCCAGGTGCGCCAACACCTGGTAATCGGAGCCGTCGGGTTTGATTTGGAAAAACACGCCGGCCTCGTTGGTACCCCCGCTGAGGGTCGTGCCCCAGAGGAGCGATTTGGCCGGGTTGAAGATGAGGGCGCTCGGGCGGTAGCCTTGCCCGCGCTCGCCGAGCCGAAAATGCCGGAGCACCTCGAGCGTTTTGTCCGCCGGCCGGAAGCGATACACCGTGCCGAGGTTGTCCGCCCCACCGGCGGCGGTCACGCCGTACAACCGGCCGTCAAGCCCTTCCACGAAGCCAAAGTCCGGGCCCTTGCCCTGGGTCGCAGGCTGGAATTCGAGCAGTACTTCATAGCCCGAGCCGTCCGGAGACACCCGGAAGATGGTGCCGGCGTTGGCGGCGCCCCCGGCCTCCGTGGTCCCGTACAAAAAGCCGTCGCTGGCCAGCAGCAGCCGGCTCTTGGGCGTTTTGCCGTCGTTGGTACTGGCGCCGAAATGGTGGAGCACCTCGAAATCCTCCCCGTCGCGCGAGAGGCGGAAAAGCGTGCCGCCTCCGTGCGCCCCACCTAGTGAAGCCACCCCGGCCAGCGCCACTCCCGGCAGGGCCGTCAGGCCGCCCAACGGCAGGGCACCCTCGGAGCGGTCGGCCGCCAGGCTGTGCAACATCACAAAGTTGCCGCCGGCGCGGTCCAACCGGAAGATGACGCCGTTGGTGGAATCGCCACCCAGGCCGGTGATGCCGTACAGGCTGCCGTCACCCCCGTCCAGCAACTGCCCGGCCGGCGTAGCGCCATCCGAGCCTTGGAATTGCTTGAGGGCGCGGTAGCCCGAGCCATCCGGGGTCAGGACGTACACCGTTCCCAGGTTGTTGGAGCCGCCGCGGGTGGTCAGGCCGTATAACAAACCGTCCACGGCCAGGATGGCTCCTCCGGGCGGGTGGCTGCCGGTCTTGTCGTCTGTGCCAAAGGAGCGGAGCGGCTCGTAGCGCACCTGCGCCAGGGCGGCGCTGCACCCCAGGACCCCCGCCAGCCACCAGGCCAGATGGCCCGCCCGCCGGACCGCAGTCGCGGCGTGGTGTTGCTTGTCCTGCCCCAACCGCATCCGGTTCCCAGAGTCGTGATGTTCCATAATTGCCAGCATTTTGCGGGAAGACACTAGCGGGGCCTGCGGACACTTGGCCAGTACTTTCGGCGGGAACTGCGTTACGCTTGGGTGACTCCGCCTTGTCAAGCCGGGCCGGGGCGATAGACTGCGCGCGTGGAAAGTCGCCAACATCCCCGAGCCATGAAAAAAACCGTTCGTTCCAAGGAAGCCTTCCCCGACATCCCGGTCATCCGCTACGAGGGACCGGACTCGAAAAATCCCCTCGCCTTCAAGTGGTACAACCCGGACGAGCTGGTCGAAGGCAAGCCCATGCGGGACCACCTGCGCTTCTCGGTGGTGTATTGGCACACCCTGCGCGGCACCGGCTCGGACATGTTCGGGGTGGGCACCTGGCAGCGGCCCTGGGAAGACGGCACCAACTCGCTGGCCATGGCCCTCAAGCGCGTGCCCGTCCTGTTCGAGTTCTGCCAGAAACTCGGCGCGCCGTTTTACGCCTTCCACGACCGCGACGTGGCGCCCGAAGGCCGGAACCTGGCCGAGACCAACAAGAACCTCGACCGCGTGGTCAAGGAGCTGAAGAAGCTCCAGAACGACACCGGCATCGGCCTGCTCTGGGGCACCGCCTGCCTCTTTGCCCACCCCCGCTTCATGCACGGCGCGGCCACGAGCTGCAACGCCGACGTCTTCGCCTACGCCGCCGCCCAGGTGAAAAAGGCCATCGAGGTCACCCACGAACTGGGCGGCGCGGGCTACGTCTTCTGGGGCGGCCGGGAGGGCTACACCACGCTCCTGAACACCGACATGAAGCGCGAGCTGGATCACCTGGGGGCCTTCCTCCACATGGCGGTGGACTGGAAGAAGGAGATCGGCTTCCCGGGCCAGTTCTACATCGAGCCCAAGCCCAAGGAGCCGACCAAGCACCAGTACGACTCCGACGCCGCCGCCTGCCTGAACTTCCTGCGCCAGTATGACCTGCTCAAGGACTTCAAGCTCAACCTCGAGACCAACCACGCCACCCTCGCCGGCCACACCATGCAGCATGAGCTGGAAGTGGCCGGCGCCGCCGGCGCCCTGGGGAGTATTGACGCCAATACCGGTGACCTCCTGCTCGGCTGGGACACCGACCAGTTCCCCACCGACCTTTACCTCACCACCCAGATCATGCTCACCATCCTCAAATACGGCGGCTTCACCACCGGCGGCACCAACTTCGACGCCAAATGCCGCCGCGAAAGCTTCGAGCCGGTGGACCTGTTCCACGCCCACATCGGCGGCATGGACGCCTTCGCCCGCGGCCTGAAGATCGCCGCCGCCATCCGCAAGGACGGTCGCCTGGCCGAGTTCGTGAAGCACCGCTACCGTTCCTGGGACAGCGGCATCGGCGCGGACATCGAGCGGGGCAAGGTCGGCTTCAAGGAGCTGGAACGCTACGCCTTGAAGCTGGGCGAGGTGACGACCAACGAGAGCGGCCGCCAGGAAATGCTCGAAAACCTCATCAACGAGTTCATCTGAGCCCGGCGTCCTCTGGGCCCGGCCCCAGGGGCCCTTCGCGTGGGCCGGCCGGTCTGAACGGGATAGTCTCTGCGCCGCGGCGGCGGCTTGCGCAGCCCGGGGGCGGTCGTTTATTTCTGCCAGCGTGAAGCTCATGCTGGAAAACCTGCCTCCGTCCCTGGCGCCGCACCGGGAGACCCTCCGGCGGTGCCTCGAGGCGATGCACGCCGCGCTGCCGTTGCGCGAGGTGATCCTGTTCGGCTCGCACGCCCGGGGGGAGGCCGGGCCCGACAGCGACGTGGACCTGTGCCTGGTCGCCGACGGCGCCGAGCGGCAACTCGAGGCGGCGCGGCGATGGCGTGTGGCCATACGTTCGATTTGGCCGCGTCCGTCCTTTACCCTGATCCCCATCGCGCCCGGACGGCTTGCGGAAAAGCGGGCTCGAGACGACCACTTTTTTGCCACGATCCTCGAGGAAGGAGTTACCCTTGCCGCGCAAGACTGATTCCAACAACCCCGCGGATTGGATTTATATCGCCGAGTCGGACTTGGCGGGGCTTCGGCTGCTGGTGGAGAACTGCGCGGCACACGCCATGTGCCGGAGCCAGTTGGCCGCCGCTTTGGAGAAGGTCCTCAAAGCTGAATTGATCCGGCTGGGCTGGCGCTTGGTTAAGACCCACGACCTCGAAGTGCTCGCCGGGGAACTCCGAGCCCGCCAGTCGGACCTGATCGAGCAAGTGGATCAGTTGTGTGAGGGGCTCGCCGAGGTCTATTACACCGCCCGCTACCCCGGCTTCGACCTCGAGGACCCCGACTGGCCCACGTTGCGCAGCCAGGTCGAGGCCGTGACGGCGCTGGCCGACCGCGTGAAAGCCCGGCTGACTCCGGCAGCCTGACGCCTCCGTCGCCCTCCGCCCCGGGCGGCGTGTCACATGTGGGCGATGATGTTATCGCCGAACTCGCTGCACTTGATCTGTG
>CAYXPA010000159.1:0-6440 GCA_964466945.1 uncultured Verrucomicrobiota bacterium | reverse complement strand
GAACCCTTCTTTCAACCCGCCTCCGGCTGAACCTCAACTGCGGAATCTAGGATAAATACGCTTTTCTGAGCTGAAACTATCTAGCAAATCGTGCCAGCGTAGTCCCAACTCAGATGCGACCGCCATCAAGCAGGCAATATTCCAATCATGAATTGCGCCCGGATCAGCAAGAATGTGTCGGACTTCATATCCAACCTGGTCCTCGAACTGATCAATCGACAATCGTTTAGCCTCAAGATATTCTCGGAGCAGAACAGGCAGCTGGTACAGACCGATTGCCTTTTGGTTACCGGAACTAGGAGCAAGACCGAAAAACATGGACGGTTTCACATCCAAGGCACGCGCAAGTCGTTTGACTTGGCCGATGGAAACAGTGTCATATAGGTCGTCAGTTTCTTCTAGGTCAAACAACGCGGCGATGGACAAGCCGGTTTCTTCAGCTAATTGGTGGATCGTTTTTTTAGCGCGCTCACGTAAGGCCTGCAGCCGTTTGCCTACGTGGAATTGTCTGTCTTGATTCATGGAAAAACTGGAACAGGAACTCGGATGGGAACGGGAGGAGCGGGAACCGGAAGGATGATGGGTCCCGTCTCCAACGTCTCGTCAATCCTTCGTTGTAACTCCTCCTTTCGCTTCTCTTCCTCTTGGCGTTTCTTTTCGATTTCCTCCCACGGGTTTTCGCTACTCTGATCTTCGTAAGGGGGCCTTTTTTGATTCGGCCACGGTTTTTTGCACTTCTCGGGAAACCGCTTGCCCTTGTCACTGTCGTAGTGGGGCCAGTGGCTACTATCTTCGTTGTGCGGATACCATTTGGTCCCAGTTTTAGGATCTTGGACAAACGGTCCCCGCTTGTCAAAGCCGATGGGCCACGTCGGACTCCAGCCCGGCGGCTTCCATTTCGGATTGGGCAGGAATGGGATTGGAGGATTGATTCCTGGATTCGGGACGATGATGCGAACGGGTGGCTGATTGTTGTCGGACCACCCGAAGGGGTCAACGGCTCCAGTCGGTTTGTTCTGAACAAATCCGTACAGATTGATGCTCCCCAACTCCATGATCGCGTCCCTGTTCAGCCACCGCTGGGTCTGCGGGTCGTAGAAGCGGTAGCCGTAGTAGTAGAGGCCGTCGCTGTTCGAGCCGTTGTGGGCGACCCACGGCTTGCTGGAAAAGCGCATCATGTTGGCTGTGGCGTAGGGGCCGGCCTGCGCCAGCCAGCGGCCGAAGGGGTCGTATTTGTAGGCCGCATCCGTACTGCCGCTGGCGCTGGCCAGATACGTCACGTTCCCGTTGCCGTCGGCATGGTAGAAGCTGCTCCCGTTGACCGCGTACGGGCTGCTCGTCGCTTGCCGCGACCGCGCCAACAGTCCGCCAATCCCGCCCGCTCCGACCAGCGGCCCGGATAGGTCCAAGCCCTGGGTGTACGTCACCAACCACGTGTTGGAGCTGTGGTGCTCCCACACCAGCCACTGGCCGTCTGCCTGTCCGGCAGACAGGTCGTCGAGGCACCGCGTCCTGCAGTTGAGCGTGCTGGCGCCAGCCGGCGATGCCCCGTCGGTCGGTGTCGATCTGTGCCGACCGCCGCGGAGGGTTTTGTTTGCAATGGCCACGGAGCTGGGTTACTACCTGCAATCAGCGATGTCGAGGCCATTGTCGCCTGTGACGCCACATGTCAGGGCGCCGCCGCGCCTGTGCCCCCTCCGGCCGCGTCGCAGCTCGGCCCTACCCTCCGCCTAGTCGCCGCCCGGTTCGCTTGGTGGTGGTTGCTGGTTCCTGGCAGCGTACTGCCCGCCCCCCCACCGGCTCAACTGACTTTCGCGACGATCAGGGTCCAGTCGTCCTTTTGCGGCTGGCCCGCGCTGAACTGCTTGGCCGCCTGCCAGATGGCGCGGAGGATGTCGGACGCCGGCAGGTGTTGATGGGAGCGCACCTCGCACAGGAGGCGCTCGGTCCCGAAAATTTCGCCCGTGGGCGATTCGGTTTCTTCGATGCCGTCGGTCAGGAGCAGGAGCACGTCGCCGCGACTCAGCGGAAAGGGCGGGCTTTCGCGGTACTCGGTTTCGGCCAGGACGCCCAAGGGCGGTCCTTGGCGGGTGAGTTGCAGGCGCACGGTGCCGTCGGCCCCGAGCACGTAACCGGCGGTGTGTCCGGCGTTGGCGAAGGTCATAACGCGCTCGCCCGGGACCAGGCGGACCAAGAGGCTGGTCACAAACTGGGTGCCGTCCTCGAGGTCCTCGGCTAGGACGAGATTGGCCCGGGTGAGCACCAGGCCGGCGTCGCGGCGGTTGTGGGCAGCGAGGCGGAGGTAGGCGCGCGTCTCAGCCATGATGAGGGCCGGGCCCATGCCGTGGCCGCTGACGTCGCTGACCACCAGGCCCACGTCGCCTTCGGGCATGGTGAGGAAATCGTAGTAATCGCCGCCGGTTTGCACAGCGGGGTAGGTTTTGCCGGCGATGTCCAAGCCGGGAACCTGGGGCGCCCGGCGCGGGAAGAGTCGCTGTTGTATATCCCGGGCCAGCCCGAACTCCTCCTTGGCCGCGCGCAACGCCCGCTCTGCCGTGCGGCGGGCGGTGATGTCGCGCACAAAAGCGATGTGATAGCGCTGGTCGGGCAGTTCCATATCGCTGAAGGCGACTTCGAGGGTGACCTCCTCCCCGCCCGCGCGGCGGCCGATCATTTCGAGCACCCGGACGCCCGGTTTGGCCGTGGACTCGGGCGTGTCCAGGGCAGTTTCGGCCGGAGTCACCAGCGTCTCGAAGGGCTGCCCGACCAGTTCGGCGGCCGGGCGGCCAAACAGCGCTTCGGCGGCCGGATTCACGAACGCGACGCGGCCGCGCTCGTCCACCATCAGGATCGCGTCCGGTGAGCTATCCCAGAGCCGCCGCAGGCGCAGCTCTCCGGTGCGGCGTTCGGCCCGGTTACGAGCCTCGCGCAACGCGCGTTCGACCACGGGCACCAGCCGGTTCAGATTTCCACTACAGAGCACATCGTGCGCCCCGGCCTTCATCAGGGCCACGGCGGTCTCCTCGCCGATGCCGGCGGAGACGACAATGAAGGGCACATCCTGGCCGGACTCTTGGACCAGCGCCAGGGCGCGGGCCGCGTCCAGCTTTGGCGGGTGATGGTCGGTCAGGACCACGTCCCAACGCTCTCGCTTCAGGGCGTCCTGCAGGTCCGCGAGGGTGTCCACGCGACGGCTGGTCACCTCGTAGCCGGCGGTCTGCAACAGCCCAACGGCGAGGCGGGCATCGAACTCGGAGTCCTCGAACAACAGCACGCGCACGGGGCGAGCGTAGGCAATCGCCCGAAAGCGTGGCCAGCGCAAAGCAGGAACACAGCCGCCCCTTGAGTTGCGTCCGCCCTCCATCGAGCGATTGCGGCTCGCCGACGCGGGCCAGGCGGCTACGTTTGCGGCGTGCGGACACGCGCCCTGCAAGTGCGCTCGGGTCACACGCCCCAAAGTCTGGCCGCCGGCCTGCGTCCGGCGGACGGGCTGCTGCTGCTGGAAAGCGCCGGACCGTGGGCGGCGCCGGGGCATTTCTCGTTTGTGGCCGCGGCACCCGCGCTGGTGTTGCGCGGCTCGGGCGCGCATGGCACGGCCTGGCACGCCGGTGGTCGGGTGGAGCAAGCGCACGGCAATCCTTGGCGCTGGCTGGAGGCCTGGCTTGGCCGCTGGGACCTGGGCGCGGAAATTGACCTTCCCCTGCCTGCCGGTTTTTGCGCGGGGTACTGGGGTTACGAACTGCGGCAATTCATCGAGCCCAAACTGCGTCCGCACCCCGTGGCGGACCTGCCGCTGCCCGACTACTGGCTGGGATTCTACGACAGCTTGGTGGCGTTTGACCATGAGAGTGGCGGAGTGTGGATCGTTTCGACCGGCCTGCGCCCGGATGGCTCGCGCTCGGCGCGGCTGCGGGACGAACGGATGGACTTTTGGCGCCGCCAGCTCGAGAGCGACCGGCCCGCGCCGCTCCCCTCCCCTGCCCTGCCCCGCGCGCCGGCGCTGTCCACGGAACTGGACGAGGCCGCGTTTGTCCGGCGGGTGCACCAAGCCCAGCGGTACATCCGCCAAGGCGACATTTACCAAGTGAACCTGGCCCGCCGCTGGACCGTGTCCGGAGGCGTGGACGCCTGGGCATTGTACCGGGCGCTCAGCCGGCATTCGCCGGCGCCGTACGCCGCGTACCTCGAGACGGCGGACTTCGCCGTGGTTTCGTCATCGCCGGAGTTGTTTCTGCGGATGGACGGTGTGGCGGTCCGCACGCGGCCGATCAAGGGCACGCGCCCGCGCGGAGCCACGCCGGCGGAGGACGACGCGCTGGCGCGGGAATTGTGGGACAGCGCCAAGGAACGCGCCGAGTTGACGATGATCACCGACCTGCTGCGCAACGATCTGGGCAAGGTGTGCAGCTTCGGCTCGGTGCGCGTGCCGGAGTTGATGCGGCTGGAGGCGTTCGGGCAGGTGCAGCACCTGGTGTCCACGGTCGAAGGCCGGCTCCGGGCCGGGGTGACGCACCTGGCGGCGCTCGAGGCGTGTTTTCCGGGCGGCAGCATCACCGGCGCGCCCAAGTTCCGGGCGATGCAGGTCATTGACGAGCTGGAGCCGGTGGGCCGCGGGCCGTACACCGGTGCGCTGGGGTACCTGGGGTTCAACCGCCAGAGCCAGCTCAGCCTCATCATTCGCGCCGCCTTCTGCGCGTCGGGCGCGGCCTGGTACTGGGCCGGCGCGGGCATCGTGGCGGATTCGGACCCCGCGGCCGAATGTGCCGAGACGCTCGCCAAAGCCCGCGGGTTCCTCGAATGCCTTGACAACGCCGGGCGGGAAAGCCACAGCTTGGAGCAAGCCGCGCCGAGCAGTCGGCCGGCAAAGGAAGCTGGCAAGGAATCCGCATGGTTGTGTACGTGAACGGCGAACTGGTTCCCGAGGCCGAAGCCCGGCTCTCGGTGTTCGACCGCGCCTTTCTGTACGGCGACAGCCTGTTCGAGACGCTGCGGGTGTGCAACGGCCGGGTCTTCCGCTGGAACCAGCACCTGGACCGCCTCCAGCGCAGCGCCGTCGCACTGGGCTTTCAACTCCCCACCCCGCCCGCCGACCTGCGCCGCGCCGCCCGCCTGCTCCTCGAACAAAACCACTGCACCGACGCGCTGTTGCGGCTGACCCTCACCCGCGGCGTGGGCCCGCGTGGCTACTCGCCCGCCGGCGCGCACTCGCCTTCGGTGGTCATGAGCCTGCACGAGGCCCCCGCGCTCGAGCCGGAGCCGGTGCCGCGCTGGCGCGTGGTAACCAGCCAAATGCGCCTGGCGCCGGGCGACCGCCTGGCCATGCACAAAACCGGCAGCAAGCTCTTCCAGGTGCTCGCCCGCCAGGAGGCCGAGGCCGCCGGAGCGGATGAAGCACTGCTGGTGAACACCAACGGCGAGGTGGCCGAGGGCGCGAGCGCCAACCTGTTCTGGGTGCGCGGCGGGGTGATTTACACCTCGCCCACGGCGGTGGGCATGTTGCCCGGCGTGACCCGCGCCGTGGTGCTCGAGCTTTGCGCCCAGCAGGGCCTCACGGTCAAAAAGCGCCTGCTCCAGTTGGGCCAGCTCGTCAACTCGGACGCCCTGATCTTCACCAACAGCGCCCACGGCGTGGTCGAGGGCCGCGTGCTCGACGGCCACGAATTTCCCGGCTCCGAACTGGTCGGCCTATTGCGTAGGCTCTACGTCGAGTTGGTCCGCAAAGAGTGCGGCGTGAGCGCCGCGGCGCCGCGGAACCACCAACCGGCCAAAGTCGCGTGAACGCCGCCGCTCCCGACTCCCCTCCCCTGCCCGCTCCGCCGCGGCTGCGCGACCTAAAGGCCGCCGCCCGGTTGCTCAAGCCGCTCCTGCTCGTGGGCCGCGCCGGGGTCACGCCCGCCTTCATCGCCGCGCTGGACGAGGCGCTGAGCGCGCGTGAGTTGGTGAAGATCCGCTTCAGCGAGCACAAGGCCGAAAAGAAAACGCTCGCGCCGGCGCTGGCCGAAGCCACGCACAGCCGGCTGGTCATGCAAGTGGGGCACGTCGCGGTATTTTATCGGCCGCGCCCGTCGGGCTCAGCACCGGAAGCCCCTCCGGCTGGAGCGGCCACGGCTGACCGGTCCGGCCTCACGGCCCGATCCGCTCCACGACCACCTGGTTGAACCAGTGCGCCGGGGTTCCTGGCGGACAGGTGCGCAACGTGACGCGCTCGGTCGGGCCCTGGTCCACAATCTCGATGGGCGACCCGGCGTCAGCCGCGGGCGACCACGCGCGCAGGTCGGTCGAACCCAGGATGCGCACGCGGGCATCAGCCAATCCTTTGGGTCGGGTGAAGCGCAGCAGCAGGCAGGACGTATTTCCGCCGGCGGTTTCGGCAGCCCACGCGATGAGGTCGCCCGGCCGGATCGGCGTCCGGGGCGGCGCGGCCAGCGCGTACTTCACGA
>CAYXPA010000158.1:0-6517 GCA_964466945.1 uncultured Verrucomicrobiota bacterium | reverse complement strand
CCAACATGCTGGGCAGCGAAAGCGCAGGGCCGGCCAGCAGCAGCGCCAGCGCCGGCCCTTTACCCATGCCGCTGCCGATCAGCCCTTGCAGAATCGGCACTTCCGTCAGCGTGGCGAAATACATGAACGCGCCGACAACCGACGCGAAGAAATTCGCCCAAAGCGAATTGCCGCCCACGAGCTTGGTGACCCAAGCGTTGGGAATGAGGCCCTCGTTGCCGGGCCGGCCCAGCAGCAGGCCGGCCACGAGCACTCCGATGAACAGCAGCGGCAGAATCTGCTTCGCAAACGTCCACGTGGCCGAAAACCAGTCGCCCGCCTCGCCTTCGCTGGTGCTGGTGATGACCGACAACCCCAGCGCCCCGACAGCAAAAGCCAACATCGGCTCACGCGGAAACGCCAGTGCCAGCGCGGCGGTCGGCAGTCCAACCGCCCCCACCCTCCAACCCGCGACGCCCAGCCACTTCATCAGCACGATGCCGAGTGCTACCCCAAACGCCGCCGTGATGGGCCATTTCCATGCCCAGACCCCGTGCCAGAAGCCGCCAGCGTCCGCCGGCTTGCCCCAGTTGGCAAAGACCAGAATCCCGATCATGGATGAGAAGTAGAGCACGGTTTGCCAGAGCGGCCGTTTCACTTCCGGTTCGGGCATTGCCGCCGCCGCGTCCGCCTTGGCCTGTTCTTCCCTCCGGTAAATGAGCTGCATCGCCAGGCCGATGACGACGCTGAACAGGACCGCGCCGACAGCCCGCGCAATGCCCAGTTCAAGGCCCAAAATCCGCGCCGTGAGGACGATGGCCAACACGTTAATGGCCGGCCCGGAATACAGAAACGCAATGGCTGGTCCAAGCCCCGCGCCCATGCGCCAGATGCCCGCGAACAATGGCAGCACCGTGCAGGAGCACACCGCCAGGATCGTTCCCGACACCGACGCCACGCCGTAGGCCAGCGCCTTGTTGGCCTTTGGTCCGAGGTATTTCATCACCGACGCTTGACTGACGAACACGCCAATTGCGCCGGCGATGAAAAACGCCGGCACAAGGCACAGCAGCACATGCTCGCGGGCATACCACTTGACCAGTTCCAAGGACTCGCGGACGGCCTGATCGAACCGCGCCACGCCCACCGGCAGGTAAAAGCAGGCCAAGAACGCCGCGACCATGGCGAGCAGCGGCTTCCATTCTTTCCGCCAATCCGTAGTCATTTTGCCAATCCGCTAAGTTTCCGGCCAAAAAAAATCAAGCCCTCTGCTGGTACGGCTCTCCCGAATCGCCGCGATTCACGGCGGCGACACACTGAAAAAAGTTCATCACGCACGGCGTTTTGAGGCGGTAAAAGACCTGCACGCCGCGTTTCTCGTCATCCACGATGCCGGCGTGCTTGAGCCGGGCCAGATGCCGCGAAGCGGTGGGCATTTCCACCCCCAGTAAGGCGGCCAGCTCGCAGACGCAACGCTCCCCTCTGGACAATTCATCCACGATCAACAACCGGCCCGGGTGCGCCAGAGCCTTGAAGATTTCCGCCTGACTCCTGAATTGGGCAAGCGAGCGTGGTTGGCTCATGCGCCCTGACTATTTAGCCGTTCGGCTAACGATGTCAACAGGCAACTGACTCCTTGGGCAGGGGTCTTCATCGGTGCCGAACTGTGCGAATTTTTCGCCCCCCGCTAAACACCTCGCGCTGCCCGCTGGAGCGACAAGCTCGCAACACCTGCCAGATTTGGTTCGAGGTCCGCGGGTAGCTGATGAATCGCATTTTTTCACTGTTGAACGTTAAGTCCATCGCCCTAAACTCAAGACCTTTTATGAAACAATCACGTGACAATCGTCGCCAAGAGACGGGTGTCGGTACTTCATGGGAATCCAGTCAGTTTTGCCCGCGCGCGGTTTACGCGGCCCCAATCGCGTCCCTGGCCCAGGGCCGCAAGGGCTGGCTTTTGCCCTTGGCCTTGGCCGGAGTGGGTTTGTGCAGCGTCTATTCGTCGCAGGCTGCGGAACCCGCAAAGCCGCAGGCCCCAAGCACGGTCGCGCCCGCCGCATCCGACGCGGAAGTTCTGCTCAAGTTGCTCCAGGACAAGGGCTTGATTTCAGCTCAAGATGTGGACCAGGCCCGCGCTGAGCTGGCCCGGCGGGTGGTGTCCGAACCGCCCCGCGAATCGAAGCTCAAAGTCGCAGACTGGATCAAAACCCTTCAACTCTACGGCGATGGACGGCTGCGATTTGAGTACCGTGGAGGGGAGGACGGAGCAACGTCCAAGGATGACCGCTTGGAACGCGACCGCTGGCGTTACCGGGTCCGCGTCGGGGCCAACCTCCAGTTCACCGACCAGTTCCGTGCCGGCTTGCGGCTGGAGACCGGGCCGGGCGGCCGGTCCAGCAACGTCACCTTCGGCGACGATGCCGGCCCTTGGGGCAAGGAATCGGACCGCATCCACTTGGGGCTTTTGTTTCTGAGCTGGGAACCACGGCCCTGGCTGAGTGCCACAGCCGGTCGCCAAGAAATCCCCTTCAAGACCACCAGCCTGGTCTGGGATCATGACCTGACGCCGGAAGGGCTGAGCGAAACCTTCAAGCGCCAGTGGGGACGGGTCGAACTGTTCGCCATCTTTGGGCAATTCGTTTACGACGACGCCAACCCGGACAATCCTTTCGGCGCGGGCGGTGTCAGTGACGTGTTCCTGTTTGCCCAGCAACTCGGAGCGCGCGCGAATCTGGGGAAGGACGTTATCGCCCAGGTGGCGCCGCTGCTCCATGTGTATTCCGGTACGGGGGATTCTTACCGCGGGCCCTTTATCGGGTCCGCACCGGCCAACTCCGTAGGCATTAATGACCTCGCGGTGCTGGAGGTGCCGGCGGAAGTCCGTTTCAAGCTCGGCCGGTTGCCCGCGCGGGTGTTTGGTGATTTTGCCGTGAACCTCGCGGGGGCCGAGCGCGCGCGTGCAGCCGGGGCCTCGCAGTACGAGGACGAAATTTACGCTTGGCAGGCCGGGGTGGAGCTGGGCTCGACCAAGAACCGGGGCGGCTGGAGCTTCAGAGCGTTTTACCAAATGTCGGACCTCTTTGCCTTGGACCCGAACCTGGTGGACTCGGATACGTTCGATTCCCGGCTGAACCTCAAAGGCTTTGTTTTACAGGGCGTTTACGCCCTGACCGACTTCGCCAACTTCACCCTCACTTACGCCAATGCCGACCGTAATCACAAGGCGCTGCCCACCGGGGCGGTGGGGGACCTGGGCGGCTCCAGCGGCACGGCGTTTCTGGAGCATTACCAACTGTTGCAGGCAGACCTGAACTTCAAATTCTGACCCTGGATGCCGCGAAACCCGGCCCCTCCTGAATCCGCAGCCGGCGCGGTCGCGCCGCGTTTTGGTGCTCAATCCAGCACCTTGATCCGCGCGTTGCGGATTTGCACGTGGCTGCCGTCGCGGCTCAGTTCCTGAAAGCCAAGGCGGCCGCGACGGGGGCGCTCCTTCAGCGGCGGGGCCTCGGTTCCGTCGTGGCGTTTGGGGCGCAGGGTCTGGTCGCGCAGGTCCACGTCGAGGATGAGTTCGCCGTTGAGAGCCACCTTCACCTCGGGCCCCACGCAGGCGATCTCGTACTTGTTCCACTCGCCCGGCTTGTACACCTGGCGGCGCGGGGCTACGGCCCGGTAAAGCGCGCCGGTCAGTTCATCCGGCTTGGCCTCGGGATTGTAGCGCAGATCGGCCATTTGCAGCTCCAGGCCCTCGAAGGCCGGGTCACCCCGCGGCGGCGCCCGCAGGGCCACGCCGCTGTTGCCGCGCTCGCCGAGTTTGAACTCGAACTCGAGGATGAAATCCCCGTACTCGCGCTCGCTCAGCAGCCAGCTTCCGCGCGGCTCGCCGCCGATCAAAACACTCCGCTCCACGCGCCAAACCGGGTTGCCCTCGGCGGGACGGCTCACGTCGTTCCACGCGCGGACCACCCAGCCGGCGGGCACGCCGTTGGCGGGAAAGAGCGGTTGCCACTCGGCCTCGGTCTTGACGCTGCGGCACCCGGTCGCCAGCACGCCAAGCAACACCAGGCCGGCCGCGCCGCTGCGCACGAAAGGGAAGATCGTTTTCATCCTCGCGTAAACGCCGGGCCAAAAGCGCCGCACCTGCAGTTTACTTCCGCGCCACGTCCAGGCACACCAAGTCCTGCTGGCTGCGACAGTACAACCGCCCGTTGGCCAGGACCGGGACGGCCCAGGTGTCCTTGCCGCTCAACACCTGGAAACCTGCGATCTCCTTGAGGCCCTCCGGCGAGGGCGCGACCACCGCCACGCGGCCTCTGTCGCTGTACACGATGAAGTGTTCGCCGGCCAGCATCAGCGAGCCCTTGCCGTAACTGCGGTCGGCCCATTTTTCCTCGCCCGTGGCCCAGTCCAGGCATTTGAGCTGGTTTTCGTCGAAGCCATACAGGTGCCCCTGCCAGAGCACGCACGTGGCCACGTGATTGCGCATCTTGCGGTGCTCCCAGAGCACACGCGGCTGGTCCCCCGAGAGGTCCAACAACGCGCAGCCCTTGTTGTAGCCGGAGGAGATGAAGGCCTTGCCGTCGGCGAGGATGGGCGTGGCAGCGTTCACATCCCAACTGGTCTTCCACGGATGGCGCCAGAGTTCGGCGCCGTCCTTGGCGTGTCGCGCCACCAAGCCGGCCGCGTTGAACACCGCCAGAGCGCGCTGTCCGCGGTGGTCAAAGGGCACGATCGAACTGTACCCGATGGGATCGTCACCCGCGCGCCACAACTCGCGGCCGGTCAGCTTGTCGAACGCCACCACCGAGGCGCCGGCCCCGCCCACCTCGCAAATCACGGCGTTGCCCTCGACCAGCGGCGAGCCGGCGAACCCCCACGTGGGCACCTTGGCCTGGTAGTCCTTGGGAAAGTCCTTCGACCAAACCACCTTGCCCGTGGCGGCCTCGAGGCAGAAGAAATGCCCTTGGCGGCTGACCGCATAGACGCGCTCGCCGTCCACCGTGGGCGTACAACGCGGGCCGGGGTAACCGTTGGGGTCCTTCGAGGAACACGGGTAGGAATGCCGCCACAGTTCCCGCCCCGTGGCCGCGTCCAGGCAGTAAATCGAGTCCGTCTCCTCGGTATTGCCCATCGTGTAGAGCCGACCGTCGGCCACCGAGAACGAGGAATAGCCGATGCCCACGTTGGCCTTCCAGAGTTGTCGGGGACCCTCGGCGGGCCACTGCGTCAACCACCCGGTCTCGGGCGAGATGCCATCGAAGTTGGGCCCGCGCCAACGAGGCCAATCCGCCGACCAGGCAGCCCAAACCCAGCCGTACAGGACCAGCCCATACGCAACATATCGGTGCAACATGGCCGGATGGCTACCTTGCAGCCCGGAGGCTGTCAAAGGCAAAGGCGTTCGGCGGCAGCCACGCGAGCTGGCGGCGGGCGGAACTCACGGCGCACCGTGGCGGCGGCTTCAAAGCTCGGCCATCCACTCCGCGATGGCCTGGCGCATGAGGGCGAAGGCCTGCACGCGCGGCTTCACAAACCGGGGCGTAAACCACGGAAACGTGCCCACCAGATCGTTCGTCACCAAAATCTGCCCGTCGCAGTCCGGACCCGATCCGATGCCGATGGTGGGAATCGGCACCGCCGCCGTGATCTCCGCCGCCACGGGCGGGCTCACCAATTCCAGCACCACCGCAAACGCCCCCGCCTCGGCCAGCGCGCGCGCATCGGCCAGCAGGGCCTCGCGCTCACCCTCCCGGCGGCCCTTGATGCGGTACCCGCCCTCCTCGAGCACGTGCTGCGGCAACATCCCGATGTGCCCCAGAAACGGAATCCCCGCGCCCACGATCGCCTCGACCTGCGCCCGAATGGCCACGCCGCCCTCGGCCTTGACCGCCTCGGCCCCGGCCGTCACCAACCGCCGCGCGCTGTCCACCGCCTCCACTGGCGTGTCGTAAGTGTGCGCCGGCAGGTCCGCCGCCAGCAGTGCCCGCGGTCGCGCCCGGGCCGCCGCCCGGACGTGATGCTCCATTTCCGCCAGCGTCACGTGCGTGGTGTCCGGATACCCCAGCACCACCATGCCCAGCGAATCGCCCACCAGGATCAACGGAATCCCCACCTCATCCAACAACCGGGTCAGCGGGTAATCGTAGGCCGTGAGCGCGGCAATACGGGTCCGGCCCTTCATGGCCCGGATGACCTCGGGGGTGATTTTGGTCACCTGCATCGCGGCCAAGGTCGCGTCGCCGCGCCGGGGGAACAAGGGAAAAGCGGGCGCGGGCCGTGGGGACGTGTTGCGAGACCCCGCGTCACGCCCCCGCCCTTCACCGCTCGAAGGTCATCTGTCAGCCCCGTCAGCCCTCTCGGACCTTCTCTGGCTGCGCCGGCGGTAGAGCCGCTCCGTGAACCCGCCGCTCTGCTCGAAGGCGCGGCCCTGGCTTTCGAGCTGGCGCTTGAGCAGGTAGGCCGCCTGGTTCGCCGCGCAGAGCATCGCGTTGGCCGCCAGCTCCGGCGCGGCCTTCTCCACAAACTCCGCCAGCCCGAACAA
>CAYXPA010000157.1:0-6853 GCA_964466945.1 uncultured Verrucomicrobiota bacterium | reverse complement strand
GGAGCCGCGCCGTCGGTGAGAATCTCGCGCCAGGTCTCGCCGGTGAGGGCATCCAACACGAGCACGCAATTCGTTTCGACGAAGGCCACCCAGCGTCGGTCGGCGCTGAGCACAGGCCCGCTGGGCGTTTCGGCGGTCCGTTCCCAAAGCAGAGCGGGTGGTTCGAGCCGGGCGCGGAACACTCCCTTGAAGTCCGTGGCCACAAACTCGTTGCTGGTCACCAGTGTCCCCCGCCAGCCGCTGGGCGCCTGCGGTCGCAGCACTTGAATCTGGAGCGGTGGCAGCGCTTCGCCACTGGGCAGGTGCCAGCGAAAAATCCGACCGTCCCCCGCTGCCCCCAGCAACCACTCGCCTTCCGGCGAGGCGCTGAGGGACATCGGCGGCAGATTGGTGTCCACGAGCGGGAGCCGTTGCAACTCACGCCCCTGCGATAACTCACGGAGGATCAACGTGCGGTCCGGGTGCCAACTCACCGTAGCCGCCCACGCCTCGCCCGGTCCGAGCGCGATGACGTCCTCGCCGACCCGTGGCGTGGACAACGTCCGCGTCAGTCGCCGGGCGGAGACGTCCCACCGCTTCAAACCGGCGCCCGCCGAGAGCAGTTGGCCGTCAGACAGGAACTGCACCGCCGCCGCGCCGAACAGATGCCCGCCGGCCAGCCAGTGGAGGTGCGGGCTTTGGCCCTCCGGAGAATTGATCGCGTCGCCAAGGGCCAAACAGCCCGTCAGCGCGAATCCTATCCAAAGTCTTGTCGTCACTTGAGTCTGGCCAAGTGTGAAGCAACCACTTTCGGCCCGAACAAACCTGACCGCGCGCAACCCACAATCGCCGCCTGTGCGATCGAAGTCAACCTGGTGTTCTCCCGCTGGTCCACCGCCATGAGGGTCAGCCCTCACCTTTGACACTCGCTGACCGTTTCTGCCCGTATTGCCTCAAGCCCCGCACGCGCTGCGCATTGAATTTGCGGACGCGATTGACCTTGTGATGAACCGCGGCGACCGGCGCGAATCTTTTCTCTCGGCTGACCGTGACCGGGAGCGACGGCCGGCGCCCGGCGCGGTCGAACAGGACGCACCCGAACGGAGAGGGCGCGCCGGGCCAACCAGGCGGCCCGACGATGGTCGCCGAACATCCCGACCAGTTCAGTGACCCGCCGGAGTTTTTGTGCAACGGGCAAGCAGGTAGGGCCGGAACATCGGGCGGAGGACTTTCCGACCGGGGCTGTCGGCTCATTTGAGGCGTTCTTGGCCTGGTGACAGCTCTTTTTGCCTCAGCCGGTCCTCACGGGAGCCCCGGTTCGCCCCAAGCTATGGCAAACAGGGTCTTGTTTTGTGTCAGGTCAAATCGCGGCTTGACCTATCGCATCAAACCGGAGTAGTGACGGGCGTTGTTGAAATCATAGCCATCAGGCCTGACGCTGACTCGCGAGATGAACATTCCCATGCTCTCCCTTCGAAACGTGACCCGCTTGGTCTGGGGCGCCAGTGCCGGCGCTCTGATCCTCCTGAGCTTACCGTCGGCAACCGCGCGCGTGATCTACGTCAACGCCAAAGTTCCGCCGGGCGGCACCGCGGATGGGCTGACTTGGGCTTCCGCGGTCCCGACTCTTCAGGAAGGCCTCGCGTTGGCCGCCAGTGGCGACGAGGTATGGGTCGCTGCTGGAACCTATCTGGCAACCGGCACCAATAGATTCCTGCTCCCCAGCGGCGTGCGGCTTTACGGCGGATTCGCGGGCTCGGAGACGGAGTTGAGTCAAAGAGATGCCGTCCGCCAGGTGACCATCTTGGATGGCAATGGGGTCTTCGGCAGTGTGGTGACCATCGCGACAGATGCCACCGCCGACACGCGGCTGGACGGGTTCCGCATCCAAAACGGCCGGGCGAATGAGGGCGGCGGGGTTTATTGCCGGGGCGGGGCGCCGGTCATCGCCAACAATGTGATTACCCGAAATGAAGCCATCAGCGCTGGCGCTGGAGTCTATTGTTTCAACTCGTCGGCGCGGGTGGTCGGAAACCGCATTTTCGGCCAGACGTACCGCGCGCTCGACAACCCCATCGGAGGAGGGATCGGTTGTGACGGCGGGGCGCCCGTCATCGAAGAGAATCAGATCTACGGCAATGCGGCCCTCGGGGCGGCGGGGCTTGGGTGTCGGGGATCGGCCGCCGTGATTCGCCACAACCTGATCCTTGGCAACCGGGCGGCCGTGGCCGGGGGCGGCATTGAATGCGACAACGCCGCGGCAACGATTGAAAACAACCGAATCATCGGAAACGTGGTCCATCGTGATGGGCTCGGAGGCGCCGGCATCTTCTGTGGCGGGGACGTTGGTCCACGCGTGATCAACAACCTGATTTACGCCAATGTCCTCAGCCCGGCGGTTCGCTCCGGCTCGGGCGCGGGAATCCTGGTGCAACCCAACACGCCGGCGACCATCCACAACAACACCATCGCCCGCAATTTGTCGCTCGCCGGCCGGCCCGCCTTGAGTGGTTCCGCCAAGTCGTCAATCGTGAACAATCTCGTCGCTTTCAACTCTGCAGGTGTGGAGTTCAGGCTCGCGACCGACTTGCGGCGGAACTGCGCCTTTGGCAACCCGGGAAAGGATTTTGTCGGACCGGAAAACCTTGTCTTTGCAGGCGGCAACATTTCGCTCGATCCCAGAATCGTCGAAAACGACCTGCTCGCCCAGGTGCATCTGCTTCCCGACTCGCCATGTCGCGAGGCCGGTGACACGACGGTGGTTGGTGCCGGCGCGGTGGACCTTGACGGGCAATCGCGCGTGCAGGGTGCCGCCGTGGACATCGGAAGCGATGAATCCGATGGCAACACGACTGAATTCCCGGCGCGCGTGGTGCACGTGCGGCCTGACGGCGACGACGACCACGATGGTTCCTCCTGGGCTCTGGCCCTGCGCACTGTCCAGGCGGCAATCGCCACCGCAGCTTCGACCGGGGCGGAAGTGTGGGTGGCGGCGGGTACTTATCCGGAGCGCATCGAACTGGCGCCGTTGGTGCATTTGTTTGGCGGTTTCCGCGGTGATGAAGCTTCTCGGACCGCACGGGACTGGCGGACCAACGCTTCGGTCCTGGACGGCCAGCAAGCCGGCTCGGTCGTGAGGCTGGTCTATGTGGACCGGTTCGCCAGCCTCGATGGATTCACTGTCCGCAACGGGCGGGCAACCGAAGGTGGCGGCATCGTCTGCCGGGTCTTCTCCGGAGTCATCCGCAACAACCTGATCGAAGACAACCGGGCCGCCCGAGGCGGCGGGCTGGCCATCTTGGACAGCAGCTCGCCCACGGTGGAAGGGAATCGTTTCATCGGAAACGTCGCCGTCCACGACCCGGCGCAATTTCCCGGCGAAGTGGGCGGCATGGGCGGCGGGCTCCTGTTGGACACCGCGCCCGCCGAGATTATCAACAATTCATTCCTGAGCAACTCGGCCACCGCCACCGCGTTTGTCGTCCGGCCCGGTCCGGGCGGGGGCCCCGCGGGATCCGGCGGAGCCATTTTCGTGGGTCTGCCGAGTCGTGAGCCGCAGTGGGGCCAGAGCCGCTACGACATGCTGGAAGCGATGATCGCCAACAACACGCTCCTGCACAACATCGCGCGGGCGACCGACGGCCAGCGCACCGAAGAGCAAGGTGGCGGCATGTGGTTTAACGACGGCATCCAAGTGGTCAACAATCTCATTTGCTTTAACTCCTCCGGCGCAATGTTTGGCAGGCTCTCCTCCCCCTCCGCCAACGGTCACCCCGTGCGCTTCAATTGCGTCTTCGGCAATGGGAACGACTGGGTCCTGAGGCCCGGCCAATCCGCACCCACGGGCCAAAACGGCAACATTTCCGTTGATCCGCTCCTCGTAGCCGCGTCGGATTTCCACCTCCAGGCGGAGTCCCCATGCCGCGATGCCGGCGATGGCAGCGTCGTTCGCACACGGTGGCGGGACTTGGACAACGAACGTCGCGTGCAAGATGCGGCGGTGGATATCGGCGCGGATGAAGTGACCGCTGCCTCGATCGGGAGAAACTATTTCGCTGATTGGCAGGCGGCCCATTTCCCCGGGCAAACTGACCCGACGGTGATTGGCCCCCACGCCGATCCCGACGCGGATGGGATGCAAAACGTGGTCGAGTTCGCCTTCGACCGGACTCCTACGGTAGCAGACGCCGGCCCGGGTCCGCTGCGTGCCTCGCTGTTGCCGGGAGCCGCTCGACAGGTGGTCCTCGAGTACACGCGCTTGGGCGTGGTCGGGATCGGCTACGCCATCGAGTCGAGCGGCGACCTCCGCACCTGGACGCCGTTGCCCTCGCCGGTCACGCCGAAGCTCGCCCGCGTGGGCGATGGACAGATCAAGGTAACCTATGGCTCGGCGCGGGAACTCCCCGCCTCCGCCCCACGGGTTTTCTATCGCCTGAAAATCACGTTGAACGAGTAACAGGCTGTGTCTCGCCGCGGTGCATCTCAGTTTAGGGCAGGCGGGGATCTCTGGCGTAGCGCAGGTTTCCCAACCTGTTGTATCGCCGACTTCCAGTCGGCCGGCCAAGACCGGTCCCAAGACCGTTCGTTACTGTCCGGAAGTTTGCCGCGTCGGCGGATTGGAAATCCGCGGTACGGCAGACTTGGAAGTCTGCGCTACGGCCTCGCCCCCGGCGACCCGCTGTCAGAAAATGAAATGCGCCGGTCTCGCCGCAGGGTTAGTCCTCACTATTGACACAAAGGACCGATGCTTGCCTCGTGGCGGAAAGACACCACCAGACTGCTGGAACGCGACCCGCACGCCCAGCCCCGCACCCCGGGCCCGCGGGATGAGGAAGCTCCAGCCCACGGGGACGGGCCCCGGCGAGGCAGGCGGAAGGCCGCACCTTTCGGGAATCCCGACGGCATCGGCAAACGGCGAGTTTTGAGTTGAGGATTTTGATCGCCTCTCGCGACACTCGGCCCGTTGTTCACACCTATGAAACTCACCGCTTCCACACCTCGTTCCAAGTCAGCTGATCGCTCCCGGCCGGACGGCTGGCGTCCGGCCGTCAGCGCGGTGCGTCGCGACTTGCCGGGGCGGCCGGGCAGGTTTTAAATGCCCGCCATGCCCGTCAATCGCGCCGTTTGGCCCGTGCTGGCCGCGCTGATTGGTCTGGCACTGGCCGGTTGCCGCACCCTGCCCCGGGAACCGGTGGTGTCACTGCGCCCGGCGCCGCCCGTCTTCTTCCCGGGCGCGGACCGCAAGGTGCCGGACCAACCGGGCGACACGGACAGCAACAGCCCGTTGCACTGGAGCGGCGACACGCTCTACGTGTTCAATTCCGCCGGGCATCCCTGGCGGGCCGGCGGGCCGGACCTCTTTCGGCTCGGGCAAACCTACCTCCGCACCGAGTACCACAACCAGACCAACGGCGGACGCTGGATCGAAGCCACCTGGAAGGCCGCCGACGGCACGTTGTACGGCTGGTATCACTTCGAGCCGACGGGGCTGTGTCCGGGCACCCACCTGACCGCCCCGCGCATTGGGGCCGTGCGGTCCCGGGACGACGGCGCGCATTGGGAAGACCTCGGCATCGTGCTCGAAGCGCCACCCGGCACCCTCAACTGCGGCACGCGCAACTTTTACTTCGCCGGCGGTCACGGCGATTTCTGCGTGGTGCTCGACCGTCGCCAGCGCTGGCTCTACTTCGTTTTCAGCACTTACACCGGCGCCGCGGCCGACCAGGGCGTGGCCGTGGCCCGGATGCGTTGGGCCGACCGCGATGCGCCGGTGGGCCGGGTCTGGAAATGGCACGCCGGCGCCTGGAGCGAGCCCGGCTTGGGCGGCCGCGCCACGCCCATTTTCCCGGCCCGGGTGGACTGGCACCGCGAGGACGCCGACGCCTTCTGGGGGCCGGCCATCCACTGGAACCACCACTTGCGCCGGTACGTGATGCTGCTGAACCGGGCGCGGGACTATCGCTGGACCCAGGAAGGCGTGTACGTCTCGTTCAACGACGACCTCGCCCATCCGCGCGGCTGGTCGCCGCCGCGCAAAGTCCTGGGCGAGCTGCCCGCCGACGGTTGGTACCCGCAGGTGGTCGGCCCGGACACTGCCCGGCGCGAGACCGACAAGCTGGCCGGGCGCGTGGCGCGGCTGTTCGTGCGCGGGCAATCGCGCTGGGAAATCGTTTTCGACCGCTGAGCAAGGCACGCCGGCCTTGAGCGGACCAGCCCGGATCGGGAGCTCAGGTGAAGATGATCTGCGCCCCGGCGGACAACTCGTAGAATTCGCCCACCGTCAGCACCTTGTCCACCTGCGGCACAAAGTCCGCCGGCGTCAGATGGAACATGTCCACCGTGGCCTTGCAGGCGTAAATGCGCCCACCGGCGTCGTGGATCATCTCCAGGAACTCGGACACGGGCGGGATGTCCAGTTTCTCCATCTCCTTTTTCATCATGCGCGTGGCGAAGGCGGACATGCCCGGCAACGCGCCCAGCAGCGTGGGCAGCGGCACGCCCTTGGCGTGGGGCACGCGCAACGCCGGGTTGCCCACCGTGGCGATGCGCAGCTTGTCCTGGAACCCCTTCAGCACGGCATACAGGCCGAAGAACGTGAAAAACAGGTTGGCCTCGATACCCTCCATCCGCGCGCCGTTGGCCATGATCAGGCCCGGATACACGCCGTCCAGCGTGCCGCGCGACACGATGATCGAGACCTTGCGAATGCGGTCGGGTGCGGTCGTGCTCATGGTGGCCTCCGGTCAGACGCAACTGGCGGGTTTGGGCAGGCCGGCGATGAGCGCGGCCTTTTTGATCGGCCCGTCCGGGAACAGCGCGTAAAGGTCCTTCGTGGCAAACCCGCCCACCTTGTTGAGCCGGCGCATGCCCGGCA
>CAYXPA010000156.1:0-6862 GCA_964466945.1 uncultured Verrucomicrobiota bacterium | reverse complement strand
CGAGTACAGCTCGATCAAGTTCGCCATGTTCTTCTTGGGCGAGTACGCGAACATGGTGGCGGCCTCGGCCATGCTGGTGACGCTGTTTCTGGGCGGCTGGACGCTGCCGTGGTGGGGACTGAACCAGCCGGCGACGACGCTGGCCGGGGGGCTGGCGCACCTGGGCATTTTCCTGGCCAAGGTGTTGGGGATGCTGGTGGTCTTCATCTGGGTGCGCTGGATGTGGCCGCGTTTCCGGTTCGACCAGTTGATGGACCTGGGCTGGAAACGATTCCTGCCGCTGGCGCTGGCGAACGTGGTGGTCACGGCTACCTTGCTGTGGGCGCGCGCCTGAACCGGTCCCAGGCCCACGGTGTTGCGGATTCGGGGTTATCGGGTGGGCTGTTAGAGCACGGACTGGAACGAACCGTATCACGTGCATGTTTCACGGGGCGGCGCGGCGGCAAAGTTCTGGCTGCGCCCGGTGCGCTTGGCCCGGAACGGCGGTTTTCCGGCCCACGAACTGCGGACCATCGCGCTGTTTTTGGAGCAACATGAAGAAGAAATCTGTCGTGCCTGGGATGCCCGGTTTGGCTGAGCCGCGGGTGTTGCGGGTGCGCAGCAACGCCAGCACCCTGACCGTGGACTTCGAGGACGGCCGAACCATGCGTTTGCCGTTGATCCGGTTTCCGCGCCTGTTTCGGGCCTCGCAGGCGCAGCGGGACCACCGGGAGTTAATCGGCCCCGGCCTTGGCGTGCACTGGCCGGAGTTGGACGAGGATTTGAGCGCTGAAGGATTGGCGGGCGGGCGCCCCTCCGTGGAATACCCCCACTCACGCCGTATTTCCCCTGCCCGGGAGGTGCGCCGATGATTGTCCCCCGCAAGCCGCTCACGTTCTGGGAACGCCTGTACCTGCCCGCCGTCTGGGCCGGCTTCAAGGTCACCCTGCGGCATTTCTTACGCAAAAAGGTCACCATGCAGTACCCCGAGGAACGCTGGGTCGTGCCCGAAGGGTACCGCGGCGCGCCCTATCTGGTGCGCGACCAGGAGGGCCGCACCAAGTGCGTCTCCTGCCAGCTCTGCGAGTTCGTCTGCCCGCCCCGGGCCATCAAGATCACCCCACCCGGCCCGGAGCCGGACCCCACCACCGGCAACGTCGAGAAACGCCCGCGCGAGTTCGAGATCAACATGCTCCGCTGCATCTTCTGTGGCTTCTGCCAGGAGGTGTGCCCGGAGGAGGCCATCTTCCTCATGAAGGACTATTCGCTCACCGGCACCCGGCGCGAGGAGATGATTTACAACCTCGACAAGCTGCTGGTCCTGGGCGGCGTCCACCAGGACCGCATCCAGAAGTGGAAGCAAAAGCAGCGCGAAGCCGAGGCCCAGCAGGAATGCCCGCCGCTGGCCGGCGCGCCCCGGCCCTGAAGGCCGCGCGCGGGTCGGCACCGCAGGGCCAACGGTCCGCGTGCCTTCACCACCGCCACGGCGGGCGGAACAGCCGCGCCCGCAGGCGATTGGCCGCCTCGCAATCCGTGAACACCTCCGCCGCCGGATCCCAGCGCAGCGAACGGCCGGTCCAGTACGCGATGTTGGTCAGGTGCCCCAGCGTGGCGGTGCGATGGCCCAGCTCCTCCGGGCAGGACGGCGGGCGGCGCGCGCGCACCCCTTGGAGCCAGTTGGCGTGATGGTCCCGGGCGCCGAGCGTGACGTCGCGAGTTTTCGCCTTCATCTCCTCGAGCAACTCCTCCGGCCCGCCGGTGACCGCGGGGCCGTTGTGGTACAGCACCGCCAACCAGCCCCGTTCGCCCACGAAGAGGCCGCCAAACATCCCCGCCACGCGCGCCGTTTCCGGCAACACCCCCGGGTAGAGCGCCGGCACCTGCGGCCAGTCCTGGATGAAGTGCAACAGCACGCCGTCGGCATAGCGCATCGTGAGCGTCGGAAAGTCGCCCGCCGCCGGATGCACGATCTCGACCGGGCCGCTCTCCTCGACTCCGAACGCGTACTGGATGACGTCCGCTGCGTGGGACAGGAACCAAGTGTTGGAAGTCACGCCGAACGCGGCGCTGAAGGCCCACGGCACCACCCCGGGCGAGGGGTTCTCGTGGTAAAGCCGGTGGTACGGCCGCCACGGCGCCGGGCCCACCCACAATTCCCAGTCCAACCCCTCCGGCACCGGCTCGGCGGGCAGCGCGAAGTCCAGCGGCGTGTAACTGCGGCCGGTGACCTCGGGATTCAACACCCCCCGGTACGGCGCGCACCGCCCGCTGCCCAACCAACCGGCCAGCGTGTGCAGTTGGGTGAACACGTGCCGCACCCGGCCCAGCCCGCCCGCGCGGATAAAGGCAATCGCGGCGCGCAGCGCGGGAATCGAGCGGTACTGCGTGCCGGTCTGAAACACCCGGCCGTACCGGCGCACCGCCGCCACCACGCGCCGGCCCTCCTCAATGGTCACCGAAATCGGCTTCTCGCAATACACGTCCTTGCCCGCCCGCGCGGCGTCCACCGACTGCAAGGCGTGCCAGTGGTCCGGCGTGGCGATGACCACCGCGTCCACGTCCGCGCGAGCCAGCAGGTCCCGGTAGTCATTGTACGCGGCGCACCGGCCCGGGCGACCGGCGGCGGCGTACATGTCGTTCGCGATTTGGCAGGCGCGTTCCCGGCGTTCACGGTCCACCTCGCACACCGCCACCAACTGCACCTCCGGGTCGCCCGCCAACCGGCGCAAGTGCCCGCTGCCCATTGCGCCCACGCCGATCAAGCCCACCCCGATGCGCGCATTGGCCGGCGCCGGCCCGTCCGCGCCCAGGGCCGAAGCGGGCACCCAGCCCGGCAGCGCCAGTGCGCTCGCGGCGGCGGCGCTCCGCTGCAGAAAACGCCGCCGATTCAGGCGCGCACGCGAATCGGCCGCGGGGCGGGAGAAAAGACGCGGGGTGGACATGACTTGGCGCCATGCCTAGGCGCTTCCACCGCCGGGGTCAAGCCGGGGGACAAGGCGCGCGGCGGGACGACTTCGGCTCCGGCTTGGCGCATCGGGTTTATGGGCTGTGCCCAATCCTGCGTGGGGGACGAGGTCATCGTCTGGCTGGCCCTACGCGGACAGCAAATGCGCCGCCTTTTTTCATGCCCGGGTGGGACGGGCTTCCAGGCCGTCCTCGACCTGCCTGCGCCAAGCGAAGCGCGGCAGGCAGGCGCACTCCACACGCTCCGCGAGGTAGGGCGCCGCTGCGCCGGCGCCGCCCAACCGGCCGCGACACAGCGCGGCCCTACCATGCGCGCCAGCGTGTGGAGTGCGGCAGCTTGCTGCCGCTTTTCTGATGCGGGTGGAACGGTCAACTTGGCCGTCATCGGCCTGCCTTCCTGCCGGTAGGCGGCAACTTGCCGCCGACCCGATTCGTTTGGTGCACACACACCCGCGTGCCGCCGAGGGCGCCATCGCCGCCGGCCTGCAGCGCAGGTTGGTAGCCGGCCGCCGCGGGTCCGGCTACTGCGGCCAGAGTCGGAAAAGCCACGCTCAGCCGATGCGCTGCATTTTCAGCTTGGGCCGCGTTCGCCGCTTCTGCTACAACCGGGGTCCGCTCCGGTGAGCGGGCAAACCGACTTGCAACCGTAATACTGCCATGTCGCAACATCGAAGTCTCCGCGCCGCGTCCACGCTGGGCGCCAAGCGCAACGTGCTCAAACGCTATGAGCGGATCGAGATTCTCAAGAAACGCGGTGAGTGGAAGGAAGGCGACCGCGTGACCGGCCTGCGCAAGACCAAGCCCTTGAGCTGACCCGCGCCGGCCCGGGTCACGGCGCCCGGCGCGTCGGCCGGCGCCGGCTCCCCGCGGGCCTGTCGCGTTGAAAATCCGGCTCCACAAATTCATTGCCGAGGCGGGCCTGGCCTCGCGCCGCGCCGCTGAGCGGCTCATGCGCGCAGGGCGGGTGCTGGTCAATGGCGCCCCGGCGCGCGAGCCCGGGTTCAAGGTCGAGCCGGACACCGACCAGGTGGTGGTGGACGGCCGCCCCGTGCAGCCGCGCCGCCGCCTCACCGTGGCGTTGCACAAGCCGCGCGGCTTCGTCTGCTCCCGCGCGCGCCAGACCCCCAAGCAGCGCCTGGTGAGCGACCTCCTGCCCGCCGAGTGGCAGGACCTCTACCCGGTGGGGCGGCTGGACCGCGACAGCGAAGGGCTGTTGCTCCTGACCAACGACGGCGAGCTTTGCCTCCGCCTGACCCACCCGCGCTACGGCATTGTCAAGACCTACCACGCCACCGTGACCGGCAAACTTCCCCCGTCCACGGCCCGTGCGCTCTGCGCGGGCGTGTCCGACGCGGGCGAGACACTCCGCGCCCGGCGCGCGCGGGTGCTTTCCGCCAACGCCTCGCACAGCGTGGTGGAACTGGAATTGACCGAGGGCCGCCGGCACGAAGTGCGCCGAATGTTCCAAGCCCTGGGCCACACGGTCGAACGGCTGGTCCGGCTGCGCGTGGGGCCCGTGCGTCTGGGCGAACTGCCCCCCGGCAAGTGGCGCGTGCTCGGTGCCGAGGAACTCGCCGCGCTGCGCGCCGCCACGGCGTCCGCGCGCCCGCCGGCCGTTGACAACCCGGTCTCCCGCGCCTCTACTGGCCGCATTCCATGAACCGGTGGCTGACCTGCCTTTTGCTGTGCGGCGGGCTGGCGGGCGAAAACCTCCCCGCCGCCCGCGCCCAAAATGAGGCGGTCGCGCGCGCCGACCGGGTCTTGGTGCGCAGCCGTCCCAGCCTCAAGGGCGAAGTGGTCACGCGCCTGGAGCGCGGCCAGCGCGTGCTGGTGTTCGAGGAAGGCCTGCCGCCACTGTTGGCCAGCGACACGGTCACCGAGTGGGTTCGCATCGAACTGCCCGCCGGCTCGCGGGTCTGGGTGGCCGCGGAGTATGTGGACCCCGCCGGGGGCGTGGTCCTAGCCCGGTTGCTCAACGTGCGCGCCGGTCCGAGCGAGGACTACGCCGTGCTGGGGCGCGTGGCCCGCGGGGCAAAGCTCTCCGTGGTGGGCGGGACCAATGGTTGGCTCGAAGTGATCGCGCCACCCGGTCTCTCCGGCTACGTCGCCGCGCACCTGCTCGAGCCGGCGCCGCCACGTCCCGCGCCCGAGGCCGTCGCCCCGGAACCGTCGCCGCCGCTCCGCGAAACGGCTCCGGCCGACGCCGCGCCGCCGCCAGAATCGCCCGCCCCGAAAACCCCGCCTGCGGAAACGCCCCAGCCCTCCGTCCCGCCCGGCCCGGCCGCCGATCCGGAAGTGCCGCCGGCGGGCGAAACGCCCCGGCAACCGACCCCGGCACCCGCACCGGCCGCGGCGCCATCCGCCGCGGTCTCCGCCCCCGAGCCGGCCGCCCCGCCGCCCCGCCGCGTCGTTCAGCGCGAAGGCATCGTGCGCGCCACGCGCAGCATTCAGGCGCCCACCCGGTATGAGTTGCGCGGCACGGACACGGGCGCGCGGTTGAACTACCTTTTGCCGGCCGACTCCGGGCCGGACCTGCGTCCGTTCCGCGGCAAACGGGTCCGCGTCACCGGCGAGGAATTCCTGGACGCCGGCTGGGCCACGCCGTTGATTCGCGTCGAAAAAATCCTGCTCACCGAGTGACCACGCCGACCAACCTCATTGACGGGCGCGCCATTGCCGAGCAAATCCACCGCGAGACCGCCGCCGAGATTGCCGCGCTGGCCGCGCGCGGCGTCCAACCCGGCCTGGCCTTCATCCGCGTGGGCGAGGACCCGGCCTCGCAGGTGTACGTGGGCATGAAGGAACGCCAGTGCGCGCGGCTGGGTGTGCGCTCGCAAACGCACGTCCTGCCCGCGGGCACGACCGAGGCCGAGTTGCTCGCGCTCATCGCCCGGCTCAACGCCGACCCCGCCTTCCACGGCATCCTCGTCCAGGCGCCCCTGCCGCCGCCGTTGGACCCCGCCCGCGTGTACGCCGCGGTTTCCCCCGCCAAGGATGTGGACGGGTTCCATCCGCTCAACGTGGGCAAGCTCATGCTCGGCGACCCCACCGGGTTTGTGCCCTGCACCCCGGCCGGCGTGCATGAACTGCTCATCCGCTCCGGCGTGCCCATCGCCGGGGCGGACGTGGTGGTGCTGGGCCGCGGCAACATCGTGGGCAAACCGCTGGCCAGCCTCCTGCTCCAAAAGGCCCGCCACGCCGACGCCACGGTCACCGTCTGCCACTCGCGCACGCGCGACCTGGCCGCCCACTGCCGCCGCGCGGACATCCTGATTGCCGCGATGGGCGTGGCCGAATTCGTGAAGGCGGACATGGTCAAGCCCGGCGCGGTGGTGGTGGACGTGGGCGTCAACCGCGTGCCCGACCCGGCGGCGAAGTCCGGCTACCGGCTGGTGGGCGACGTGGACTTCGCGCGCGTGCAGCCCCTGGCCGGGCTCATCACCCCCAACCCCGGCGGCGTGGGGCCGATGACCATCGCCATGCTGCTGCGCAACACCGTTCGCGCCGCCCGGCTGGCCACAGGGTAAGGCGCGGCTACCGCAAACCCGCGCTGAATGCCCTCGGATGCCGGGTCTCCCGATCACCGCCTGTTTCCGGCATACCCGTACCCGACCGGATCGGGCAGGATGTCCCAGCGATGAAGATCACCTACTTCGAAGACACGGACACCGCGTTGGTCGAGTTCAGCGCGCGTCCGGTGGTCGAAACGCGGGAACTGGGCGAGGATGTGTATCTGGACCGGGATGAGGCCGGCCGCGTGGTGACAATCACCATCGAGCACGCCAGCCGGTTGGGCGACCTCTCGGAGATTCGGGTTCAACGGGTGGGTCAGACTTCTACCGCCGCCTGCCCGCCGCCGGCTCCGGTCGAGGGCTGACCGCCCACGACCCCTCGATCTTAGCCCACCCCTCGGGCGAGG
>CAYXPA010000155.1:0-6895 GCA_964466945.1 uncultured Verrucomicrobiota bacterium | reverse complement strand
TGCCCGAGCTGGCGGTGGACACCGGCATCCCTGACCTGGCTGTGAACATTGACCATTACCTGTACGGTCATCCCAAGGCGACGGATGCCACGAAGCGTCTTCCTTGACACCTCCGGCTGGATTGCCCTTTTGAACGCGCGGGAGGAACTGCATGCCACCGCAGTCCGCCGTTGGCGGGAACTGGGTCGGGAAGGTTGTCGGCTCGTCCTGACCGAATGGGTACTCGCGGAGACGGGCAATGGACTGGCTCGCACACCGGCGCGAATTCCTTTTGCGAAGGCGGCGAGGCAGGTCTTGATCAGTCCGAACGTGCAGGTGGTGCCGGTCACCACCAGCCTGGTCCGCCGCGCCTTGGATTTGTACGCCAGCCGATCCGACAAGTCCTGGGGCTTGGTGGATTGTGCCAGCTTCGTGATTATGGCCGACCAGGGCATCGCCGAGGCCTTCACCACCGACCGGCATTTCGAGCAGGCCGGTTTCACCTGCCTGCTGCCGCTGACGCTGGGTGAGTAGGGGCGCATGCAATCCTCGGGTAAGGCCTTCGGTTACTCGTAGCCCGGCGCTTGAGGGGTGACCTTGCCGGTGGCGAAATCGCCGGCCAGGTAGGCTTGCATGACGTCGTTTTCCGCCCCGGGCGAGAGCCCGCCGGTGCCGCCTTTCCACGGGCCCTTGCCGCCCAGGCCGCCGTCCTCGGCCTTGGTGATGCGGACCAGGCACTCCTTGGGGACGGTGTTGACGGCGTGGTTGTCGGCCTCGCCGCCGAAGAGGAAACCCATGAAGACCTTGGTCTTGTGGAAGAGCGTGTCGGTCTGGTGCATGGGCATGTGCCAATTGCGGTTGATGGACTGCTGGGAGCCGAAACGGAAATTGGCGATGTAGCCGTTCTCGGTCAGCGACAAGCCGTCGGGCCGGGTCTGCTGGGCCTTCACCGTTTTCTCGGTGGCGATGAAGGTGCCGTGCTTCATCATGACGATGTGATAGGGGTAGGCGCCGTTGTAGGTCACCCGGAGCATCAAGCGGCTGACCTTGTAGAAGGGGTCGCTGGGCGTGGCGCCCAGGTAGGGGCGGTCGGCGGGATTGGCATCCACATAGACGTAATCGCCGTCGTTGAGGCCCAGGTCGCGCGCGGCTCGGGGGTTGATGTGGAGCTGGTGTTCGCTGACGTTGGGCAGGCGTTTGTCCAGGCGGTAGGGGTCGCCGAAGTTCGAGTTGTAGATGAGATGCCAGTCCACGTTGGCCCAGGAGGAATGGACGCTGTGACGCGACTTGGGGGTGAGGCAGTAGAACTGGTAGCCGCGTTCCCAAAGGAAGTTCCTGGTGCCCTTCACCTGTTCCCACGGCAGCTTCACGTTGCGTATCGTCCGCTCGTCCCAGTGCTCGGCCGTGAGCGGGACGCCGAAGTCATTCGGGCGCACCCAGGGATTGGAACTGACAATCACATTCGGCAGGTAGGGCGTCGCCTCGGGGCCCTCGCGGTGGACGATGAAGTTCTCGCCGCATTGCAGCGCGGTGGGGTCGTCCGTGTAGGAGTGCAGCCGGCCGGTCTCGGTGTAAAACGGCCAGCTATCGTGGATCTGCTCGTAGAAGGGGATCCGCGGGTAGGTGCGGAAGTTCATGAGCGCGCCGCCGGACGGGCCGTACTTGCCGGCCATGATGTCCTGGAGCTTGTAGCCCGCCGTGGTGGTGCAGGTGTCCAGCAGGCGCTGGATGTACACGCCGCGTTTGCCGTCGTTCTCGAACTTGAAGTAGTCGGAGAACCGCTGGTCGCCGGTCACCTTCGCCAATCCATTCGCGATGCCCGCCAGGATGCTGAGGTCGTCCTTGGTGTCGTACAGCGGTTTGATGCCGCCCTTCCAGATTTGCAGAAACGGATTCGAGCAACTGGCGGTGATCTCAAGGTCTTGGAACTCGCACCAGGAATTGGCCGGCAGCGCGATGTCCGAATACTCGACCGACGCCGTGGCCTGGATGTCAATGCTCACGATCAACTCGACCCGCGGGTTGACGTTCTTGATGACGCCGTAGGCCCACTTCGCGTTGTTGATGAGGTTGACGTTGGTGAACAGCATCGCCTTGGTGGGCGTGGGCATGTGGGTCTTGCCCGTGAAGACCTTCCGGCCTTCCTTGGGCGTGTTGACGATCAGCGGCAGGTCGCCGTGATTCCAGTACGCGGGCTCCTCGTCCTTGGTGTAGGCGTGCGCCGCCACGTCGCGACCGTGGGCGTCGGGATCGAGATTGGGATGGAACGGGTCTTCCGCAACCCAGCCTTTGAAGCCCGGACCGGTGAGCTTCGAGCCCTGGAACAGCGCGGCCTTGTAGTTGCCCGCCCAGCCATGCACGCCTGCGCCCGGCTTGCCGATGTTGCCGGTGAGCATGGCCGGCAGATAGGCCGCGCGGTTGGCCTCGGTGGCATGGAACCAGTGGTTGATGCCTTCGCCCTGGTGAATCGAACAGGGCGTGATGGTGGCGATGTCCTTCGCCAGTTGCTCGACCAGGTCCTTGGGCGCGCCCGTGATGTCGGCCACGGTGTCCAGGTCGTAGTCGCGCAGATGCACCTGGTACTGGGCCCAGACGGTTTTGACCTCCACCTCGGTGCCGTCGGTCAGGCGCACCTTGCCGGTCCAGTCCAACGCCGGGTCCAGGCCGGCGGCGACGAGCTTTTGGCCGACCAGGTCGCGGTGCACGGCGCGCAGCGCGCCGGCGCGCGCGTCCCAGACCACGAAGTCGCCCAGCCGCCCGTGTTGCTCGTCGGTGAGGCCCTGGACGGTCTTGCTGGGGCCGTCGGCGGGCAGCGCGGACTTGTAGTTGGGGAAGACCTCGTGGGCGCGCAGGCGCCGTAGGTTGTCGGCGCGAATCAGCAACGGAAAGTCGGTGAACTGCTTGACGAACGCGGCGTCGTACCAGCCCCGTACGATCAAGAGCCGCGCCACGCCCAGCCAGAGCGCGGCGTCGGTGGCCGGCCGCACGGGAATCCAGTAGTCGGCCTTGGTGGCGGGCGCGCCGTATTCGGGGGCGATGACCACGATCTTGGCGCCGCGCTCCATGCACTCGATGAACCAGTGGGAGTCGGTGATTTTGTTTTCGACCAGGTTCTTCCCGTTCATGATGATGAGCTTGGAGGAACGCAGGTCGTTGAAGTCGCACTCCGAGTTTTGCAAGCCGTGCACCCAGGGATGGCCCGGGGCCTGGTCGCCGTGCCAGGTGTAGTTGGACCAGTTGCGGCCGGCGCGGGCCTGCTCGGGCGGGACGCCGCGCACGTGGACGTCGAGCAGGGCCAGGGAATTGCACAGGCGGTACATGCCATACTTGCCCAGCACGCCCAGAAGTCCCATGCCGCCACGGCACTTGATGGTGCGCGTGCCGGCGCCGCCCATTTCCTCGATCATTTCGGGCGGATACCCCTGCTCGGCCAACAAACGGGCGCCTTCCGGCCCGCTGTAGCGGGCGGCAATGGCCTTGAGGCCGCGGGCGATGTAGGTGAAGGCCTCGTCCCAGGAAATCCGCACAAAGCGGTCCGTACCGCGGGAATCGAACTTGTATTTGGCGCGCAGCTCACGGGTGAGGGTGGGGAAGCCGTCGTCGGCCCAGCGCTTCCAGCCCAGGCGCACGATGGGGTGTTTGAGGCGGTAGGGGCCGTAGATGACGCGGTGGAAGGTGTAGCCCTTGGCGCAATGGCGGTTGCCCCAGTTCCAAGACGCCTTGTTGCCGTAGAGGTCGGAATACGTGCCCACGTCGAACTCTTCGCCCATGCGGATGATGACGCCGTTGCGGACGTGCGCCGTGACGCGGCAGTTGTGTGTGTCGTTGGGCGCGCAGACCCACGAGAAGCTCGAGTCGTAGGCGTACTGGTGGCGGTAGATTTTCTCCCAGTCGCGGTTCGGGTAATGGGCCAGGGGATTGGGGTTGGTCTCCTGGGCCTGGAGGTGCCGCAACGGCCAGAGGTGCAGCGCGGTCAGACCGGCGCCCACCAAGCCGCTGCGCTGGATGAAGTCGCGTCGGGAAAGGCTCGGAGTGTTCATTGCAGAAAGAGACTGGGTTGGCTAAACACGGGAGGGCGGTTCAGGGGTTCAGGGTAAGTTGAAACCAGTGGCTGACGACCTTGCGGCCGTTGCGGTCGCGCTGGGCGCCGTTCCAAATGGCGAAGGCCACGGGCACCGCTTGGCCGAGCTTGAACTGTACGTCCTGTTTGTCCCGGGAGCGCAGCTCGCGGACAAACAGCACGTTCCAAAACCCGCCGGCCCAGACGCCGCGTCCGCGCACGTTTTGCGCCTCGGGCGGCTGGCTGGTGATGGTGCCGAAGCCGGCGGCGTTGGCGTCTTCGACCGGCGACTTCATCGCCCGGGCGGCCAGCAGATTGCCGGCGGCCTCGGCGGTGCGGTACGTGGCCTGCATCAACGGATCGGGGTACACGTCCACGTGCATGGTCGGATGCGCGGTCTCGACGTCCGGGCGCGCGCCGTCCACGGCCTGTTGCCAGCCGGCCTTCCATTGCCAGAGGTTGACCGGGTTTTGCACGTCGCCCATGCCCAGGAAGGGGAAGTGGCCCGTGAGAGAAAACTGGAGCGCCGCGGCGTCCTGGAAGTCCTCCACCCGCACGGGGGCGCCGTCGAAGATTTCATCGCGCCACTGCAGCAGGATGGCCATTTCCCGGCCGTTGTGCAGGGCGCGCACGGCCACAGCCGGGATGGGATACGGCTCGGGCCAGAGGGGGTTCAGCGGCACGCGCACGCTTTCAATCCGTTCCCAGGCCGGGTCCATCGGGTCAGCGGGCAGGGCACCGCGCACGCGCGCTACGGGGATCGTGCCGTCTTCAGGGCTGAGGATGTCGTTCACTTCGGCGTCCTTTTGTCGTAGCGACTGGATGAAGTGCACCAAGGCCCAGCGGTCGGCCGGTTTGAGGACCTCGTCCGGGTAGGCCACCATGGGCGTGCCGGCCAGTCCCACCGCGATGCGGGTGTACAAATCCGCCCCGCCGGCCCCGCCCCGAAACGCCCCCGAGCTGAAATCCCGCGGACGGATCGGTATGCCGAAACTGTCCTTGAGCGTCGGCGCCGAAGGCCCGTCGCCCGCGCCGGTCTCGCCGTGGCAGGAGACGCACTGCAGGCTGAGGTAAAGCTCTTTACCGCGGACGATCGAGTCAAAGGTCAACGGAGGTTCCGGCGGCACGTTGATGGGCGCGGTGGCCGCGCCGTTGGCCCGGGCCTGCTCGAAAAGGTTCACCCGCCGGCCGTCCGGTCCCCCCGTGGCGGTCAAGTGTTTGACGTAGGCGACCACCGCCCGGCGGTCGGCCTCCGGCAGGTAGTTGAAAGCCGGCATCGAGCTGCCGCCCAGCCCGCGGGTGATGGTGCGAAACAGGTCCTCGTCCGTCGGCAGCGACCCGGCCGGAGTGGACTGGATTTTGTAGAGCCCGGCGCTGAAGTTGCGCGGCTTGGGGTACAGCCACACGGCGGCCGGGCCGTTGCCGTCCCCGTTCACGCCGTGGCAGGCGGCGCAGTGAGCCTCGTACACGGCCCGGCCACGCTCCCATTCGGCCGGTTCCGCTCCCGGTAAACGCATCGAGCCGCCCAAGCACAGAAACCCGACAGTCCAGACTAGGAGGCGAAGCAAGGCTTGCATGGTTTGTGGGTAACCCGCGCGGGCTGTGCAGGCATTGACCCAAATCAAGAGGTTACCGGGGTGGGACGCGTTTGCGGCAGCGCAGGTCAGCGATTTTCGCCGCCCCAAACCGTCCCCGGGTTCACGCGGCGGACGGTGTTGCGGACGCGCAAGGTTGACAGTCGTCAGCGGATGGGCTACTTGCGGGCTATGCGCTGGCTAACTTGGGTTTGTCTGGCGGTGGCTGCCGTCCAGACGCAGGGACTTCGCGCGGTCGTCATCAACGACTATTCCTCCGCCGTGCATGATCGCTTTGCCGGCGGTTTCCCCTCGGCACCCGTGCCGAACACCGGCGCCTCCTTCATTGGCCTGAGCTACAACTGGTCCGGCGTGGGGTGGGACCCTGGCGACCTGCGCCGCAACATCGCGATGATCAGCAGCCAGTACTTCGTGTACGCCTCGCACTTCCAGCCGGGGAGCACGCTCCACTTTTACAGCCCCGCGCTCGGCAGCGTGGTGTCTTACTCGTGGTCGCCGATCACGGATGTCACCCGGTTTCGTTTCAATCATCCCGTGACCGGGCAGCCGGGCGACTTCAGCATCGGCAAGTTGTCCGCGCCCCTGGACCCGGCCCACGGCATCACGCCCTATCCCATCCTGCAACTGCCCAACCCGAGTCTGTACGTGGGCCTGCCGCTGCTCAGCTACGGTTACGGGGGCGCCAACGGCTCGGCCGGTCCGCGCATCGGGGCCGATACGATCCACGGCTTCGCCGACCTGGACCTTTACCCGCTCAACGCGGGGGATTCCGTGGCCGACACTTACACCATTTACCACGTGGACACCGGGCAGCCGGGCAACACGCGATACCAAAGCGGGGACTCGAGCGGCCCCTTGTTCGTGCCGTGGAACGGCACGCTCGCCCTCGTCGGCACGCACAGCGCCATTGGCACGGACTCGAACGGGAACTTCTACAACTTCGACAACTTCATCCCGACCTATCTCTCGGAGATGACGGCCCGCGGAATTGTCTTCACCACCGTGCCGGAACCGGCGGATTACGCGCTCGGCGCCGCCCTGGGTTTGGCCGTGTTTGCCGCGGTCCGGCGCCGGCGCGCCCAGAGCACCGCGAGCCGCGCGCGGTCGTGAGCCACGCCGGATTGTCGCGGGAGGAACCGCGTTGACTCACAGGTTTCGGCCGGTGACGGTCGCGTTACGACGGCGGTGGGCAGAGAAAAGCCGACCCGGGCTTATTCGAGCCGGGCCAGTTCCCACCGGCACACCGGCTCCAGGGCTGCCG
>CAYXPA010000154.1:0-6961 GCA_964466945.1 uncultured Verrucomicrobiota bacterium | reverse complement strand
GCGTGTTCACCAGGCGCGTGCCCAGGCAGGTGGTGAGGTTCACGCGCTCGGTTTCCCCGCCGGACAAGGTGCGCGTGGGCCGGTCCAGCGTGAGGTAACCCAGACCGATTTCGACCAGGTAACCGAGCCGCGCGCGCACTTCCGCCAGCGCGTAGTCCAGCGGGTCGCGCGCCGTCCGGGGGCCGGGCGCGGCGCCGGCTCGGGAGCGCCAGAGCGCGTCCACGACGCGGTAAGCATCACGCAGGGGCAGGGCGTAGAACTCCGCCAGGTTTAGCGAGGCGGGCAATCGCGGCGCGACGGCTTCTTTCCCGACACCGTCCGGAGCGAGGTTCGGCAGGGGCAACCGGTACCACAAGGCTTCGGGCTTCAGCCGCCGGCCGCCGCAGTCCGGGCAGGGCGTGTAGGCGCGGTAACGGCTCAAGAGCACGCGCACGTGCATCTTGTAGGCCTTGGATTCGAGCCAGCGAAAGTACCCCTTCACGCCGTACCAGGCGCGCGGCCAATCGTGCTCCTCGTCCACGCCGTAGTCGGGGTCGCCCTCGAGGACCCAGCGCTGGTGTTCGGGCGCGAGGTCGCGGAAGGGCACGTCCATCGGCACGCCGCGGGCGCGGCAGAATTTGGCCAGGTCCGCCTGGCATTCGGCGCTGAAGCCGCTGCGCCAGGGCCGCACCGCGCCCTGGGCCAGGGTGAGCGAGCGGTCCGGGATGGCGCGGTCGTAGTCAATCGAGATGATTCGGCCGAAGCCCTTGCAGGTGGGGCAGGCGCCCAGCGGGTGGTTGAAGCTGAAAAGCGCCGGCGTCGGTTCGGCGTACTCGAGGTCGCACTCCGCGCAGTGGCGGCGATTCGAGAAGCGCCGCACCGCGCCGGCCCCGAGCGGCAGAAACCGCACCGCCAGCCGGCCCTGGCCGAAGTGGTAGGCCTGCTCGCACGCCTCCAAGAAGCGCGCGCGTGCCGCCGGCACCAGCCGGAGCCGGTCTTGCACCACGGTCAGGTAGCGGAGGCTGGCGAGCGAAATCGCACCCCCGGACTTTGGGCTGCCGGCTTCGGCCGTCGGGTCCTTGCTCGCGGCGACGGAGTCTTGCAACAGCGACCCGGCCTCTTCCACGCGCACAACCCGGTCGCCGACCAGCAGCCGTGCGTAGCCCTGCTTGGCCACCAGGGCGAGGGATTCGGCCAGGGACAGTTTCTCCGAGAGCGGGAGGTCGAACGTGATCAGGCATTCGGGGGCGGCGTCGGCCGAGACGAGATTCGGCGCGCCGGCGGAAACGTTGGGCGCCCGGAATTCCGCGTCCAGGCTCTCCCAAATGGCCGAGGGCGGGTCCTTCCGGACCGGGCGGCCGCAGCCGCGGCAGTGCAGTTGGGCCAGGTGCGGCCAAAGCACCTTCAGGTGGTCGCAGATTTCGGTCATCGTGCCCACGGTGCTGCGGGTGGTGCGGACGGCGTTGCGTTGCTCGAGGGCGATGGCCGGCGGAATGCCCTCGATGCGGTCCACGCGCGGCTTGTCCATGCGGTCGAAAAACTGCCGCGCGTAGGGTGAGAAGGTCTCGAGGTAGCGGCGCTGGCCCTCGGCGTAGAGGGTGTCGAAGGCGAGCGAGCTTTTGCCGGAGCCGCTCAGGCCGGTGATGACGATGAGCCGGTGCGCGGGCAGGTCCAGGTCAAAGCCCTTGAGGTTGTTGTGCCGGACCCCGCGCAGGCGGATGGCCGGGGCGGACGCCGCTTTCGCCATGGGGCTTCGAGGTTAGGCAGGGCGGCCCGACTGTCAAACGACACCCCGGCGGGGCGGGCTCAAAAAAATTTTGCGATTCCGGTTGCGCCCGGGGCGGCGGGCCCTACACTGCGTCCCAGCGGTTGGGCACACGTCCTTCCACGGCATGGTGAATCTTCAGTTGAACTCGGTTCAGTGATGATTTGAAACCCGGCAGTCGGGAACAGTCTGGAATTCAAGGTCGGTCTCCAACGGCGTATCATCACATGAACAACAAGCTGTTTGTAGGCAACCTGTCCTACAACACCACGGAAAACGACCTGCACGACGCGTTTGCCGCGCACGGCGTGGTCGTGGAAGCCAACCTGATGGTGGACCGCGTCAGCGGCCGCCCGCGCGGGTTCGGCTTCGTCACCATGAGCACCGAGGAAGAGGCCCAAAAGGCCATCCAGGCCATGAACGGCGCGCAGCTCGACGGCCGCGCCCTCACCGTCAACATCGCCCGGCCCAAGGAAGAGCGTCCTTCCGGCGGGGGCGGCGGCTACGGCCGCGGCCCGCGGCGCGATTTCGGCGGCGGCCGGCGCGAGCGCTACTAAGCCGCGACGGTTTTCTCATCCAAGGGCGGCGTCCCTTGCCGGGGCGCCGCTTTTTGCGTTTTGTTTTTCGCTGCCGGCCGGCGGTGTCGGGCGGCGAACTGGCCCCGAGTCCCGCCGCCACGGAAGGATCGCTTGCATGGAAGACCACATCGAAGTTGAAGGGCGCATCGTCAGCGTGCTGGCCGGCACCATGTTCCGCGTCGAACTGACCAACAAACACCTCGTGCTGGCCACCATCTCCGGCAAGATGCGCCGGCGCTTTGTCCGCCTCACCGCGGGCGACCGCGTCAAAATGGAGATGTCGCCCTACGACTTGAACAAGGCGCGCATCGTCTGGCGCCTGTCCTGAACCGGCACCGCGGCGCGGGCGGCCACGGGGCGGGATGGGACGGATTACTGCGCTGTCCAGCCACCGTCCATTACCACGTCCGTGCCGGTGATCCAGCCGGCCGCCTCCGCGCACAAGTACACCGCCAGCGCGGCCACTTCGTCCTCGCGGCCCCAGCGCCCGGCCGGGATGCGCGCGGTGAACTCGCGGCTCAACGCGGGATTTTCGAGGATGGGCCGGTTGATGGCGGTGGCCACGGGACCGGGGCTGATGCCGTTGACGGTGATGCCTTCCGGGGCCAGCTCGAGTGCCAGCGCGCGCGTGAACCCCAGCAGCCCGGCTTTGCTCGCCGCATAGGCCGTCCGCCCGGGCAGGGCCACGTGACTCAGGATCGAAGTGAGGTTAAGAATGCGGCCATAGCCCCGGCCGCGCAGCAGCGGCACAAACGCTCGGCACACCAAAAACACCCCGGTCAGGTTCGTATCCAGCACCTGCCGCCACTCGGCCAGGGTGAACTCGGTCATCGGCTTGCGAAGGTTCACGCCCGCGCTGTTGACCAGGATATGCGCGCCGCCATAACGCGCTTGAACCTGCGCCGCGGCGGCGGCCACGTCGGCCTCGCTCGTCACATCGCACGGGCACGCCAGCGCTCGACGTCCGCGCTGCTCGACCTCGGTGGCCACGGCGTTGAGGGCGGCAGCGTCGCGGGCCATCAGGGCCAGGTGCGCGCCGGCGTCGGCCAGAGCCAGCGCGATGGCACGCCCCAAGCCGCGGCTGGCGCCGGTAACCACGGCCACGCGGTCTCGAAGTTCCGGTGGGTTCATGGCCCGAAGCGTGTCGGCAACGCCCGGGCGGGTCACGTCCAAACCCGCCGCGCGCGGCGGCGGCGCATCGTGGAAACCGGGACGGCCGCCTGTTTGAGTTGCCCGCCGGTGCACGCGCCTTTAGAGTCGTGGCCGACATCCCAACCGCGCTATGGAACAGTACATCGAACGCGTCGTGGACCTGCTCGATCCGGGTCTGAACCGCCTGCTCAACTGCACCGTCGAGGAAGCCCGCGAGCGCATCCGCTCCGGCCGCCCCGAGGCAGTGCGGGCCATCGAGGGCTCCTTTGCCCTGATCGCCCGCGAGGGCAAAACCGTCCGCATGGCCCGCTCGCTGGACCGGCCCATGCGCTACTTCCTGGCCAAGCGCCACGAAGGCCCGGCGCTGTTCGTGGCCGACCGCATGGACACCATCCGCGACGCCCTGGCGCGCGAGGGTTTGGCGGACCAGTTTCACCCCAGCTACACCCGCATGGTGCCGGCGCATTACGTGGTGGAGCTGCAACTGATCGGTTGCCCGGACCCCGAGCCCACCTACACGCGCTTCTTCACGCCCGAGCGCAACCGCTTCGGCACGGACCTCGATGACCTGGGCCGCCGCTACATTGGCGCTCTGGCCGAGGAAATCGCCAAATGGCTTGACCAGGTGCCCGCCCACGAGCCGCTGGGCGTGGCCTTTTCCGGCGGCGTGGACAGCGGCGCTGTTTTTCTCACCACCTACCACGTGCTGCGCCGGCTGGGCCAGAGCCCGGCCCGGCTCAAGGCTTTCACCCTGACCTTCGGCGACGGGCCCGACCTCGCCCAGGCTCGCGCCTTCCTCGAACGCCTGGGGCTGGGGCTGTTCTTGGAGCCCATTGAGGCCGACCCGGAGGCGCTGGACCCGCTGGAAACCCTGCGCGTGGTGGAAGACTACAAACCGCTGGACCTCGAGGCCGCCAGCATGTCGCTGGCCCTGTGCCGCGGCATCCGCGCGCGGTACCCGGACTGGCGTTACCTGCTCGACGGAGACGGGGGCGACGAGAACCTCAAGGACTACCCGATCGAGGAAAACCCCGAGCTGACCATCCGCAGCGTGGTCAACAACTTGATGCTCTACCACGAGGGTTGGGGCGTGGGCCGGCTCAAGCATTCGCTCACGTACAGCGGCGGCCTGAGCCGCAGCTACACCCGCACCTACGCCACGCAACGGCACTGCGGGTTCGAGGGCTTCAGCCCCTTCACCCGCCCGGCGGTCATCGAGGTGGCCGAGGGCATCCCGTTCGACGCGCTCACCCGGGGCGACGTGGCGCGGCTCTACGCCCTCAAGGGCGAGATCGTGGCCCGCGGCATCAAGGCGCTCACCGGGCTGGACATGCCGGTGTTCGAGAAACGCCGCTTCCAGCACGGCGCCCTTTCGCCGGAAAAACTCCGCCGCAAACTCCCCGCCCAAGAAGCCGTGTACCGCCGCCAGTTTTTGGCGTTGTACTCCTGAAAACGGCTTCCCGCCCCGGGCGCCGGCGCTTTCCGGTTGACGCACCTCTGGTGGGTGGGAGCCTTTGGGCCATGCACTCAACGGGTTTTTCCCGCTCCGGCCTGACGACGCTCGCCGCGGCGTTGATGCTGGCCTTTGGCGCGTGGCCCCGCGGGGCCGCCGCCGAAGCGGCCGTGGACCTTGCGGCGGAGGCCGAGACGTTTCGCCAGGAGCTCCTCACCAAGGTGCTGCCCTACTGGTACGACCGTTGCGTGGACTGGGAACGCGGCGGCTACCTGCTGGCCGACGACGCCGCCCGCCCGGCCCCGCCCGCGACCGAGAAGATGATTGTGACCCAGGCCCGGATGGTCTGGGGCTTTGCCCACGCCTACCGGAAGGGCTTCCGCGACCCGCAACGCGATTACCTGCGCGCGGCCCGGCATGGTTACGTGTTCCTGCTCGAGCATTTCCGCGACACCAACCTCGGCGGGTACTACTGGAAGACCGACTTGGCCGGCCGGCCGGTCAACGACCGCAAATACCTCTACGGCCAGGCGTTCGTGGTCTATGCCCTGGTCGAGTACCACCGGGCCAGTGAAGACCCCGCGGCGCTGCGGCACGCGATGGACCTGTACCGCGTCATCCAGGAGCGCTGCCACGACCGTAAGCACGACGGCTGGGGCGAGCATTACACCCGCGAGTGGGAACTGATCACCGAGCAGGACCCGCGCATCGAGGTCGAGGTCGCCGGCCTCAAGAGCGCCAACGCCCACCTCCACTGGATGGAGGCGTTGACCGAACTGTACGAGGTCACCCGCGACAAGACAGTGCGCCGGTCCCTGGCCGAGGCGCTCAAGCTCAACCAGAAGTGGTTTTACCCCAGGCAACCCGGGCGCTCCGCTTTCCACCGCCAGCCCAACTGGAAGCCGGTGACCGACCCCCAGAGCGCCGGCCTCTCTTACGGCCACAACGTCGAGTTCGCCTGGCTCATGGTCCGCGCCGAACAAGTACTCGAACAACGGCCGTCCTGGGCGCACTTCGAGGCCATCCTCGAACACGCCCTGCGCTACGGTACCGACCCCGAGCGCGGCGGCCTCTACAACCGCGGCTTCGACGACGAACCCGCCACCGACACCGACAAGGTCTGGTGGAGCCAGGCCGAATTCATGGCCGCGCTCACCGAGGGCCTGCAGCATCGGAACAACCCCGCTTGGCGCGAGGCGCTGGGCAAACTCATCGGCTTCCTGCGCCGCCACCAAATCCGACCCGAAGACGGCATCTGGCTGGACACGGTCACCGCCGACGGCCGACCCAAGAGCACCGCCAAGGCCCACAACTGGAAGGCCAACTACCACGACGTGCGCGCCCTCGTGAAGTTCATCGAGGCCTTCGGCCGCCCGCCCGGCGGACCGTGAGCGACGCGCCGCCGGCGCGGTCCGCACCGGCACTCGATCAGCCACCGGGCTGCTCCGCCTCCGGCCGGGCCGACGTCGCCGGCGGGGCGGCGGGCGGCGCTGCTTCCAACCTGGGCGGCGCGGCCGAAGATGCGCTCGCCGCCGCCGCACGTTCCCGGGCCCGCAGGGCGCGGTGCACTTGAATACTGGTCGCCAGCGCCCAAAACCAGGCCACGGCAGAAATCCCCAGTCCCGCCAGCAAACTGCCCAGTGCCGGCGTGAACTCGAACACCGGTTCCAGTCCGGCAGCCAGCCAGTCCCGAATCAGGCGCGTCAGGCCGTACACAATCAGTCCCAGCCCCGCCAGCGCCACGCCCGCCTGCGCCCAGCCCACTTGGCGGCCGGCGGCCAGGCTGCCCAGCCCGGGCAGGACCAGCAGGTTGGTGAGCGTCCACGCCCAGGCGCTCGAGCGATCAGGCGCGGCCGGTGTTGAAGAGGTCTTCATAGGCGGTCATCAACACCACCCAGGCGAACGGCAGGTTCAACGCAAACACGGTGTGCAGTTGCAAGCTCAACACCGCGCCCCGCCGCGAAAACTCGGGCCATTGGTCCTAATCTCCGCAGTTGAAAAGGTGGGCAAAGCGGGTTTGGAGCAATAGCATCA